>CAYNXM010000394.1:0-40954 GCA_964401105.1 uncultured Lyngbya sp. | reverse complement strand
AATCAAAAAGATATTATGGATGTATTGGGTAAAGTTACGGGTGCGTTAACAATTCTACTCGCCGCCACAGCAGCTATTTCTCTATTTGTCGGGGGAATAGGGATTATGAATATTATGCTAGTTTCTGTTACCGAACGTACCTCAGAAATCGGGTTAAGAAAAGCGATTGGTGCATCTCAATCCGATATTTTATTGCAGTTTATGATTGAAGCTGTCATTTTATCGGCTGCTGGGGGAATTGTAGGGACAGCAATTGGTGTGAGTGGTATCTGGATTTTAGCGGCATTAACTCCTTTGGAAGCCAGTATTTCCCCCGTTGCTATTGCCATGACAGTGAGTATTTCGGGGGGAATTGGTTTATTTTTCGGCGTTGTCCCCGCCCGACGTGCTGCCCAACTTGACCCGATTGTTGCTCTACGTAGTGTATAATTATTTTTGATAATGATTACCTCTGTTTCTTCAATTTCAGAATCTTCAAAATTTCCTGAATCTCACCAGATTGTTGGCTTAGAAAATGTTAGCAAAATATATGGTCAAGGAAATCTAGAAGTTCGTGCCTTAAACGGCGTTAATCTCACTGTTGAACCGGGGGATTATTGTTCTATCATGGGGGCTTCTGGTTCGGGTAAATCAACCGCCATGAATATTATTGGTTGTTTGGATAAGCCTACGAGTGGTTCCTATTATCTAGATGGGGTTAATGTTGCCCGTTTATCCGAATCTGAACTTGCTAAAATTCGCAATCTAAAAATTGGTTTTGTTTTTCAACAATTTCATCTTTTACCGCAATTAAGCGCATTAGATAATGTAATGTTACCGATGCTATATGCGGGGATTTCTAAGGCTGAAAGAAAAGAACGGGCAACAAACGCTTTAATTCGGGTAAAATTGGGAAATCGCCTCAATAATCGCCCCAATCAACTTTCCGGTGGACAACAGCAACGGGTGGCGATCGCGCGAGCAATTGTTAACCGTCCTGTGCTATTATTAGCAGATGAGCCAACTGGTGCGTTAGACTCTCAAACCACTCAGGAAGTGCTGGATATCTTTACCGAATTAAATGCCAGCGGTATGACGGTGGTGATGGTGACTCATGAACCAGAAGTTGCCCGCCAAACCCATCGAGTTGTCTGGTTTAAAGATGGTCAAGTGATTCATAGTCATCTCAAACCGGAAGATTTGCATAATGCAGTGTTTTAAGTTAAATCTACAATCGTTCTACCCTGCATTTCACCTTTGAGAATAGCATCAATTTTCCCCGTGAGTTGTTCTAAACGAATTGAATCAGAAATCCCTGCTAAATCACGGGGTTTCCATTCTTTCCCCAGTTTAGCCCATATTTGCGATCGCGACCGACTAGAACATTGGACTGAATCAATCCCAATTAGACTGACTCCCCGTAAAATAAACGGATAAACAGTTATCGGTAATTCTACACCGCCCACCAGTCCACAAGCAGCGACACAGCCATTATATTGAGTAGATTTTAAAACGGTTGCGAGGGTATTTCCGCCAACGGTATCCACTGCCCCCGCCCATCGTTGCTTTAATAAACTTTTACCGCTACTATCATTAACTGAATCCCGATTAACTATCGTATTTGCCCCGAGTTGTTTCAGCCATTGATGATTATCTTTTTTTCCTGTTGCCGCCACAATATTATAGCCTAATTGAGATAAAATAGAAATAGCTAAACTGCCCACACCCCCTGTTGCCCCTGTGACTAAAACTTCTCCTAAAGCGGGGAAAATACTGTTCTCAATTAAAGCATTCACACATAAACCAGCAGTTAATCCAGCGGTGCCGAGTATCATACTTTCTTCTAAAGTTAATCCTTCTGGCAATGCCATAACCCACGCCGCCGGCACCCGAATATATTCAGCAAATCCGCCCCAAGTATTCATCCCTAAATCGTAGCCTGTCACGATAACTAAATCATCTTTTTTATATTGAGAATGACTGCTTTCAACAACCGTCCCGGCTGCATCAATACCTGGAATATGAGGAAACTTTTTAGTCACTCCAGGATGTCCGGTAGCGGAAAGGGCATCTTTATAATTAAGAGAAGAATAGGCAACTCGAATTAAAACATCTCCAGCAGGAAGATGATCAAAATTTTGTTCAACAACCGAGGAGTGAAACTGATTGTCTTCAGTTTTTTCGACTAAAAATGCTTTAAAGGTTTGAGTCATATCTATTAAGGTTTAATTGGGATGATTTGTCTGGAGTTTGAACGGAAAATCTATAGAATACTATAATAATATTGTACTTTCATTGTTCCCGCAGCTTGGCTTACCGCCGTATCGCCCCAATCGTCTCTTCCTCCTTTGGTAAGGGGGGATAGAGGGGGGGTAGAGGATTTATTAGTAGCAACATCACCCATGAATTGGTATAGGTTGGATCTTAAACTATTTCTTGTTTTAAACAGGCTTCAATTGTGGCAGCAACAGATTCTGATAAACTGGGTAAATCATAACCGCCTTCTAATCCAAATAGAATTTTATCAGTCATTTGTAAACAGTATTCTGTAAACAATCTATAGTCGGCAGGATGTAAATTAATATTCGCTAACGGATCATCTTTATTGGCATCATAGCCAGCACTAATAATTAATAAATCGGGTTTAAATTCTTGGAAGAAAGGAATCACTTTTTGTTCAAATAGAGGCTGATATAATTCTATTGTACTACCCGGAGACATAGGAATATTTAACACATTTTTATACATTCCTTTTTCCTCAGCATTCCCTGTACCAGGATAACAAGGAAATTGATGCAAAGAACAGTAAGCAATCTGAGAATTATTTTCTACAATACTTTGAGTTCCATTACCATGATGCACATCCCAATCCAAAATTCCTATTTTGTTAATTCCCGGTTTTTCTAAAGCATAATAAGCCGCAATTGCCGCATTAGAAAATAAACAAAATCCCATACCGCGATCGCGTTCAGCATGGTGTCCTGGGGGACGAGCTAAAACAAATGCCGGTTTGTTTTGTTCTACAACTAAATCTACCCCATCTAACCAAGCACTAACCGCTAACATTGCTACCTCAAAACTACGGGGTGAAACAGGTGTATCACCATCTAAGTATCCTCCATTATTTGCGGCTAAGTTACGGACAGCATCGATATAATGACGGGTATGAACCTGTTCAATTTGTGCAATTAACCCATCCCGACGCTGAGATACCGGAGTCGGAAATCGCCAATCCAGTTGATGACTCCAAGGAACTGTTTTTAACATCTCAACAATAGCTTTTAACCGTTGCGGACGTTCGGGATGAAATCTACCCGTTTGATGTTCTAAGAACTCGTCCGAATAAATCACTGCTACCATAAATTCCTCCTTGTCAAGTGATGATAAAAAGATTTAATCTCTTCTACAATTAACTGAAAATAAAATGGGATTTATGCTATAATTTTAAAGGAATCAAGCATTCTTTTTAAATCAAACCGAAGATAACTAAATCTTATCCTATTTATTCGGTTTAAAAAAACTAAATTTGGCTGTTAATGGAGCTTTTTATTCTATGACCACCTCTGAATCCCGCATTATTCCCACAGATCTGCGAAACGAAATGCAGCAATCTTACCTAGAATACGCCATGAGCGTGATTGTAGGTCGGGCATTGCCTGATGCGCGGGATGGGTTTAAACCAGTTCATCGTCGCATTCTCTACGCCATGCACGAACTGGGTTTATCACCGGACAGGCCGTTTCGTAAATGCGCCCGTGTGGTGGGAGAGGTGCTGGGTAAATACCACCCCCACGGCGATACAGCCGTGTACGATGCCTTGGTGCGGATGGCTCAAGATTTTTCGATGCGATCGCCGCTGATCAACGGACATGGTAACTTTGGTTCAATCGACAATGACCCCCCAGCGGCAATGCGATACACCGAGTGTCGTTTGCAAAGCCTCACCACCGATGCCATGTTGCAGGATATCGACGCAGAAACTGTCGGTTTTGTCGATAACTTTGATGGGTCGCAACAAGAACCCGTTGTCTTACCCGCCCGCATCCCTCAACTGTTGTTGAATGGTTCGTCGGGAATTGCAGTGGGGATGGCAACCAATATCCCCCCTCACAACTTAGGAGAATTGATTGATGGGTTAATTGCCCTGATTCATCAGCCAGATTTGAGTGATACTGACCTGATGCAGTATATTCCAGGGCCGGACTTTCCCACAGGGGCAAAAATCCTGGGTAAATCAGGGATTCGGGATGCCTACACCACCGGACGGGGTTCAATTACCATGCGGGGTGTGGCAGAAGTCGAAACCATTGAACAACGAGGACGACCCGACCGTGAAGCTATTATTATCACCGAATTACCCTACCAAGTCAACAAAGCAGCGCTGATTGAAAGAATCGCTGAAATGGTGAATGATAAACGCATCGAAGGCATCTCTGATATCCGGGATGAAAGCGATCGCAACGGCATGCGAATTGTCGTCGAATTACGCCGAGATGCCTATCCCCGCGTTGTTCTCAATAACCTTTACAAACAAACACCACTACAAACCAATTTTGGCGCGAATATGTTGGCACTCGTCAACAGTAAACCGGAACTTTTAACCTTAAGACACTTCCTCAATGTCTTCCTAGAATTCCGGGTTGAAACCATTCGCCGTCGGACTGAATATGAACTGCGAAAAGCCCAAGAACGAGATCATTTATTACAAGGGTTATTAATTGCCCTCGATAACCTAGATGCAATTATTCAACTAATTCGGCAAGCGGCCGATACCCCAACGGCTAAACAAGAATTAATCGATCGCTTTGACTTTTCTGAAGCCCAAGCCGATGCCATTCTACAAATGCAACTGCGGCGTTTAACAGCACTCGAAGCTCATAAAATCCAAGCCGAACATGAAGAACTTCAGATAAAAATTACTGATTTACAAGATATTCTGGCTCGTCGAGAACGGATTTTAGAAATTGTTGAAACTGAAGCCACAGTCCTGAAAGAAAAGCATGGAACGCCACGACGGACTATTATTGAACCGGCAGAAGGAGAACTCGATGATACGGATTTAATTGCTAATGAACAGGCGATTATTCTATTAACAGAACAGGGCTACATTAAACGGATGCCAGTCAATACCTTTGATGCTCAAAACCGGGCTACACGGGGAAAATCGGGCACTAAAATGAAAGAGGATGATGGTGTGGAACATTTCCTTACCTGTTGCGATCATGATAGCGTTTTATTCTTTAGCGATCGCGGTGTTGTTTACTGTCTCAAAGCCTATCAAATTCCGGTGTCTTCCCGCACAGCCCGAGGGGTTCCCATTGTTCAAATGTTACCCATTCCCAAACAGGAACGGATTACTTCTGTTGTGGCAGTCACAGAATTTACCGATGAAAATTATCTCGTGATGTTGACCAATGGTGGGTATATCAAAAAAACAGCATTATCTGCTTTTGCTAACATTCGCACCAATGGATTAATTGCGATTTCTTTAGGGGAAGGAGATCAACTCCGTTGGGTGAGACTTGCCACCGCAGAAGACAGTATTATCATTGGTTCTCGTCAGGGAATGGCAATTCATTTCAAAACCGATAATAAACAATTGCGTCCGTTAGGGCGGGCAACTCGTGGCGTTAAATCCATGAAATTAGCGGATAATGACGAACTGATTAGTATGGATATTTTATCCAGTGTGATTACTTCTAACTTATCAGAAGAATCTGAATTTGAGGAAGACATTGTTGAAGTAGAATCTGAAACCGAAACCGAAGAAACAGTGATAGAAAATGACCCAGAAATTGCTGTTTTAGTGATTACGGCTGGAGGCTATGGTAAACGGGTTCCGGTCGATCAATTCCGTTTACAAAATCGGGCAGGAAAAGGGATTATTGCCATTAAATTTAAGTCTCATGTATCCAGGGATCAAGTAGTCGGTTTGCAAATTGTCAATGACCAGGATGAACTGATGTTAATTACCAGTCGAGGTATTATTATTCGCCAAGCCATTAATGCCATTCCTACCCAGTCTCGTAGTGCCACAGGAGTGCGGGTTCAACGCCTAGATAACGAAGATGCCATTGCAGCGGTTGCATTAGTTCCGCCCTCTGAGGAGTCTGAAGAAGAAGTAAATTAACTTAAAATGGGGAATCTATAATGATTCCCCGGCAATAACAATGAATCATTTACTCATATTAGGACTCAGTTTAATTATTCCCGTCATTTCTATTGATATCGTTCAGAATCAACGTTTAACTGAAGTAGAAGTGACTCAGAAATTGCAGAATTTACCGGGATGGGAACAGCAAGGAAAAACGCTGGTTTATACCCATACATTTAATAACTTTATTGAATCGGTTAATTTTGTCAACTGTTTAGTTGAACCCGCCGAAACATTAGGTCATCATCCTGATTTAAGTATTTCATATAATAAAGTTACGATAAATTTAACCACTCATGATGCGTTCGGGTTAACAGATTTAGATTTTCAGTTAGCTGATAAGATTAATCAAATTATAGACAGTTGGACTTCGCAAACAACTTGCTTAAATTAAGATATTAATGGATATAAAAACTACAGAGGCTATTAGAACACAGAGAATATTTTATAGTCCGTTTAAGCAGTATTGGATTATCACATTTTTAAGTGGAATTTTAATGGGACTGGGTGCTGAACCTTGGGGGGTTTGGCTATTGCCTTGGGTGGCGTTTGTTCCGTTATGGTTAACAGTAATTCAACAGAGGGGAAAACAGCGTTTATTAATCACTTCTGCAATCCCTTGGGCAGTGGGTTATTATGGATTAAGCTTATTTTGGATAACTGGAATTCATCCCATGACTTGGATGGGTGTTCCTTGGTGGCCGAGTTTAATAATTGCCCTGTTTTGTTGGGTTTTTATTATTGCTTGGGGAATCGGATTAACAGTGGTTTGGGTGTGGTTATTTTCTAAAATCACTAAAGTTTTAAAGTATAAATTTCAGCGTAAAGATTCATCAGAATTGGGGTTAATTTTCTCTCGGGTTTTGATAGGGACAGCGTTATGGTGTGGTTTAGAATGGCTTTGGAGTCAGACTCCGTTATGGTGGTCTTCTTTGGCTTATACTCAAAGTTATGGGAATTTAGCCATTCTTCATCTCGGACAAATTTCGGGGCCTAGTACTATTACGGCTGCAATTGTTGCGGTGAATGGTTTGATTGCGGAAGGATTAATTAAAAATCCAGTTAATCATTTGAGAAATAGCCTAAGGTTTTATTTAATTCCTATTGTTTTATTTATATTTCTTCACGGAATCGGCTTTTTCCTATACCGTCAGCCGCTGAATGATTTACCGGAAAATGCAGTCAAAGTTGGTATTATTCAAGGCAATATTCCGAATAAAATTAAGCTGAATTCTATCGGATGGCAAAAGGCAATTAATGGTTATACAACTGGATATCAAGCTTTAGTCAATCAAGGGGTAGATGTTGTAATTACACCAGAAACCGCTTTACCGTTTTTATGGACAGAACAAACTCGGCGTAATAGTTCTTTTTATCAGGCAATTTTACAAGAAAAAGTATTGGCTTTTTTAGGCGGTTTTAGTCAAGCTGGTAATCGGTTAACGAATAGTTTATTAGCGATTAATAGTGAAGGAAAAACCATTAGTCAGTATGATAAGGTTAATTTAGTCCCGTTAGGGGAATATATTCCGTTTGAAAGTATATTAGGAAAATGGATTAATCGCCTTTCTCCTTTAGATGCTCATTTAATCAAAGGCAAACAAAATCAACAATTTAAAACGCCATTCGGACAGGTTATAATTGGCATTTGTTATGATTCTGCATTTTCCCGACATTTTCAAAAACAGGCTAAAAACGGTGGAGAATGGATTGTAACAGCTTCTAATGATGCTCATTATGCTTCTGCAATGTTAGCACAACATCATGCACAAGATGTGATGAGATCGATTGAAACGAATCGCTGGACAGTGCGGGCTACAAATACAGGATATTCTGCTATTGTTAATCCTAAAGGTGAAACAATCTGGATTTCTCAACAAGATACTTATGCGACTTATACAGACTTAATTTATCGCCGCACAATTCAAACGCTTTATGTTCGTTGGGGAGATTGGTTAACGCCTTTGCTGATCATTTTGAGTGGTATCACAATCGCGTTTAATTATTGGCAACCTTCAGGTTATACTGATTAATATTATTTCTGATTTTATTAGGATCCAATTTATTTTTTTGTATTCTACGATACTTTAAAAATGGATCAGATTGCGATTAAACTGATCCTAATTGATCAAGTCATTAATTCAGTCATGGGGAATTGTTTAGTTCAGGATAATGCGGTCGCCTGGGAGATTCGAGATGCTCAGCAAACAGATTTACCTGCTATTGTAGAGATATACAATGCATCTGTACCCGGACGGATGGCAACGGCTGATTTAGAACCTGTTGCAGTGGAAAGTCGCCTGCGGTGGTATGAAGAACATTCTCCAGAATATCGTCCAGTTTGGGTAATCGTTGCAGAGGATAAAATTATTGGCTGGTTAAGTTTTCAGTCGTTTTATGGTCGTCCTGCCTATCAAAAAACGGCGGAAATTAGTATTTACATTCATCCGGCTTATCATGGTCAAGGTATTGGTAAAAAGTTATTAAATGAGGCCATCCAACGCAGCCCCAGTTTAGGATTAAAAACTTTAATGGCGTTTATCTTTGCCCATAATATCCCCAGTATTAAGCTGTTTGAAAAGTTTGGCTTTCAACAATGGGGATATTTACCTCGGGTTGCCCAGCTAGATGATAAAGAACAAGATTTAACCATTTTTGGGCGGCATTTGGATTAAAATTAATAAAGATTTAAAGACTTAAAACTTCCCTCGACTTTTCTATAACATCTTTAGGACGAAACGGTTTAGTCATATATAAATCTGCGCCAACATCAATCCCTTTTTGCTTATCAAATTCTTGTCCTTTAGCGGTCAATATAATAATATAAATATTTTGCAAACTCGGTTCACGTTTTACCTGACGACAAACTTCTAATCCGTTCATTTTAGGCATCATCACATCTAGGAAAACCAAATTAGGTTTTTCAGCTTGAATTATTTCTAATGCTTCTTGACCATTTTCTGCCAAAAGTAACTCCACTCCTTCATCTTCTAATTTTTCTAACACTTGTTCCATCAAAATCCGAATATTAGGTTCATCATCAACAATCAAAATTTTCTTTTCCATCAATAAATGTTCCTAAGATGTAGAATTTGTTGTGTTGTCACTCTTGTCCTGTTCGTCTCCTATCAACACAAAGATAATATTTTCTCCTCCTTTTTTAAATTGCAAAGTCTTGACGAACTCATGTTTCTGTGACAAAAAAGAATCAACCAGAACTAGATCAAGCTGAGTTAAAATCGAGTTTTCAACACTTTCTTCATTGCTGGCAACTTCTATAATATTATACCCCTGAACTTGCAATACTTGAGACAATGTCATCAAGGTTGAAGCTTTTTGATCGACAACCAAAACTTTTTTACTAGAAGTTCCTTGATATAAGAGTAAATCCATCGCATCCAAGAGTCCGGCGGTATCAATGGGCTTGGTAAAATACCGATCAACTCCGAGTTTTTTACCGCGATTAAGATCTTCAACAATTGAAAGAATAATGATTGGAATATCTCGTGTCTCTGGATTATTTTTTAAAACTGCCGCCACCTCAAAACCGTTTAGTTGAGGCATCATCACATCCAGAATAATTAGATTTGGTTTTTGAACTTTAACTTTATTGATCGCATCCATTCCGTTTTTTGCCTCTTGAACTTTATAGTTCTTTGCTGTTAGAAACTGTCTGAGAAAATCACGAATATGCGGATCGTCATCCACAATTAAAATCTGAAAATTATCTTGAGAGGTTAATAAGGGATATGCAATAGTAGAATTGTTTCTTTGAGTCGTTGCCGTATCAATCTTAAGCATTTGATTGTCATCTTTTGGCTGAATTACTGTTGAAATAGGTAGTGTAAAATAAAAATTACTGCCTTCGCCTAGAATGCTTTCAACAAAAATATTACCGTTATGATGTTCAATGATTTGTTGGCAAATTGGCAATCCTAAACCCGTTCCTTTAGGTTTATCAGTTAAGATTTCACCCACCTGTTTAAATTTATCAAATATTTTTCCTTGATCGTAAAGTGCAATGCCGATACCGGTATCAATCACACTCACTATAATTTTGTTATTCTCTACTTTTGCCCGACAGATAATTTGACCTTCTTCTGTAAATTTAATAGCATTAGAAATTAGATTAATTATCACTTGAATCAAGCGCTCGCGATCGCCATAAATCTCAGGTAATTCCGGTTCAATCTCTTGAATTATTTCTAATTCACTGGGTTGAAGTAAAGAATCAGTCGCTGCAAATGCCCGATTAATGACTTCTTCAATTGAAATATATTGCATATTCCAGTCAACTTTTCCAGCTTCCATCTTGGCAATATCTAACACATCGTTAATTAAATTCGTCAGTCTTTCTGCTTCGGAAACAATAATATTGAGATTACTTTGCACTCGTTTAATCGTTTTTTTCGTTTTTTTATCTTCGTTAGACAGTAAAGGAAACAAATTTTCATCTAGTTTTTCCTGAACTATAGAAGCAAATCCTAAGACTGAAGTGAGAGGACTTCGCAACTCATGGGAAACTGTGGCGATAAAATCATTTTTCATCGAGTTTATTTTTTTCTCATTGGTAATATCATGAATTAAAAGTAGTGAACCCATGACTTCATCTGTAGAGTTAGGACTGATTTTCTGAACAATTGAAGTGGCTACAGCTTGCCCTATTCGTCCTGATGGTAACTCAATTTCTGTCATTGCAACTATTTTAGGATTAGTTTGAGTTTGCTGAATTAATTGAATTAAATCCGATCTAAAAATCCGATCTGATTCTAGATTCATCAGTGAATCATTTTCCAAATTCAGTAATTTTAAATAAGCTGGATTATATCGGGTAATTTTGCCAGTTTTATCAGTGACTAATAATCCATCGGTCAAGTTATTGAGAATAGCTGTTAAATCAGCTAAAGTTTTTTGCAGGTTTGCATCTGCTAACTGACGATGCACTTGAGATAAAGAAAGCAACCAGCAACCTATTCCTAATAATATTAATAATCCAATATAGAACAGCACAAATTCTCGACGAGAACTATAATATTTACGATTGAGAATATCTGAAGGAAGATAGCTTATTACTTTCCAAGTATTAGGGTTATTCTGGACTGAGTTATTCCTTGATGAACTCTCTAAATTAATGACTTGTATTTCTCTCAAAGGATAGATTGTTATAAATGTAAATAATCCATTTACGGTTTTAAATTGTCCAGAACGACTATTATAAATTTTTTGCCATTCTTGCGGAAAATCTCTTTGAAATGTTCTGTCTTTTCTGTCGGGATACATAAATCCCCATTCGTCTTCAGGTTTTAATCCTTTTAACCAAAATCCTTGCTGATTTAATATTAGAATCTTTCCGATCTGATTAGTATTTCTAGCCTGAAACTGATCGTTAATAAAATTTTTAGCTAAATAATTCAATATCATTATTCCCCGCTTCTTGCCATTACTATCATATATAGGAATAGCAAATCGAATCATTGGTTTCAGGGGTTGTTCAATCTTACCCTGTTCAATATTAAGATCTAAAGGGGAAACAAAAATCTGTCCTGGCTGTTGTTTTAAGGTTTCCTCAAACCAGTAACGGCTGACTTTATTTTGTAATTTTTCTTCGGGTACAATTTTGGGTTGACCCCCATTAAAATTAACTCGAATTATTTCCTCACCTCGAAGATTGATGACGCGAATTTGATCATAAAGTTTTCTATATTTAGAAAAAGATACATAGTCTTGAGCAAGTTCTTGTTTCCACTGTTTATAATTTGATGCATTCTCAGTAATACGCCCTAAATTTTCTATTAGATCTTGCTGAGTGGATAGAAACAGTAAATCAGCTTGGATATAATCAAAATCAGTTTCTATTTTATTGGTTTTTAGTTTTATTTTGTTGACTTCATTTGTTTTGACACTGGTCTGTTTGACTTTAAGATCCGCATAATAAAGTAAACCTAAAACAAAGCTGACTATAATAGACAAAGGTAAAAAAAACAGTAAATATTTTTTAAATACTGCTGAATAACTAAATTTTAATTCTTTGAGTTTATCGCTCATTAAATAGATTCCACGTTGATTGATTAGAGATATTTGATAGGCAGAGTAATTAAGTGATTATGCTCTAAATTTATTACTTTTTTAAACTGATTAACACGAGAAACATTAATCGGAATTTGAATCAAAAATTCTGTACCTTCTCCGGGTTTAGAAACACATTTGAGCAAGCCACCATGTTTCTCTACAATGATTTGATGACTGATTGCCATCCCTAAACCTGTTCCTTTACCGATAGGTTTTGTTGTAAAAAACGGATCGTAGATTTTATGTAGTATTTCCTCTGGTATTCCAGGCCCGTTATCTGCAATACAAACAGTGACCCAATCGGAATCAACCACTTGAGTTGAAATCCGAATTGTTGCAGTTTTCGGCGGTTGATTAAACTCTATCATCGCCTCAATTGCATTACTGAGAATATTCATAAACACTTGATTCAGTTGCCCAGCGTAGCACTCAATATTGGGTAAATCGCCATATTCTTTGATCGTTTGAATTGCATTTTGATTCTTTGTTGCTTTGAGACGATGGTTTAAGATTAATAAAGTGTTATTAATTCCTTCATGAAGATCGACTGATTTTTTCTCGGCTTGATCTAAATGAGAGAAATTACGGAGTGAAACTACAATTTCTTTAATCCGATCGGTGCCTATTTTCATTGAAGAAAGTAATTGAGGTAGGTCTGCGAGCAAAAAATCTAGCTCTATTTCTTCGATTGTTTTTTCAATTTCTGCTACCGGTTTAGAGTAGTTTTTTTGATACAGAGAGAGTAGGTATAATAAATCCTGAATATATTGATTTAAATAGTTTAGATTACCGTGAATAAAGTTAACAGGATTATTAATTTCATGGGCAATACCAGCTACCATTTTCCCTAAGCTAGACATTTTTTCACTCTGCACTAATTGGGCTTGAGCTTGCTGCAATTGCTTTAAAGCTTGCTCTAACTTCTGAGCCTGTTCCTGAGCGGCTTCAGCCTCGTCACAACTGCGCTGATATAATAAAGCTTTTTCAATGGCAGTTGCGGCTTGAGAAGCTAATAGGGTTAAGATTTTTAAGTGTTCTGTCCTATAATTGATGCCTGATTCACTCCCTACTGCGATCGCTCCAATTATTTTTTCTTTTGTTTTTAAAGGGACATAAATGATAGAATTAACTAGACAGTCACAAACTCTCAATTTAGGATTAGAAGTAATATCATTAATAATTTCTCCTTCACCACTTTTTAAAATATTATCAATAATACTTTTCCTGAACTTAATTAATGACTGCTGTAAACAACAGACTGTACCCACCTCACCTAGGATACTAAAGCTATTAGTTTGCGAATTAAATAGACAAATAGAGCCGTTGGTTGACTCCAGTAAATCCACGGCTTCTTCAATTACAAACTGGGAAATTTCCTGTAAATCTAGACTGGTATTAATTCGAGCTGAAAGATCTTGAAGTAAGTCAATTTCTTTGTATTTTTCTAACAACTCACGGGCTAGGGCTTTTTTCTCATATTCTTGTTTGGCAACATAAGAAATTAAGGAAGCCATTATAGCAGATTTTTCATTTCCTATGACCCAACCGATTGATTGGTCGGCAAGTTTAATTGGATATCGACATGAACCTTGTTTACTCTCTGAAACTGACCCGATTAAAGTCTGGCCGTCGGCTTGTTGGATACAAATAGAAGAATCAATATCCTCCATCAGTTGGCTGATGACATCTTGTAATTCCTTTCTAGAAATAATTTTTTTTAAGTTGATGGAAATCATTTTCCCTTCCCGCAAGCCTAATTGAATGCCGATTCTGGATCAAAAGCCATATTCACTTATCATACGTTATAGTCTATTAATAGAGTATTAAAATATCTCGTAAATGAGCCACAACCGCTTCTGTCTGTTCTACCATGGCGATATGTCCGCAGTTAGGAATTTCAACAATATTTTCTTTTCCCTGCTTTGATAAACCGTGAAATTGTGCCAGATGATACACATATTGCAATTCCATGACTTTATCCTGTTGCCCCGCTAAAAAATAAACCGGTTGTTGAAGTTGTGAAACCACTTTGGGTAAGCGTTGAACTTCTGTTTTTGTCGTAGAATCTAACAATGTTTTTAAAGCCGCATCCGGATCAGCGGCAATAAAATCAAGAATGCGTTGACGACCCCACCGACGCTCTAACCGGCGGCAGACTTGGGTGCGAGTAAACAATATATCCAACCCTGGAATACGACTCAACCAGGGCGGACGAAACTTAACAATTTGTTCACCAGCCCCGCGAAATCGCTGAAATTCCGCTTCTAAATAGATGCCACCTCCGGCATTAACACACACCACTCCTTGCACCTGCTGGGGCTGTTTTTGTGCCGCTAACAGGGCAATTGTTCCCCCCAGGGAGTGCCCCACTAACCACACAGAAGATAAGTTGAGTTTCTGCAATAGTATGACGACATCTTCAGCATAGGCATCGGGTGTATAATCACCTGGAGGGTTGCTGTGATTCAGCGGCAGTTGAGATTGTCCAAACCCCCGTAAGTCGTAAGATAAACACTGATAGTCCGGGGCTAGACAATCAATCACAGGTTGCCAATAGTGCCGACTCAATAGCCAGCCGTGAATAAAAACTAAAGTTGGGGAAGCAGAAACAGGTTGAGTGAGTTGATAAATGTGTTGAACCCCTTTGATATCAATTGATTTCATCCTAACTTGTCGAACTGACTTCTAAGTGTTACCAATATAAGGATAAACCTCAATTTAAAAAATTTAGTTTAAACAATGCAAGAATTTCTTCAAAATGTCTCTCGTTATCCGCGCTACTTGATTTCTTTTTCCTTAGGTATCTTCTTTTTCTTATTTGAAAAACTCAGACCCTTATTAAAACGTCCTGTGACTGCTGTTGCGTTAGTCGGTTTAGTGGGTGGCACACTCGCCTTTACGTTTTTCACTTTACGAGCTATGTTTGGACTGAGTCCAGTTTAATTGGTGGCAACTGGCAACTCTGTTATTCTTTTGGAGTCGAATTCTTGTAAAATGCAAGATGCAGACTCCTCATTTTTGTGAACGAATTAAAATCAATATGAATATTGTCACTGTCATTGGGTTATTGGCTGGAAGCTTGACCACTATTGCGTTTCTTCCCCAAGTAATTAAAACCTGGCAAACTAAATCAACAAAAGATGTTTCTCTCGGAATGTTTGTGACATTTTGTCTAGGGGTCAGCTTATGGATTGTCTATGGGGTTTTGGAAGAAGATTTACCTATAGTAATGGCGAATATTGTGACTTTAATGCTATCCTCAACCATTCTTTGGTTTAAACTAAAATATAAATAAATTAATTTAACACTAACCTAAACTAACCTGTGAATTCTTCTATCTTTAACGCCGAACGCCTGCTATTTACCCCAGCTACCCCTGATGCTGATGCAATTCCTATTATTTTTGCATTTCCTAATGAATATACTGTGGGAATTACGAGTTTAGGTTATCAGGTTGTATGGGCAACATTGGCGATGCGTTCTGATGTCGAAGTCAGTCGGTTATTTACAGATATTTCTGAACCCTTACCCCCCTCGCCTGAATTAGTGGGATTTTCAATTTCTTGGGAATTAGATTATGTCAACTTATTAGAACGATTAGAATTTCTACAAATCCCCATTCGCGCCAGTTATCGCCAGGAAGAACACCCCTTAATTTTTGGTGGTGGGCCAGTTTTAACGGCAAATCCTGAACCCTTTGCTGACTTTTTTGATGTCATTTTACTCGGAGATGGGGAAAATTTACTGGGGGATTTTATAGAAGCTTATAAAACAGTTCGGGGAGAAAATCGACACAGTCAGCTACGAACACTCTCAACGGTTCCGGGAGTTTATATTCCCAGTTTATATCAGGTTAATTATGAGAGTCAAACAGGCGTAATTCAATCGATTGAACCGATAGATTCAGATATTCCGACACAAGTACAAAAACAAACCTATCGCGGCAATACATTATCGGCTTCTACTGTGGTGACAGAGAAGGCAGCTTGGGAAAATATTTACATGGTTGAAGTGGTGCGTAGCTGTCCAGAAATGTGCCGTTTTTGTTTAGCTAGTTATCTGACGTTACCCTTTAGAACGGCTAGTTTAGAAAACTCATTAATTCCCGCAATTGAAATCGGTTTAACTGTAACAAATCGCCTCGGTTTATTAGGGGCATCAGTCACTCAGCATCCTGAATTTAATCAGTTATTAGATTATATTAGTCAACCCAAATATAAGGATATACGACTCAGTTTAGCTTCAGTCAGAACCAATACAGTCACAGAAAAGTTAGCAAAAACTTTAGCCAATCGAGACACACGCAGTATTACAATTGCAGTCGAAAGTGGTAGCGATCGCCTCCGAACTATTATTAATAAAAAGCTACAAAACGAAGAAATTATTCAAGCCACAATTAATGCCAAAGCGGGCGGGCTAAAAGCTGTTAAACTGTATGGCATGGTGGGAATTCCTGGAGAAAAACCAGAAGATATTACTGCTACAGTTGAGATGATGATGGCGATTAAAAAAGCAGCACCCGGTTTAAAATTAACTTTAGGTTGCAGTACCTTTGTGCCAAAATCTCATACTCCCTTTCAGTGGTTTGGAGTCAATAAAGCAGCAGAAAAACGATTAAAACTACTCGAAAAACAGCTTCGTTCTCAAGGAATAGAATTTCGTCCCGAAAGTTATAAATGGTCTGTGATTCAAGCTTTAATTTCTAGAGGCGATCGCCGTTTATCACATCTGTTAGAACTAGTGCGAAACTATGGGGAATCTTTAGGTAGTTATCGACGAGCATTTAAACAACTCAAAGGTCAATTACCGCCTTTAGACTATTATGTTCATCAAGATTTGCAACTCGATCAAATCTTACCTTGGCATCACTTACTCGGGCCGCTTCCTAACGCTACACTCAAGAAACATTTAGCAGAATCAACTCAGTATTTTCACCCAACTGACTCTCAAGACAAAGCAGTATAATAGAGCTAATAACAGAGACATCAAGTGAACAGTTGTCTTGTTTGTTATACAGAGAGCAATTGAAAACTGAACTCAATACAATAGTAATTTTGCTCCCTGATGGGTGAGAAAATGCCATGCTGAATTTAGGAAAATATAACTTACTTGGACTGCAAGTTAATGCAATTGATTACGAAGCAGCAACAACACAAATTCTTCAAGCTGCTAAAAATCATCAAACATTTACAGTTGCAGCCCAACCTGTTCATGGTGTCATGACCTCAGTTTTAGATGGCAAATATCGTTATCGTCTCAATCAATTTGATCTCGTTTGTCCAGATGGTCAACCCGTACGTTGGGCGCTGAATTTACTTTATAAAACTCGAATGAAAGATCGGGTTTATGGGCCAACTTTAACTTTGAAAGTCTGTCAAAAAGCAGCAGAAGCTGGAGTCAGTATTTTCTTATATGGTTCTAAACCCGAAGTCTTAAAAAAACTGCAAATTAATTTAAAAAAACAATATCCTAACTTAAAGATTGCTGGAGTCATTTCGCCACCCTTTCGTCCCCTTAGTATTGATGAAGAACAACGCTATTTAGAAGAAATTTGTCAATCCCAAGCCGGTATATTATTAGTCGGATTAGGTTGTCCTCGTCAAGAAAATTGGGCCTATGAACATCGCCATCAACTCAAATGCGCCATTCTCTGCGTTGGGGCAGCGTTTGACTTTCACGCCGGAAATATTCCTCAAGCCCCCCCTTGGATGCAAAGAGGTGGCTTAGAATGGCTATTTCGTTTCTTCCAAGAACCGTTAAGATTATGGAAACGTTATGTTTTACTCAATCCCCTTTATCTAATTTTACTATTCCTACAAACCCTAAAAGTTCTCCCCGTACGAAAATGGGCGCGGATACAACGGTATTAGTAATTAGTTATGGCTGATTCGTTGTTAAATAGAGTAGAGTCAAGCTAATAGATATTGTTTGCTCATGCCACTCAAGTTAAGTTAAACTCAGCTTGATTTAGTTGTTCTTGATCTATTTCAATATTAAAAGATTACCCCAAATCCTCAGATCGATCTAAAATAGGAGGGAATTTAAAGAAAGTTTGCAGGCGGGGGTTATGAAACGTATCGTTTTGATTGCTGGATTTGAATCTTTTAACGCTAACTTGTACCGTGAAGCCGCCTCTGTGGCTGCCTCTGGCTGTCAGGAGTTAGAGATTCATGTCTTTAGCGATCGCGCCCTAATAGACCAACCCGATACCGTTGCCGCCGCCTTAGAAACTGCTGATGTCTTTTTTGCCAGCTTATTATTTGACTACGATCAAGTTTTGTGGTTACGAGATCGAGTCCAACACATTCCCATTCGCCTAGTATTTGAGTCCGCTTTAGAATTAATCAGTTTAACTCAAATTGGTGCATTTAAAATTGGCGACAAGCCCAAAGGAATGCCAAAACCCGTTCAATTTATCCTCAGCAAATTTTCTAGCGGACGGGAAGAAGATAAACTCGCAGGTTATATTAGTTTCCTCAAAACTGGCCCGAAACTGCTTAAATTTGTTCCCGTTAAAAAGGTTCAAGATTTACGCAACTGGTTAATTATTTATGGATATTGGAATGCCGGCGGATCGGAGAATGTTGCGGCTATGTTTTGGACGATTGCCGAGAAATATTTAGACCTCAAAATCGGAGAAATTCCGCCTCCAGTAGAAACCCCCAATATAGGATTATTACACCCTGAATATAACGGCTATTTTGAATCTCCCAAAGACTATTTAAATTGGTATCAACAAACCTCCCCCATACATCCCCCCAACATTCCTCCTTCATCCCCCCTTTTCCAAGGGGGGACAGAGGGGGGTAAATTCTCCAGGGGGACACAGGGGGGTCACTTCTGTGGGGATAAAAAAGGAAATCAACCCGTTGTAGGCATCTTACTTTACCGTAAACACGTTATTACCAAACAAGCCTATATTCCTCAACTGATTCGTTATTTTGAAGCAGCCGGATTAACTCCTTTACCTATCTTTATTAATGGTGTAGAAGGTCATGTCGCCGTCAGAGATTGGATGACAACCGCTTATGAAAGCCATCAAAGAAAACAAGGAAATCTCGAAACTTTATCCTTATCTACTGAAGCCGTTGAAGTTGATGCGATTGTTTCTACCATTGGTTTTCCTTTAGTGGGTGGCCCCGCTGGTTCAATGGAAGCCGGACGACAAGTAGACATTGCAAAGAAGATTTTAACGGCTAAAAATATTCCTTATATTGTAGCAGCACCGTTATTAATTCAAGATATTTATTCCTGGACTCGTCAAGGGGTTGGAGGGTTACAAAGTGTGGTTTTATATGCTTTACCGGAACTTGATGGCGCAATTGATACCATTCCTTTAGGTGGGTTAGTTGGTGAAGATATTTATCTAGTTCCTGAACGAGTAAAACGATTAACAGGACGGGTTAAAAATTGGATTCAACTAAAGCAAACACCACCTTATCAACGTAAGATTGCCATAATTTTATATGGATTTCCGCCCGGATATGGTGCAACAGGAACGGCTGCATTATTGAATGTTCCTCGTAGCTTAATCAATTTCTTAAAAGCCTTGAAAGAACAAGGATATGCTGTCGGAAATATCCCCGAAGATGGAGAAGAATTAATTAAACAAGTAAAAGCAGCCGATGAATATAATAGTTTGCAAAATAATCATGGCAGTCAACCCACAGCTATTTCTGTTCAAAAGCTAGAAAAATGGTTAGGATATTTACTGACAAATCGAATAGAAAATCAGTGGAAATCTTTAACAGAAAGTGGGATTAAAACAGATGGTGAAAACTATTATATTGGTGGAATTCATTTAGGTAATATTTGGATTGGGGTTCAACCCCCGTTAGGTATTTCTGGCGATCCGATGCGGTTAATGTTTGAACGAGATTTAACGCCTCATCCTCAATATGCCGCCTATTATAAATGGCTGCAAAATGACTTTAAAGCCGATGCAATTGTTCATTTTGGTATGCATGGAACAGTTGAATGGTTACCGGGTTCTCCGTTGGGAAATACAGGTTATTCTTGGTCGGATATATTACTCGGAAATCTGCCCAATTTATATATTTATGCGGCTAATAATCCTTCTGAATCGATTTTGGCAAAGCGTCGGGGTTATGGTGTACTGATTTCTCATAACGTTCCTCCTTATGGTCGCGCTGGATTATATAAAGAATTAATGAGTTTACGAGATTTAATTGCAGAATATCGCGAAGATCCACAAAAAAATTCAGCATTACAAGAAGCAATTTCTAAGAAAATTGTCGATGCAGGCATTAACACAGATTGTCCGTTTGCCGAAGCAAAAAAGTTAGGAATTGAGTTTAGTTCAGAAACTGCTAGACTATTTAGTGTGGAAGTATTAAATCATTATTTTGTTCA
Source organism: uncultured Lyngbya sp. (assembly GCA_964401105.1). Classification (GTDB taxonomy): domain Bacteria; phylum Cyanobacteriota; class Cyanobacteriia; order Cyanobacteriales; family Microcoleaceae; genus JAAURB01. Next base: position 20,379 of record CAYNXM010000394.1, on the reverse strand, counting down.
AGTTTATAACTATTTACAAGTAGTTGAACAACGATTATTTTCTTCTGGATTGCATACTTTAGGAGAAGCGCCGACAGAAGAGGTTTTAGATAGTTATTTAAATGCTTATTTTGCTGATAAACCGACGACTGATTCTACTGAAGCAGATAATATTCGGGAATTATTAATGCAAACAACAGACGAAATGACCAACTTATTAAGAGGCTTAAATGGTGAATATATTCCCCCTGCCCCCGGTGGAGATTTGCTCCGAGATGGTAATGGCGTTCTACCCACAGGACGCAATATTCATGCCTTAGATCCTTATAGAATGCCCTCTCCTGCTGCTTATGAACGAGGGCGAGAAATCGCCAAAAAAATTATCGATCAAAACTTAGCAGAAACCGGAAAATACCCGGAAACCGTTGCGGTGATGTTGTGGGGTTTAGATGCGATTAAAACCAGAGGAGAATCCATCGGAATTCTACTAGAATTAGTCGGGGCAGAACCGATAAAAGAAGGCACCGGACGAATTGTACGTTATGGACTTAAACCGTTGGCCGAAATCGATCATCCTCGTATTGATATTTTAGGGAATTTATCCGGTATTTTCCGCGATAGTTTTGTCAATATTATTGAACTATTAGATGATTTATTTCAACGGGCAGCAACCGCAGATGAACCAGAAGATCAAAACTTTATTCGTAAACACGCTTTACAGTTAAAATCTCAGGGCATTGAGAATACCGCCGCCCGCTTATTTTCTAATCCTTCGGGGGATTTTGGTTCATTAGTGAATGACCAAGTGGTGGATGGAAATTGGGAAACCGCAAATGAATTAGGCAATACTTGGAAAGGGCGGAATGTGTTTAGTTATGGTCGTCAAGATAAAGGTCAGGCGAGACCGGAAGTAATGACACAATTATTACAAACAACCGATAGAATTGTTCAAGAAATTGACTCGGTTGAATATGGTTTGACAGATATTCAAGAATATTATGCCAATACGGGCGGGTTAAAGCAAGCCGCAGAACAACAGCGGGGTCAAAAAGTTGAAGCTAACTTTGTAGAAAGTTTTTCTAACGATACAACACCGCGTAAATTAGATGATTTATTACGAATAGAATACCGCACAAAATTATTAAATCCTAAATGGGCGGATGCGATGGCAAATCAAGGCAGCGGTGGGGCTTATGAAATTTCCCAGCGGATGACAGCGTTAATGGGATGGGGCGGGACTGCTAATTTTAAGGACAATTGGGTGTATGACCAAGCGGCGGAAACTTATGCTTTAGATGCAGCGATGGCAGAGAAATTACGCTCCTCCAACCCAGAAGCATTTCGTAATATTGTGGGGCGAATGTTAGAAGCCAATGGCCGGGGTTTCTGGCAACCCGAAGAAGAAAAGTTACAAAAGCTACAGCAACTTTATGAATTATCTGAAGCAGAGATTGAGGGTGTAACAATTGAGTAGTCCAGAACACCTATAACAAATGATAAATCACCCATTCACTAGAAATATCAGTATGATACTAAGAATGGCGTTTATAGAAAAAAATTGATGAGTACGACTCAGTCCACTTCGGCTATTGAGATCGCATCTGGTTTTCATGCATTCTCCGACCCTTTGCGAATTCGAGTGATCGAATTATTGCGTGAAAAAGAACTCTGTGTGTGTGAACTCTGTGACATTCTCAAGGTGAGTCAGTCCAAACTGTCCTTTCATCTGAAAACGTTGAAAGAAGCTTCTTTGGTTCGTGCCCGCCAAGAGGGTCGCTGGGTTTACTACAGTCTCAACCTCAGCCAGTTTGTAGAGATGGAGCAATATCTGGCCGAATATCGCCGATATAGTCCCGCTTTACCCGCCCGTGGCTGTTGTGAGTAAATTCTATTTTATCGGAGCGATTAACGTTTAATCTATCGCTCTTGATTTTGGGGGTGTTTCACTCAAAGCTGGATATAATATCAAATTTTATTGAATCTTGTCTATACCTATAGGCAATTATCTCATTGTTTAACATTTCTTGAAGTTTGCAAAGATTGCTTATTATTTGTACAGTAAAGTCTACAAGTACAACATAGTTCTTAAAAAACTCTAAAATTGAAGACAGAACCTGATGAGAATCAACAGCTCAGAGCTTCCTGTAAGAGTTGAGACGAGTGGTGCAACACAGGTTCAGTATGGTGGAAACTCTAAGTTAAGGTTCTAAGTGATGCCTCGAATATTAGTCATTGATGACGATCCAGCGATCGCAGAATTAGTCGCAATCAACCTAGAAATGGCAGGCTACGAAGTCAGCCAAGCCGAAGATGGCATTAAAGGACAAGCTTTAGCGCTGCAACTGTTGCCAGATTTAATTATTTTGGATCTCATGCTGCCGAAAGTTGATGGTTTCACCGTCTGTCAGCGGTTACGGCGAGATGAACGCACCGCCGATATTCCGATTTTGATGTTAACCGCCTTAGGTCAAACTCAGAATAAAGTAGAGGGATTTAATGCGGGTGCAGATGATTACCTGACAAAACCGTTTGAACTTGAAGAAATGCTGGCGCGGGTACGGGCATTATTACGACGTACTGACCGCATTCCCCAGGCTGCCAAACATAGCGAGATTCTCAGTTACGGGACTTTAACCCTAGTTCCAGAACGCTTTGAGGCGATTTGGTTCGATAGAACCGTTAAACTGACTCATCTTGAGTTTGAACTGCTGCACTGCTTGTTACAGCGTCATGGTCAAACCGTTGCACCCAGCGAAATTCTCAAAGAAGTTTGGGGATATGATCCTGATGATGACATCGAAACCATTCGGGTTCACATCCGCCATCTGCGAACTAAAATGGAACCCGATCCCCGTCATCCTCAATTCATCAAAACAGTTTATGGTGCAGGGTATTGTTTAGAACTACCCACCAGCAGTGATAGTGTGGAAACGGATGAAGCTTCTTCTGTAAATGAACTTTCAGTTAATGTTAGTAGTGCCGGAGGAAAGCAAAAATCCTAGCAGCAGATGAGGTCAATCAGTGATGCCCTTGAAAATCATTACAGTTGCCCCTAGACCCCCAAATTTGGGGGTTTTAAATCAGGTATCAACAGGTTTGAACGACTGTTAAACGGATTATTTGTTTATGATTTGAGGGGATCGTGTTCAGCTAACAGTTTCTCCAGTCTGGCTTCATCCACTCTAGACAACATTTTACCGGCTTCATGGTTATCTCGAATTGTTTTTGCCAAGGTAAAAGAAGAACCAATAGAGAATGTTAAACCCATTCCCATAAAGCCTTTAATCCAACTATCAACGGGTAAATAAGCAATTCCTACGCTGGTTACAGAAACAGCTAAAAGGAAAGAGAACCAAACTTGAAATATCCATGCGGGTGTATCCTTCTGCTGAATAGTTTTATTCTTCATCGCTTTTTATCTGACAACAATATCTTTTGTCGTTGCTTCTCTATCCTAAACAGAATGAATACTTGATTCAGCTTCAGGTGGACAGTTGTTTGAGGTGAACACGATCCTCTTTGAAAAAATTAGTCTATTTTTATGGCAGAATAAATATGAGTGTAAATTAATATGAGCATAGACACGGATTCTTTATCGATAGAAGTGATTCTGAATCATTCACATCAATCACTCGGAAATATCTGCTTAGATTGGCATCCTCAACCGGGTCATTATCTGAATTTAGAGGATCAAACTTACACGGTATTAGAACGTCGTCAACGCTATCAACTCAGGAATGGTCGTTATTATTTAGCTAAAATTGCCATTTATGTTCAACCCACTCAACCCCCTGTTGAACGGAGTTTAATTCAAGGAAAATGGGTCATTGGGGATGCAACTTTCCGATTTAATGCCCATTCTGAACTGATTCGATGTGCAATAAATCCCCAGGGTTTATGTCAAAATTGTCAATATTATGAACCGATGAATCATTAAGCCAACTTATACAGATTTGCTTTGTAATCTTTAGCGGATGTCAAACACCATTCTGCATTTCCCGTTAATTCAAGCACTTGTTGATGGTATCGCAGCAAACTGGGACGATGTCCAACACTAATATAAGTGGTATAACTTTCTTGCAGTTTAGCATAAAGACGCGCTTCATTCTTTAGATCCAAGGCACTCGTTGCCTCATCTAAAATTGCATATTTAGGTTGAGTTAGTAAAACTCGGGCAAAGGCTAAACGTTGTTGTTCCCCCAGAGATAATGTATTGCCCCAATCGAGTTGATCTTCAAACCCTTGGACTCGTTGGGGTAAATCTTCTAAGTTCACCCATTGTAAAGCCTGAAGTAACCGATCATCCTCTACAAAACGGTCAAGATTAGGATACAATAACTGTTCTCGTAAAGTTCCTGAAATCATGTAGGGACGTTGGGGTAAAAACAACATTTCTTCTAATTTTGGCCGGACTAAACGCCCAGTTCCTGTCATCCACAACCCCGCAATCATCCGCAGTAAAGAACTTTTACCCACTCCACTTTCTCCCACAATTAATAATCCTTGAGTCTGAGGTAGTGTCAGTGATAAATCTTCTATTAATACTTTTTGAGAGTCTGGAGTCAATAACGTTAAATGTTCAAAAGAAAGTTGAGAACTCACAACCACATCAATTTTTCGTTCTCCTGTTTGAGTGTTGGAATCAGACTGTTCTAATGCCTCCGAAAAACTGGCTAAGCGATTCACTCCTGCCCCCAGTTCTCCTAACGGTTGAATTTGATCGACAACAATTGAAAATGCATCTAGAACCCGTCGGAAGGCAAAATTAGCTTGTACAATATCACCATATTGAATATCTCCTGAAAAGTAAATAGGAGCCAGAATGATATAAGGTAAAATCCGCACCAGATATCGATATCCCGTTGTGAAAGAATTGACATTGCGTTGCCAGCCAATCAGTAAATTAAAATTGTTAAATGCTTTATATAAATAATGATCGATATTGCTTTTCTCTTGAGATTCTCCTTGATAAAAAGCGATGGATTCTCGATTATCTCTGACATGAATTAATCCATGTCTGAAATCTGCTTCGTATTTGAGTTGATTAAAGTTGAGGGAAATTAAACGTTTCCCTAAAAAGATAACAATTAAAGTCCCCGCAAAAGCATAGAGTAATAAATTGATAGAGACTTTTGTGGAAATTGACCAAAGAATTCCACCAAAAAGAATCAGATCGATAATCGCTTCTAATAAGGTAATCAGTAATTTTAAACTGGTAACTGTTAAGGATTTAATATCTTCGGCAATACGTTGATCCGGGTTATCAATTTTATATTGAGCTTCAACCTGATAATAAGAGCGATGTTTAAAATACTTTTCAACGAACTGCTCGGTCAGCCACTTTCGCCAAGAATTCCCTAATCGATCTTGGCTATACCAATAAATCGCAACAATCGGAACACCTAACAGCAAAACACCACAATACACCCAAATAAACCGCCAAAAATCACTCGAATTTCGATTGGATAAAGCGGAGGTGAAGAAATTCATCACATAACTAATCGTGACATTCAACACACCCACAGAAATTGCTAATAGTAATAAACCTGATAATAATCCCCAAGTTTTCCAACGAGAGAGAAGTTGATTTTTATAATGAAATGCCGCAATCAGAGGACAGCAAAACATGATAATCAAGACAATGCTTTGCGGAGAATCAATAATCCGCTCAATATAGTCTAATAATCCAGGTGCTAACTGATTAAAAACTTGAGGAAAGACAAATTGACTTGCCCAAGTGACTACACTAATACTCAGAAAAGTAATCGCGAGTAAAAATGCTAGCAGCAGAAATAGCAGCCCTAAAAAAGTTGAGGTACTTTTTGGCTCCATTGGATAAAAAAATGGCTGAGCGATCGCACAATATCGTCGCCATAGCTTGCGATCAAATCGATTCATTATTTTTATATTCAGAGCTTTTCACAGCATTGTAGATCAAGACTCAATCCACCTCAAAACTTGAGGTGTTACAGAGTTTATTGAGGCAAATAGACTACATTTGCGAGGGTTCGTAGTCGGATGAAAGCACAGCTAGGGTGACTGGTTTCAACAAGGCATACAAAAGGCTTAGAACAACAAAGGTGACAGCGATAATCAGCAGAGGGCGTTGATTTAAAATATCCTGAATTACACTTTCAATTAAGGCATCTGGACGAGTCAGGATATCCCAGGTATTGAATCGTTGGAATCGTCCTAGATAAATACCAATAGCACAAAGAAATTGGACAATCAACTCAATCCCTTTGTTCCAAATCCCCCAGCCTTGGGCTTGACAATACCGTTCGAGTTGGATCAAACACAAAATATAAGCCCCAAACCCGAGCAATATGAATACAAGATACTGAGGAATTAATGCTAAGGAAATAATCCAGATGGAGTAACCGAAACGAATATCTTCAACCAAATGAATCACATCTGTCAGCACATAAGGCGCATTCGGTAAAAAGAAGATAAACATTAAAAACACCATCCACCATCCCACCGAACGAGTTGAGGATTGAGTGTGACGGATACGAGATTGCCAAAACTCCCAAATAATTAGGGCAGTTGTAACTAAAATCACTACAATCAGATATTTCCAATCCAGGATTTGAGTAATATCCCCCAAAAAACGCAACACCCGACGGAAATGGGGAAACACACTCACCGCTAATAAAAAGCCGACTCCCCAAAGCAATAAAGACGACCGCTTTATGGAGAGGCTGGATAAACCATCAGGGTTAAACAGCCAAAAACTAAGGGCTAACGGGATTAACGCCAAAAATAAGTTCCACGACATCCAACCAACATTTGTTAAGATGGCCTGCCATGCTGCATTGATCCAGTGAATCAGGATAAGAATCATTAGATCCCTTTGATAAACTGTTGAACGGTAAAATGACTGGAAATCCAGTGTAGTGAAATGCTAGCCCCTGATTAGAATTTAGCCTAATCTCCAGAAAAAGTTTCCTGAAATTAAGACGCTGAATACAGTTTAGTCGTAATAGTAGATAGAAATTGAACCCCTCTGCAACCCCAAAAAATTGAGCATTACAGATTTTATTGTTCAACTTCTAATGTAGCCCACTATAATAAGTTGCAATCTAATTTAATGGATTTCGGGAAAACTGGAAAACTTTTTTCCTGTATGTCCCCCCGAACGATACCATTGCTGCTCGCCAATACGCACGATGTCTAAAACCTACACTGTTGAGATATCCCATCAAGGAGAAACACAGGTCATTCAAGTCCCTGAGGATGAATACATTCTAAAAACGGCTGAGGATCTCGGATTAGATCTACCCAATTCTTGTAATGCCGGGGTGTGTACCACCTGTGCCGCCAAAATCCTCTCAGGGGAACTGGAGCAAAGTGAAGGCATGGGACTCAGTCTCGAACTACAACAACAGGGCTATGCTTTGCTGTGTGTCTCCTATCCTCGCTCCGATCTCAAGATTGAAGCCGGGAAAGAGGATGAAGTTTATGATGCTCAATTTGGTCAACCTTCAACTGCTTCTTAAATAAACAAGATGACAACTCATTTTATTACTGCCGAAATCGATTTACAGCAATCTCCTCAACAACTCCACCGCGCGATTGAAGCCGAACTGCAACAGCGAGGTGAACCCCTGCGTTGGGCTGTGACTCAGGTTGATACTGAGGCTCAGAAAGCTCAAATAGAAGCCGTTGTCACAGTTGGCGAGAATGCTCCCAAGCCGCAAGATTAATATGCAGCGTCCCTACACCGTTGTTTTGCTAATTCCGACTGGAATTGGGGCAGCCATTGGTGGATATGCCGGAGATGCTTTACCCGTTGCCCGTGGGATGGCTCAAGTCTGTGATACGTTGATTACTCATCCTAACGTTCTCAATGGCGCTCAACTGTATTGGCCGTTATCTAACGCCTTGTATGTCGAAGGCTACGCCCTGGATCAATTTGCCGCCGGGATTTGGGGACTGACTCCCGTTCATCAAAACCGCATCGGGTTACTGTTTGATCGGGCCATAGAACCGGAACTGCTGGGGCGACATCTGCAAGCGGCGGATGCAGCCAGAGCAACGCTAGGATTAAGCTTAACCGACTATGTGGTTACAGATGCTCCCCTCCAAGTCGAGCTGAGAACAGCCCCCTCAGGGGCCTCCTGGGGGACAATTGGCAACCCAGATAGCTTGCTACGGGGAGCAGAAACATTAATTCAGAAAGCCAACGCCGAAGCGATCGCAGTCGTTGCCCGGTTTCCTGACGATCAAGACAGTGAGGCTTTACAGCAATATCGCCAGGGGCAAGGGGTTGATCCCTTAGCTGGGGCAGAAGCTGTGATTAGCCATTTAATTGTCCGTCAGTTTCAAATTCCGGCAGCCCATGCCCCAGCCTTATTACCCCTGCCTCTCGATCCCCAACTGTCACCGCGATCGGCTGCTGAGGAAATTGGATATACATTTTTACCCTGTGTCTTAGCCGGGTTAAGTCGCGCCCCCCAATGGGTGAATTCATCTCAGCAAGGTTTAACTCCGACTCAACTTTGGGCACCTGATGTCGATGCCGTTGTCATTCCCGCGACAGCTTGCGGGAGTAGCGCGATTCTCAGCTTCAGCCAAACTGGGGCTAAAATCATTACAGTTGCCAATAATTCCACACGGATGCAAGTCTCATCAGAATCTCTGGGAATTAAGGCGTTCGCGGTCAACTCCTATTTAGAAGCCATCGGTGTTTTAGTTGCCCATCGTAGTGGCATTGATCCAGCAGCACTGAATCCGGATTTATTGTCCATTGCTAAGGTTTACAATTAAACCAAAGCATTTAAATAAACCGTTATTATCTTATCTAATATTGTGGTTGAACATCGCTCCAATACCCCAGAACTTGAACCCCTAACCCGTATGCAAGTGTTGTTAGCTATGGGTGGAACAGCCATTGTTTTGCTGGTTGCCGCTAAGCTATGGTTATATCTGGGTAACGTTGTCCTTTTACCCGTTCAGTTTACGGTCAATGGTTTACTCTGGGGTCTGACTCTCGGTTTAGGAATTACTATTATCAGTGGCTTAATCTATCGAATTTGGCCGGCTTATGGTCGTAGTGCCGATCAATACTTAAAATTAATACTGACCCCCTTATTGTGGCCAGATTTAATCTGGTTGGGACTTCTGCCGGGACTGAGTGAAGAATTAGTCTTCCGAGGGGTGATGTTATCCGCTTTGGGGGCGAATACAGCCGCCTTAATCATTTCAAGTCTTTGTTTTGGCATCCTTCATTTTAGCGGTTCTCAGCAATGGCCTTATGTAATTTGGGCAACAGTCGTCGGCTTAATTTTAGGCTATGTAACCTTACTCACAGGAAACTTACTGGTTCCCATTGTGGCTCATGTTTTTACTAATTTTATCTCCGGTTGTTTGTGGAAGTTGAAATATATTGGATCATCAAATTAAGTATTATGGCGCTACGCAAGCTTACAATAGGGTATGAATTGTGACTAGAATTTATGATGATAGCCAAGGTTTTTACTCCCGTAGAGACGTTGCATGCAACGTCTCTACTTACTCCTTACTTAATTCAAACCCTATTGCCTCAGTGGTTAATTCTCGACCAATAAAGACTAAACGAGTTTGGCGCGGTTCATCCTCTAACCAAAAACGATCGTAAAAAGAATCAAATCGATTTCCCACTCCTTGTAATACCATTCGCATCGGTTTATTCGGCACACTAACAAAGCCTTTAATTCGATATATTTCTTGCTGCTGCACCAGTTTATTGAGTTTTTCGATCAACGCTTTAGGATCAAAAGATTGATCTAAAGTCAGTTGAACAGAATTAATATCATCATCATGTTCATGTTCCTCTTCATGATCGTGATGACTGGGACGATGATCTAAATTGTCTTCAACGGCAGCATTAAATCCGAGTAAAACATCTTTATCAACTTCACCCTGACAACAAGATACAATTTTTACACCCGTTGGCACCTCTTGTTTTAACCAACTATCCACTTGAGTTAAATTGGCCTCATCCAGTAAATCTGTTTTAGTTAATAACACTAAATCCGCACAAGCTAATTGATCTTCAAATAACTCCTCAATTGGGGTTTCATGTTCCAAATTCGGATCGGCTTGTCGTTGGGCTTCTACTGCTGCCAAATCTCCCACTAACGTCCCGGCTGATAACGCCTCGGCATCCACTACAGTCACCACACCATCAACCGTGGCACTATTACGAATTTCCGGCCAGCGAAAGGCTTGTACTAACGGTTTAGGCAAGGCTAACCCCGATGTTTCAATTAAAATCGCATCAATTTGATCTCGCCGTTTTAATAGGGCTTGCATCGTTGGATAAAACTCTTCCTGGACGGTACAACATAAGCAACCATTCGTTAATTCAACAATATTATTTTGTGGGGTTTCTTCCTGATCACAAACTTGGCAAGAACGCAGCAGGTCTCCATCAATTCCAACTTCACCGAATTCATTCACCACAACTGCAATTTTTCGGCCATCATTATTTTGGAGAAGATGACGAATCAGGGTTGTTTTTCCTGCCCCTAAAAAGCCGGTTACCACAGTGACTGGAATTTTATGCATATTTTTAAAATAAAAACAATGATAACTTAAAAAGCGCTCTCCTAATATAAAGCATTAACGATCATCTTTAACAGTCACACCTTACCCACCGACACCCCATGACTCATACTCCCCTCTGTTCAAATTCCCCTTGTAGAAAAATCAACGATAACGTTACAATCTTACGTAAACTTAGCAACTGACAATATATTATGGCTTTCTTTCGTCAATACATTGCTCCTTTGATTGTTTTAGCGATCTTTCTCCTGGCATTAGTCGCCGTCAGCGCCCGTATTTTCCTACCCAGTGACATGGCTGCCCCTGCGCCAGTGAGTCAAATTGAGTTGCCAGCAGAAGCCAGTCTTGCGGGATGACATACGAGAATGAATTGACTCCGGGTTATCAACTGCGCAGGGGTTCTGGCTATAATCGGGCATTGTTGCTCAAGTTTATGCATCAGACCTATGAAGAACTCTATCCCGATCGCGATTTTAGCCATTTAACCCAAACAGTGCAACGGTATTTTTCGGCAGAAACGCCATTATGGTGGGTAGAGGAAACAATACAACCACCACAGACTCAACCCTGTCGTTTACCCCATTTGTCTCATCCCACCCCCATCGCTGGCTTGTGGCTGGGTAGCGCCGTCGATCAAGTTGAAGGCGATCGCATGACTCATATTTTCCTGTTGTATGTGATGCCTCAACATCGTCGCCAGGGGATCGGTTCCGCTTTGGTTCGTCAAGCCGAAGAGTGGACAAAACAACGAGGCGATCGCAAAATTAGTTTACAGGTGTTCATCCAAAATCAACCCGCCCTCAACCTCTACAAAAAATTAGGATATCAACCCCAGTCTACATTAATGATTCGGACTTTATGAGAATCGGCTATTAGTCAATAATTGCGATCGCAACTTCATGTTGAAGCTGAATAAACTGTTGCTTTCCCGGATGATAGATCCAAGCCTTTATTACTGTTTTTTCCAAAGGTAAAGTGTGCATAAATAACTGAGCTTCCCATCTGACTTGATTATACCGTTGCGAGTTGAAAGCTTGAGCAATATCAGGACTACTAAGATTCACATCAGCCCCCCCAAAAAACGACTGTTGATTACCATAAGAAAACATAACATTTTTAGGTTGTTCAACCCTCTCTGGTAGTCTAGCCCAACCTTTTAAAGATAAGATTTGATCCCGAGACAGAGTAAATGAAGTTTCCGGATTTTCCGGAGAATCAATATAACCATAGATCGGCTGAGATGAAGAAATAAAAGTCGTTTCTTTTGGAAACACCTCTACTTTCGCCTCATCATTTAACTTAACAAATTGTTTTCGTTTTGGATCATAAACCCAAGCTTTAATGCTTGTTTTTCCAGGGGGGAAAATCCATGACGGAAGAGTCGTTAACCATCTGGCTTGGCGATATTGATCGGAATTTAATGCTTCAGCCACATCGGGACTATCTAGATGAACTTTAGCACTAGCAATGAAGTATTTATGATTTCCATAGGAAAGAAAAACTTGACTGGGCTGTTTAATTCGGGAAGGAAGGATTGCCCAACCTGATACCGTTATCCGCTGATTGGATGTAGCAGCAGATGGAATAGCAGAGGAGTCAATATAACCATAAGTTTCAGCAGGTTCTGTATTAAAGGTAACATTCTTATCAATTTCTGGGGTCAGTCGTTTAATAGAAACTGCTCCTTTTAAACGGATAAACTGCTGCTTTTGAGGGGAATACAGCCAAGGGTTCAGTGTGGTTTCTCCTAGGGGTAACAAACTAGCAGATAAAGAGATACTCCAGGCTAATTTCTGATCCTTAATATTTGCGGTATCCAAGGTATTGAGGGGACGATACTCAATGATTGTTTTTCGATTTCCGTATGATAAAGCGATCAAATAAGGCTGTTTTTGTGATAGCAAATTATCGGAAAGACGAACTTCTCCAGAGATAGATAGGGAGTCTTCAGGATGCCGCAGTAATATAGGTTGATTTAGATTAGGTTTTGTGATTTTTCCTTCTATTTCTGCAGCCGAATTAATAAATTGAATGTCTGGGCTTTCAATGAAATTGACAGAGTTTAAGAACTGAGCATGACTTCTCATCTTTTCAGGCGAATTCATAATCTCCCACCATGTCCAACAATAGTGTCTATCATCTATTACTTGAATGAAATTCAAGCAATTTTTTTCACTCTCTAATCGATGACGATATGGTTTTCCTTGCTGAATTGAATAGATAGAACTAATGCCTAATAAAATTATCAAGAATAATTGAAAAAATATAGTTTTTGGGAATCGGTTATATCTTTTATTCCTGAATTTATTAAAACTCAAAGTGTAATAAATATGAATTAATGCAATAATCAGAAAAAGAGAGTTGGTTGTATACCTTGAACCTAAAGCAAAATCCACTCCCAGATTTGCCCTTCCCGCAGTCACAAGGCTTGAAAATAAAATTGCAAATAGAGCAAAAGATAGCCAAGGTGCAACTTGTTGAATAAATTTAAAATGATAGAGTTTGATGCCCCTGATTATTAATCCTAAAAATAGTAAAATAATCAAGATTCCAAAGCTAAACGCTATTACAGATGAGTCAGGAGATAATGGTGCACCAATTACTGTAAAAAAGAATTTTATAAAGTAAGTTGGATTAGCTAAAATAGCAGTAATATTACTACCTTTTTCTTCGGAAATTGGATAATCATAGAAGTGTAAAAAACAAGTAAACAGGAACAGAGCAATCCAAGATAAAACGGACAGTATTTTCTGCCGCTTTCCCTGAATTTTTAACCCAATAAGTGGGATCGCAGCGAGCCAAGATACTAATCCTTGAGCCATTGTAAAACTAGCGATCGCACAAAAAAATGCTGCTATAAGTAGACTTTTTTGAGGCTGTAATCGCTCATCTGAACTAAGAATAAGAATGGCTAAAGCAACGGAAAAATTGACTAAAAAAACACCGATTTGTAATCCCCACAGCCAATTTTGATATTGAACTAGAGAGAGAATTAGAAATAACGTTACACTATTAGTAATATAAAAAGAAGTTTTACCTTTAAAATTTTCTATTTTTTTACAAGAAATTTGTAGGGTAATAATCCAGGTACTAATCGCTAAGATGACGTTCAAAGCTAATTCATAATCTTTATTCCAGTTTGTTAAAAAAGCGATTGGTATAATAATGAGCCTGACAAACAAATATCGATGCTGATTATAGGGTTCAATTAAATCATTAAAACTCAGTTCATTTGTTGCAACCTTTTCAAAGATTGTTGAGACTGGCCATTCATCCCAACTGGGAACATTCACTCTAAATTCTGCAATAAACCAGACGAGTAGGAGAATTGGGATGATGTATAAAATCAGCAAAAAAACCTGAGTTCGAGAGCAAACTCTTCTTTGATGCATCTTAATTAAGGTTACATAATTTTTTTAATATAAATTAAATTTAACAGTCTTTCATAGCCTGACTTGGATAAGAACATTCCAGCACAATACATTCAGTTTTCGCATAAAAAGGGCCATGAACTTCACCGGGAGGACGACTAGCATAATGTCCTGCTTCTAGCCACATTTTAAAGGCTTCATCATACAACGATCCAGAAATAATATAAATTTCTTCCGGATAATTATGAAACTTTGCACCCATATTAGCAGTATTTGCGCCCGCTTTAAAACGGGTTAATCGGGTATAATCTCCGCTGACTTCATCGATGGCTAAAGTAATTTGTTCTAGCATTCCATCTGAATCTGCGATCGCTTCCCATTTCTTAGCATTCTTGGGATCTAAAACATTCCAATAATTTGTAGTACTTTTAGACATATTAATCGCTATGTTTAAATTAGGCTAACGGCAAACAAAATTGAAACACACTACCCTGATTTAATTGGCTTTTCACTCTAATTTTACCCCCTTGAAGTTCCACTAAACGACGCGCGATACGGGTTTACCCACGCTACGCGATCGCGCAACCAATCCCTGTGCTACCGGAGTGACGACTGCGAGAACGTTCCGCCCGCCAAAATCGTTCAAAAACATGAGGTAAATCCGTTTCACTAATACCAATCCCCGTATCAATCACCGCGATCCAAACCCAGGACAGATCGACCCAAGCTTTAAGAGTAATCGATCCAGTGGGAGTATAACAAATTGCATTCGATCTCTTCCCCTTTTGCGGTTAACATCACGATATAAGGATCGAGTGTTCCTGGCTGCTGTCGAATACGGGCGCAGACTTCTAAACCGTCTAAACCGGGTAACATTAAATCCAGAATAATTAAGTCAGGTTGTTGTTGCTGAAATTGCTGCAAGCCTTCCCATCCCTCATGGGCAACTTCACAGGAAAAACCTTCTGTTTCTAAGGTTTGCTGAATCAGTCGGGCAATTTCCCAATCATCTTCAATTAAGAATTGAAAGTTCCGTCTCAATTCAAACTATAAGCAATTACTTTGAGCCTTTCAAAGATTAAACAGATGAAACTGTGGAAAATAGAGTAAACTTAAAGACTACTAGTCGCGAATGTATCGCACTGGTCAATATCTCCGGTCTGAATGCCTTGGCGAAACCAGCGAACCCGTTGATCGGAACTACCATGAGTAAAAGACTCAGGCACAACATAACCCTGGGCTTTTCGTTGCAGGCGGTCATCCCCAATACTGCTAGCAGCATTGAGTGCTTCTTCAATATCGCCTTGTTCTAGAATTTGCCGAGTTTTCTGAGCATGATGTGCCCAAACACCAGCGAAACAGTCCGCTTGCAATTCTTGACGTACAGAAAGCTGGTTAGCCTGGACTTTACCCACTTGACGTTGTAGCGATCGCACTTGCTCTGAAATCCCTAACAAAGTTTGGACATGGTGTCCGACCTCATGGGCAATCACATAAGCTTGAGCAAAATCCCCTGGTGCATTATGGCGGTATTTTAAATCTTGATAGAAACTCAGGTCAATATATAGTTTCTCATCTCGAGGACAGTAAAAAGGCCCCATCGCAGCTTGAGCAAACCCACAAGCTGATTGTACCGAACCCGAGAACAACACCAAAGTCGGTTCGCGGTAGTTTCTTCCAAATTGCTGAAATAAACTATTCCAAGTATCCTCTGTATCGGCTAAAACCACAGAGACAAAATCTGCTAATTGATCTTCCTCTGGTGAACGAGTGCCGACTGTAGTATCTGAATAAGGTGCGTTATCAACTGAGACCGTTTGTTCAAGCACAACGCGGGGATCTACCCCCAAAAGCATGGCAACCACAGCCATAATTAATACACCGACTCCCCCGCCCGCAGCAACCGCTCCCCGACCACTGCTGCCGCGCCGATCTTCAACATTCTGACTCCGACGACCGAGCTGCCAACGCATGAGTACCCTCCGTTAGGATAATTGAAATTATAGAGTAAAGATGAAATATAGGCTAATCTTATCGAACAGTAGTTAGGTTTTGAAGTATCACGGGGTAGAGGTGAAGTCAGATTTGAGTCTATCTTAAGGATTAGATCCCATCAAAACTTAGAGACGGGGGAGACATAACAAGCTTGCGATTCGATAGGGACAATGTCAAAATACTAAAGATAAACTCTCGTTGTTGTCTGTGGTAAATTGTAGTGGCGAATCATCGTTCAGCATCTAGCCAAGCTGATTCTAAATCTTCACAACACCCCGCTGTAACCGCTAGTTATTACACTATGCTGGGGGTTCATCCTTCTGCGTCTGCCATCGACATTCGCAGGGCTTATCGCAAGCTAAGTAAAGATTATCATCCCGATACAACCCTTTTGCCGAAGCCAATTGCAACCGCGAAATTTCAACAACTGAACGAAGCTTATGGGACTCTGTCTCATCCTGAACGTCGTTCAGCTTACGATCTCACTATTGGCTATTCCCGCTACAATGTAATTCAGCCTTCAACGTCCTTAAATCAACCTACCTCTGCAAAACCCGATTATTCTTCTTCAGCTTATCTAGATCCCACAGATCGCCCACTGTCGGCAGGAGAATTATTTGCTTTATTGAGTATGGGGGTTAGTTTACTTCTGTGTTTGTTATTGGCGATCGCGATTGGTTTAACCCGCACAGATGTTGCCCTCGAACCCATCTTACCTCCTGGTTTGCTGTTTGAGACTAAACCCTTTACCTTGTTGAGTTTGCTGTTTATTTAACTAATCATTCACCCATGGGACTCCCAACAGTAGATACGCCTTTATACAATCATCCTTTACCGGAAATAGAATCTTGGTTGCGATCGCTCAATTGTCAGCAGGATAAAACAGAGTTACACCGTTGGCACGTGGACAAGGTGACCTGGAAAGCCGATTTATGCTTAGATGTGGAAGGGCTTACGGTTTCATATCTTGGGGCGGGTGAGAATGGGGAAGATATCCAACGCTCTTTTAAGTATTCCCTCAGTCGGCAAGATGTAGAAAAAGCGGTATTTTCAGGACCGTAAATCATCCTTCTTGCTTGTCAGAGGAGGCTGCTCTCAATTCTATTGATGAGCGCTACAATAAAAAGCGATGTTGTATAAATTGTCAAACGTGGCTGATTCCAAGCCGATTTTTATTTTAGTTGATGGTCATTCCCTCGCCTTTCGCTCCTATTATGGGCTAAGCTTACGAACCTCTACAGGAATTCCCACCAGTGTTTGTTATGGCTTTCTCAAATCATTGCTGGAGGTGATGGCAACCTATCAACCTGAATATATCGCAATTGCATTCGATCGGGCTGAACCTACATTTCGCCACAAAGCTGATGAAAGCTATAAAGCAGATCGAGCGGAAACACCAGAAGATTTTATCATTGATGTAGAAAATTTAAAGCAATTGTTAGCTGCATTTAATTTATCTGTTGTCACTTATGCCGGTTATGAAGCTGATGATATTTTAGGCACTTTAGCCAGACGGGGAAGCGAAGCCGGATATCAAGTTAAAATTCTTTCTGGCGATCAAGATTTATTTCAACTGATTAACCGCGAGAAAAATATTAGTGTACTTCATCTTAGTTATGGAAAAGGGAGTACGCCGACTGAGTTTTATGCAGAACAAGTTTATGACAAACTCCAAGTTTATCCCGAACAAGTGATTGATTATAAAGCGCTTTGTGGGGATAAGTCTGATAATATTCCAGGAGTACGAGGAATTGGGGCGAAAACAGCGGTTAAACTGTTAAGTGATTATGATTCTCTTGAGGGGATTTATCAGTCTATTGAGGAGATCAAAGGGGCAACTCAAAAGAAGCTGATAGAAGGTAAAGAAGCGGCTTATCATTCCCAGCATTTGGCAGAAATTGTTCAAGATGTGGATTTAGATATTAGTCTAGAATCTTGTAAAATTCAGAATCTTGAGACTCAAACGATTATTCCATTATTAAAAGGATTAGAATTTACCTCTTTTATTAATCAAGTTAATAAAATTCAGCATCAATTTGAAGGACTTGCAGGTGTTTCTCTTTCCTCTTCCTCTCCTTCTTCCTCTCCTTCTTCCTCAACTTCATCTGAAAATCAAGATCATCCAGAAAATGACTCTGATGAATCCTTATGGTTTTTTAGTCCAGAAGAAACTAAATTAGCATTAGCATCTCAACAGCAAAAATGGATTGATCCTCAAATTATTCAAACTCCACAACAGCTTAATCAACTGGTAGAAAAGCTTAGGAATTATACGGATTTAGAACATCCTGTGGCTTGGGATACAGAAACAACAGATTTAGATCCATATCAAGCAAAACTTGTCGGCATTGGCTGTTGTTGGGGAAGTGAAAAAACGGATGTTGCTTATATTCCGATTAGTCATAAAACCGGAAAAAATTTAGATTTAGAAATTGTTCGAGAAAGCCTTAAACCGATTTTAGAAAGTAAGGTTTATCCGAAAGCACTGCAAAATGCTAAATTTGATCGCTTAGTTTTAAAAGTTCAAGGGATTAATTTAGCAGGGGTGGTGTTTGACTGTATGTTAGCTAGCTATATTTTAGCCCCAGAAGCCAGTCATAGCCTCAGTTCTCTTTCTGTTAAATATTTAGAAGAAGGGATTGTTTCCCAAAGTTATCAAGACTTAGTTCCGAAGGGGAAAACCATAGCAGATATTGCAATTAAAGCAGTTGCAGAATATTGTGGCATGGATGCCTATACGACTTTTTTATTAGTCCCTCAACTTCGAGATCAGTTAGAGAATATTCCTCAATTATTGAGATTATTAGAAACTGTAGAGCAGCCATTAGAACCTGTATTGGCGGCAATGGAATATACAGGAATTCGGATTGATACAGAGTATTTAAAACAACTTTCTGAACAATTAGCACAGCAGTTATTAAGTCTGGAACAACAAGCCTATCAGCAAGCTGGAACGGAGTTTAATTTAGCGTCTCCAAAACAACTGAGTCAACTGTTATTTGAAAGTTTAGAATTGGATGTTAAGAAAAGTCGTAAAACAAAAACCGGATATTCAACAGATGCAAGGGTTTTAGAAAGGTTAAGAGGAGATCATCCGATTATTGAGAGTATTTTACAGCATCGAACTTTAGCCAAATTAAAATCAACTTATGTGGATGCTTTACCCGAATTAGTTAATCCAAAAACACAGCGTATTCACACGGATTTTAACCAAGCAGTAACCACAACGGGGCGTTTATCTTCTTCCAATCCCAATTTACAAAATATCCCGATTCGGACAGAATTCTCACGGCAAATTCGCAAAGCATTTATCCCAGAAAAAGGATGGAAATTAGTCGCAGCAGATTATTCTCAAATTGAATTGCGGATTTTAGCTCATTTGAGTCAAGAACCGATTTTAATTGAAGCTTATCAAAATGCTCAAGATATTCATACTTTAACGGCTCAGTATTTATTTGAAAAAGAGACAGTGACTGGAGATGAAAGACGATTAGCTAAAACTATTAATTTTGGTGTAATTTATGGTATGGGCGCTCAACGTTTTGCCCGTGAAGCTAAATTTAAAGTCATGGAAGGGAAAGAATTTATTCAACGATTTAACCAGCGTTATCCGAAGATTTTTGAATATTTGGAAAATCAAAAGCAAAAGGCAATTGCTCAAGGATATGTAGAAACATTGCTCGGAAGACGGCGTTATTTTGACTTTGCTGGCGGCAGTTTACGAGACCTAAAAGGTCAACCTTGGGAAGCCATTGATTTAGACAAACTCAAACGAATGAATCAAAATGATGCTCAATTATTACGAGCCGCTGCAAACGCTCCGATTCAAGGCTCTAGTGCAGATATTATTAAAGTAGCTATGGTAAAATTATATGATGTTTTAAAAGATTATCAAGCGCGTTTACTCCTGCAAGTTCATGATGAATTAGTATTAGAAGTTCCCCCGGATGAATGGGAAGTATTACAACCTCAAATCAAATCAACCATGGAAAATGCGATTAAATTAACAGTCCCCTTAGTCGTTGATATTCATGCCGGGGAAAACTGGATGGAAGCAAAATAAATGCTCGATAATCATTAAATATAGCAGTATAGCGCTACGTTCTATAGTTATAGCGCTGAGCTTTGGGAACACCGGATCGCTTAACGGGGAACAGAAGGGAGAAATGTTTATGATATAGGGGTTTTAGCAATTTCTCTGCATGGTGATCTGTAACTATACCAGCGCTACTTGCTATAACTATTGCGCCCATAGAACTATTACGCTCCGGGAACTATTACGCCCATAGAACTATTGCGCCCATAGAACTATTGCGCCCATAGAACTATTACGCTCCGGGAACTATTGAGTACATCTAACTATTGCGCCCATAGAACTATTACGCTCCGGGAACTATTACGCCCATAGAACTATTGCGTACATCGAACTATTACGCTCCGGGAACTATTACGCTCCGGGAACTATTGAGTACATCTAACTATTACG
>CAYNXM010000393.1:0-13612 GCA_964401105.1 uncultured Lyngbya sp. | reverse complement strand
CATGAAAATGTAGGGGATTTTTATCAAGCTGCAATGGAGTATCAACAACTAGGAAGAGTAGCCCAAGAGCAGCAACAATTTGAAGAAGCTGTTCAATACTACCACAAAGCTTTGAAAATCTATGAAGATGCAGAAAATTTTTATGACGCTGCTAAAATATATCATCAGCTAGGAATGTTTTCGCAAGTGCAACAGCAGTTTGAGGAAGCCATGCAATATTATCAAAAAGCTTTGAAAATCTATGAAGATGCAGGAGATTTACATAATACAGCCAAAATATATCATAACCAAGGAACAGTCGCCCAGGAACAACAAAAGTTTGAGGAAGCTATGCAATATTATCAAAAAGCTTTTGAAGTTTTCTTTAAATTTAAAGACTGGTGGAAAGTTACTCCAACTTTAACACGGTTAGGGCAAGTTTTGGAAGCACAAGAAAATAGAACAGAGGCTACAAAGACTTATATTCAAGCTTTATCTATTGATTTAGAGCATAATAAAAATTGGGTTGGCTCAGATCTCAAAGATTTAGGACGGATGTTGCAGCAACTTGGAGAAAACCAGTTTAAAGCTGTTTGGCGAGAAGCAATAAATGAGGAAATATCGGAGGAATGGTATTCAGAAATTGTTCAAATTAATCAGCAAAGTTAACTATTATTTAAAATTACAATAAAATGAACACTCAATACACTTCAACTGAAATCAACCAAAAGCGTCAACTGCTGCAAAATTATCATCCGGCGCAGGAAGCGTTAACCGTGTTAGAACAACATCAAGGTCTATTGGATGAGGCGTTCGATCAACTTTGGAGTCAAACTCATGAGTCAGAAGCTGTTACTTTTTCTAAAGGTGGAAAACGTTCGTTTTGGCAAGTGACTTTAGAAGTATTACGAACAGAAATCTGTGGTGATGAAGGCTTTCGTTCTAAAATCAATGAATTTAATAAAAATCCCGGTAGTGCGCCGCTATTGACGGGTTTAATTGTTTATTTAGTCGAAGTAACAACTCTTGCAATTAGTCCCGCGATCGCCACGATTATTGTATTATATATTATTAAAGTGGGATTAAATATTTTCTGTGAATATACTAAACCAATTGAAACTGAATAATCCAAGTTTTATCAACTTTCCTATTTACCCCCCGACCCCCCCTTGTCAAGGGGGGAACTCAAACGGGAGTGAAGTCACACAGGCTTTTTGATTTCAAAATAAAATGATTTATGATTAACCAAAAAATTCAACAATTTAAAAAATACAGTTTACCGTTAGATCGCTTATCAATTCTGTTGATGGGGATTTTAACAGTTTTAATTTTATTCTTGATTTTAAGCGGCGATCATACTGCACCGAGGGTGCGAGAATTTAGTTGGAATAAACAACAAATTAGTGCTGACGATCAAGCTTTTGTGATGATGTTTAGTCGGCCAATGAATCAAGAAAGTGTGGAACAAAATCTGCGAATTGATCCTCCTTTGGCGGGTAAATTTAGTTGGGCGGGGCGAAGAATGGTTTATACTTTGTTGCAACCGGCCCCTTATGCAACGCCTTTTACAATTCAATTACAAGGGTCAACAGATCGGTTATATAGCGATGAGGAAGGGCGGGAAATTCAACCTTTTACAGGCTATTTTAGAACTCGCGATCGCGCCTTTGTTTATATTGGGGTGCAAGCCGAAGAAGAAGGACGTTTAATGTTAGTTAATCTTAGTGGCGATCCGCAACCGTTGCCGTTAACACCGCCAGAATTAGTCATCAGTGAATTTGAACCTTATCCCCAAGGCGATCGCATTTTATTTTCAGCCGTGGTCAAGTCAGAATCAACCCTAGGAAATTTTGATCCGCAACTGTATACAGTCACAACAGGTTTAAGTCCGAATACTTGGGGAAATAAAAATAAATCTTCTCAGCCGGCTGGAGAAATTGAGCTATTATTAGATAATAAAAAATACCGCAATTTAAAATTTGATTTATCGCCAAATGGTGAAACAATTGTTATTCAACGAGTGAATAAAACTGATTCTCTTGATGCCAGTCCTTGGATTGTTGAATTTGGGAAGTCTGCAAAATCGTTAAAATTAGATGGAGGAGATTTTTTAATTGGGCCGGATAGTGAATCTTTAATTATTGCTCAAGGGCCAGATTTAACCTCTATTATTCCCTTAGAACCTGAAGCAGAACCGTTGGAATTTTTACCTAAATATGGTCAGATTTTAGCATTTAGCAATCAGGGTTCGGTGGCTGCTATGATTAAGTTTAATCCAGATGGAACCCGCTCATTATTTGTGGTCGATAACATGGGGGAAGAACGAGAAATTTACCGTTCTCCGGCTTTTGGTAATATTCTCAGTGCTGAATTTGATCCAACGGGCAAAATCCTGTATTGTTTAATAACAGAACTATTAGACAATACAGAGGAATATCAAGAACAACCCTTAATTGCGGCAATTGATGTCAACTCAGGTGAGATTACACCCTTAGTAATTTTACCCAATCAACAGGAAATTAATCTGAGTTTGTCTCCAGATGGTTTAGCGTTATTATTTGACCAGACTGTTACTCAAATTACACAAGGGAACAACATAGAATTAATGCCACGCACTCAAGGAGGAGATACAATCACAACTAGTCGATTATGGATTTTACCCCTAGATTTACCGGACGATAATTCCCCGATTGAATTACAACCTGAAGAGTTACCGTTCTTTGGATATAACCCCTACTGGCTCCCTTAAAGATAGACATTTTTTAGAAAATTAATATTATGATGATCGAAGAAATCTCAAGCAGCTTAATTGACTATTTTGGTGAAAAAGTGGTTCAAATTGAACCGAATGCTTGGCAAGTAGAAGAGGAAAATTTTCGGTTGTTAGTGTTGCTTTCAGACGAACAAACCTGGTTAAGAATTTTGATTCCTATCGCCCCTGTACAAGAAGCTCAAGCGATTCTTTCTCAACTGCTGGAAGCCAATTTTGATATCACTCAATCCACTCGTTATGCAGTTCATCAGAATGTAGTTTGGGGCGTTTTTCAATATCCTTTTTCCAGCGTAACGGAAACGGATTTTACCGCCGCGATCGCGACTTTAATTGAATTACATAAAAAAGGATTTTCAGAGTTTTTTAATCAGTTAATTGAATCACGCATCCGCCAAGTGGTACTGATGGCAAAACGTCAAGGACAGTCCATGGAAGCGACAATGCAAACTTTAGAACGTTTCTACGCAGAGGGTTTAATGGGAGAAATGGAAGCCGATCCTCAAGTCAAAGAACGAACCCTAGAAGCTTGGCGACAACAGTTAGAACGGTTATGGCCGGAAGTTGAATGAATCAATCTGCATCTTGGCATCAGTAACTTCCCAAATTTAGGTAAAATATGGGGAAAATCAACGTCTGTATTCGTAAAATTAAGCAAAGGTCGATTCATTAACAATCGACTTTATTGTTATTGTTATTGTTGTTCTTCAGTGAGAAGTGGCTATGCTGATTGTTCAAAAATACGGTGGTACATCTGTTGGTTCGGTTGAACGCATCCAAGCGGTTGCCCAACGAGTGGCGAAAACGGCCAAAGATCATGGGGTTGTGGTGGTTGTCTCGGCGATGGGCAAGTCCACTGACCAACTGGTGAAGTTAGCACAGCAAATTTCCACTACTCCAAACCGCCGCGAGATGGATATGTTACTCTCGACTGGAGAACAAGTCAGTATTGCTTTACTCAGTATGGCGCTGCAAGAATTAGGCCAGCCCGCAATTTCCATGACTGGGGCACAGGTGGGTATTGTCACCGAAGCCGAACACACTCGCGCCCGTATTCTCCATATTCAAACCCAACGGATTGAACGTCATTTACAAAAAGGTAAAGTGATTGTAGTTGCCGGTTTCCAGGGCATTACGAACCGAGAAGCCCTAGAAATTACCACCCTGGGACGGGGGGGTTCAGATACCTCTGCTGTTGCCTTAGCCGCCGCCCTACAAGCCGATCAATGCGAAATTTATACTGATGTGCCGGGGATTTTAACCACCGATCCGCGTATTGTCCCCGATGCCCAGTTAATGAGTGAAATTACTTGTGATGAAATGCTGGAATTGGCCAGTTTAGGGGCAAAAGTTCTGCATCCTCGGGCGGTAGAAATTGCCCGAAATTACGGTATTCCCTTAGTTGTGCGTTCCAGTTGGAGTGATGAACCGGGGACTCGGGTGACTTCGGCTAAACCCCAACCCCGGCCATTAGAAAATTTAGAATTGTCTCATCCGGTAGATGGGATTGAATTTGATAAGAATCAAGCTGGGATCTCATTATTACGAATTCCAGATCGTCCCGGTATTGCCGCCAGTTTATTTGGGGGAATTGCCCAACAGCAGTTAAACGTTGATTTAATTATTCAATCGATCCACGAAGGTAATACGAATGATATTACTTTTACAGTGGGTCAAAACTGCTTTAATCAAGCGATCGCAGTGGCCGATGCCATTTTACCGACGTTGACAAAAGGATATTCTCACTTAGAAGAAGAACCAGAAGTCAAAGGCGATGATGCCCCCATTGCTAAAGTGAGTATCGTCGGGGCGGGGATGATTGGCCGTCCAAAAGTAGCAGCCCAAATGTTTACCACTTTAGCCGAGGCAGGAATTAATCTACAAATGATTTCCACCTCTGAAGTTAAAGTCAGTTGTGCGATCGCCGCAACAGACTGTGAACGCGCCGTGGCTGCCCTAGCAGCAGCCTTTGAAGTCGATTTACGCTCCCCCAAACCCGAGAATGAAACAACCCCGGATTTGCCTCCTGTCAGGGGTGTTGCCTTGGATCGCAATCAAGCCCGGTTTGCCATTCGTTATATCCCAGATCGTCCCGGTATGGCAGCAAAACTGTTTGCATTACTGGCGAATCATAATGTAAGCGTTGATATGATTATTCAATCGAAACGTTGTCATCAAAAGGGTCAACAATTAACCCGCGATATTGCTTTTACGGTTTGCCAAACTGATGCGGATCAAGTGTATCAGTTATTACATCAAATTGCCCCAGAATTAGGGTGTGGTGAAATTGTCATGAATCAAGCGATCGCAAAAGTCAGTGTGGTGGGATCGGGTATGATGAATCATCCCGGTGTTGCAGCCCAAATGTTCGCCGCTTTAGCCGCAGAAAGTATTAATATCTCAATGATCGCCACTTCTGAGATTAAGATTAGCTGTGTTGTGGATGAAGAGCAAGGGGTGAAGGCATTACAAACCATTCACGCGGCTTTCGGTTTATCGGGCGATCGCACTACTGTTGTTCCTGAAGCGGTTACTGTTCATTAAAAGTTACTGTAGCACACCGACTCAAATTTTCTCGAACAACCCATAACAAATCTTTATGAACTTTTCAGATAAACGGTTAGCCGCAGTTGAACAAAATCAAAGTTTATTGTCTGTTTCTCTAACACCAAATCCTGAGTTAAAGTCTCTCTCAAATCCATATTTTCAGCAGTGTAAACAGCGGCTAACTTCGATTATTTTACAAACATCCGATCTAGTTTGTGCCTATAAAATTCCTTTAGGATATTATCAAGTATTGGGTGCGTCAGGTTGTCAGTTATTAAGTGAAATAATCAAGCAAATTCCTAATAATATTCCGGTTATTATTGATGCCAAATATAGCGATTTAAATAGCAGTAGTTTATTTGCGGAGTTGATTTTTGAAGAATGGCTGGCAGATGCTTGTACGGTTTCTCCCTATGCGGGACGAGATCAAATTAGTCCTTTTTTAGTTTATCCTGGAAAAGCCGTTTTTATTCTTTGTGCATCTGCTAATCCTTCAGCTACCTTTTTACAAGAATATCCTAATTCTAACAATCCGCTTTATCTAAAGTTAGTCCAAGAAACTCAAATTTGGGGAACACCCGAACAGTTAGGACTGCAAGTCGGAATAATGCCGGATATGTTAGCTAGAATTCGCCAAACTGCACCCGAACGTTGGATACTGTTAGAAGGGGATTTTACAGAAGAAAATGATTTGCTAGATCAAGCCGATTTGAGTTCTATTTTAAGGGCAGGATTGGATCAAAATGGGACAGGCTTAATGATTCCGGTTCCGCCTCAACTGTTAGAAGAAAAGCAGATCAATACTGTAGTAAAAGAGTTTCGCGATCGCATCAATCAACATCGTCAACAACTGATAAAGACAGGCCCAACTTGTAATTTATGGTTACCAAATATTTGCTTTATTAAACCTCAACCTCATCGGGATTTAATTCTACAACTTTATGATATCGGCTGTATTATTTTTGGGGATCATGTTCAAGCATCTGGGGAAACATTTCCTTATTATATTGACTTGAGAAGAATTATTTCTCGACCTCAAATTTTTCATCAAATTGTAGAAGCCTATACAGAGATTTTAAAGCAATTAACCTTTGACCGAATTGCAGGAATTCCTTATGGTTCTTTACCCACAGCAACCGGACTGGCTTTGAGACTAGAAAAACCGATGATTTTTCCCCGAAAAGAAGTGAAAAAACATGGGACAGGGCGAGTAATTGAAGGGCATTTTCAAGCCGGAGAAACAATTGTTGTTGTTGATGATATTTTAATTACAGGAAGTAGCGTTATCAAAGGGGCTGCTAAATTAGAATCTGCTGGGTTAAAGATTAAAGATATTGTGGTTTTAATCGATCATGGAAATAATGTCATGGAAAAACTGAATCAAAACGGTTATCAAGGTCATGCGGTCTTAAATTTAACTGAAATTGCAGAAACGTTATATGAAGCCCATCGCATTGAAGCCCAGCAGTTAGAACTTTTAATCGATTAAAATAAGATACTTTATAACTGTGATTTATAGGGAAGCCAGTCATTCTATATCGAGAATTTCTTGATATTTGCTAATATACAGCCAAGGATGAATGGCATTGACTTTATTTGTTTAATTTTATGGATAACTCTAGCATCTATAGTAATCCAGAATTATTCAACAGCCTCAGCTAGATAGGGTTTATCCCAGTCTCCTCTGTTACCAAAACCAGCAACAGGCAGCTATAAATTGAGAATTACATTACCCTAGAAAAGATGCGTCTCTACAAGTTTATCGAAAATATGGTGAAACAGCACAAGTCACCCTATTCTGTCCGTTGGGTGACTCAAATTTCCGAGGTCCCTCAAGCTGAATGGGACGCTTTAGCCCAGCCTCTGACCACGCCTTTTTTTGAGTGGGACTGGCTGCATAATTTAGAAGCTTCTGGTAGCGCCACGGGGCGGGCGGGTTGGTTACCCCATCATTTAACGGTGTGGCGAGATAACCAGTTAGTTGCCATTGCGCCACTGTATATCAAAAGTCATAGTCGGGGTGAGTTTGTCTTTGACCATCAATGGGCGGATGTGGCGTATCAATTGGGGATAGAATATTATCCTAAACTGTTGGGAATGTCGCCTTTTACTCCTGCTGAAGGATATCGATTTTTAATTGCTGAAACTGAAGATGAAACGGAATTAACCGGGTTAATGGTGCATGAAATTGATCGGTTTTGTATCCAGCAAAATTTCTCCGGTTGCAATTTTCTCTACGTTGACCCAGAGTGGCAAGCGTTGATGGAAAATCATGGCTATACGGCTTGGTTACATCACAGTTATATTTGGCAAAATCAAGGCTTTAATACTTTTGATGATTATTTAAAGTTTTTTAATGCCAATCAACGCCGTAATATTAAAAGAGAACGTAAAGCCATTAACAAAGCTGGATTAGAAATGAAAACCTTAACCGGTGATGAAATTCCTCATTCAATGTTTTCTTTAATGTATCATTTTTATGCCGATACTTGTGATAAATTTGGCTGGTGGGGCAGTAAGTATTTAACTCGCAAATTCTTTGAAGAATTACATCACAATTACCGTCATCGCGTGGTATTTGCGGCAGCTTATAGCGAACAAGACGACCGACAACCGCTGGGAATGTCATTTTGTTTAACCAAAGGCGATCGCCTCTACGGACGCTATTGGGGAAGCTATCAAGACATAGATTGTTTACACTTCAATGCCTGTTATTATTCACCGATAGAATGGGGAATTAATCATGGGATTAAAATTTTTGATCCGGGGGCAGGTGGACGACACAAAAAACGTCGGGGTTTTCCAGCCACGCCTAATTATAGTTTACACCGATTTTATGATCGCCGTTTAGCAAAAATTCTGCATTCTTATATTGACAAAATTAACAATATGGAACAGCAAGAAATTGATCATATTAATCAGGATTTACCTTTTCAGCATGGAGAAAATGATAACGAGGAATAATCGATATAAAATCACTTGAAGTGGCTTTTTTTGACTACAACTTCTGATATGATGTTACATAGATTATTGAAATAGAATGCACAATGACAGAAAATTTATCGACAGATCGAGAATGGTGGTCTCAACAATGGCTGGATATTCTAAATAGATATCGCTTTAAAAAACGCTTGGAACGGGCGCGTAATTATGCCCGACAGGGGAACGTTCTCAGCATTGAATTTAAAGATCAAAAAGTTAATGCACAAGTACAAGGAACTCAACCCGAACCCTATGAAGTTTCTTTAGGATTAGATACGTTTAATGACGAAGAATGGCATTATGTGATTGAAACTTTATCACAAAAAGCATTATTTTCAGCTAAATTATTAGCGGGAGAAATGCCCGATAATATTGAAGAAGTGTTTGCCCGCAATGGGTTGCGGTTGTTTCCTTTTGCTTTAGAAGAGGTTCATTCTCGCTGTAGTTGTCCGGATAAAGCCAATCCCTGTAAACATATTGGTGCGGTATATTATATGTTAGGCGATCGCTTTAGTGAAGATCCATTTGTTTTATTTCAACTGCGAGGACGAACTAAAACACAAATTTTAGCTGAATTACGTCAATTACGGACACAAGGACAAGCGGAAGAAACGCAATTTAAATCAACAAAAAAGGAACTAGTTTCTGCTATACCTCAAAGCGAAATTAAGATTAATCATTTTTGGGAATACTCAGAACAATTGGAGTCCTCTCTAGTTGTGATTACACCCCCCCCTAGCCAAGAAACTGTATTAGATATTTTAGGGGTTATTCCCTTGAGTTCTTCTCTGATTACCCGTGAAACAGTTATGCAGTATTTAGAAACAGTCTATAAAAATGTGAGTCAGCAAGCTGTTTTAACTGCGCTTAATCGCGAAGAGAGTTAAATATTAATTTTGGAAATGATATTAATTTCGATTTAACTTCAAATTGCTTTTTGAGGGCTTCAGCTAAGTGATAGGGATGACGAATTAATGCATCTGGATGATATTGAGAAAGTACCTCTGAGTCATTAAATCCCCAACTGACAGCAATAACTTTAATATTTGCTTTCTTGGCAGCTACAATATCTCGGGTTTCATCTCCTACATAAATAGCTTGGTGAGATGGGATTTTTTCTTGTTTTAAAATTGCTTTAATTTTTCGATGCTTCCCAAACAAGTTAGAACTACTGTAAACCCCAGTAAATAAATCAGCAACCTGATTATTTTGAATAAAAATATTCACATTTTCTTGTGAGTTTGAAGTTAAAATATATAGTGAGTATCCTTGTTGCTTTAACTCGAATAAAGTCTCTTTAATTCCTGGAAAAAGATCAATATATTCTAATTGATTACGGAGTTCAGATCGAATTCGTCGCAGCAGAAAAGGAATTTGAAAAATAGACAATCCTGAATGCTTGATAATTTGCCAAGAACTCAGATTTTTAAGTCGATCAATTTCTGATTGATTCACAGGAGGATAGCCATATTCTCCCGCCAGGTTATTTGTAATTTTCACCAATGCATCAAACGTATCGGCTAATGTACCGTCAAAGTCAAACAGAATCGCGTTCTTCATCTTAAAAAAATATGTCCCCGTAAAAATATTAAAAGTTTAATGCTTTATTTAATCAGAATATTAAACCTTTATATAATGTTAACGATCAATTAGAAAACTGATCTTCTTCTATCTTAGCTTACCAAAAATTATCGAACTGACGGTATTTTTCGAGAATCACTGATGTTATAAATTGGGAGAGTATCAATTCAACTGAAGCATTTTAGGTGAAATCCGATAAACTAAAAGCTGGATCTCAACAAATAGGAATAAGAATGGCACTTTATCTTGATTCAGCTATTATAGCAGAAGCGCAGGCTGTCCGCCACTGGGGTTGGGTGAATGGTGTTACCACCAATCCAACATTACTCGCAAAAAGTGATTTATCAGCCCAAGAAACTTTAACACAACTTCAAAAGATTTTCACAGGAGAAATCTACTATCAATTAACTGCTTTAGATTTTGATGGAATGATAGAAGAAGGCAAAGCAGCGTTTAATTTATTGGGGGAACAAACGGTGTTGAAAATACCTGCAACTGAGGTGGGTTTTAAAGCGGTTGCCCATTTATCTCCTGAAATTACTTGTTCTGTTACAGCGATTTATAGTGCAGCCCAAGCCGCTGTAGCCGCTGAAGCTGGGGCAAAATATGCAATTGCTTATGTCAACCGCGCAACTCGTTTTTTAGGAGATGGAATTACACTTGTAAAACAGATGGCAGCAGTGTTAGCGGGGAGTGATACAAAAATTCTCGCAGCCAGTATTAAATCCCCAGAGGAAGCGGCAGCAACCTTAGCAGCAGGGGCTTATCATTTAACTTTACCGTTTGGAATTTTAACGGCGATGACCACTCACGAACTCTCGGAAAAAACGGTGGAGGAATTTAATCAAACGGGTATTGGTTTATATAGTTAAAATTAAAATATGAGTTGATATAAACCCTGGAAATTGCCATGGGTTACAATCAAAACCTATGGCAATATAATTTTAAATATTTTGGTTTTTCATGAGATTTTTAAACTAGATTTTGATTTTGACTCAACTCCATTTTGAAAATGTTATAATCAAAAAGAATATTGATCTGGAGGTAAAGTCATTGCAGCTTTCACTATTGATTACATTATTAACTCCAAATCCAGGAAATTAAGAATATTTTGTTAAGCATTTTATTGACAGTTTCAGGATTAGCAGCTTAATTCAAAATATTGCGTAGAGACGTTCAATTGAACGTCTCTACATGAGCATTAATTATGTAGAACTCATATTATCAGTCAATCGGATTTTTGGGACGAGGAATTAACAATAAAAAACCGATTCCAATTAAACCAATAACTAACCCAGGTTCAGGTACACTGGCGTGTAAGGGGTTATCCGGTTGAGTCAAATTTTCTTTGCCATTTTCAACTGTTCGATCAAAGCGATCTGCTGCGGCTTCAGCCTCTTTTAAAGCTTGCCGTTGTTGATCATTAACTAACACAATCATCGAAGAATAAGGCGTAACAATTTTGTTAGTTTTTGCAATTGCATGAATCGCATCCAGTTGATCTAACTGCTGTAAATCCATCTCGCGACTTAGTTTTTGCACCCATTGACGGGCAGCAATTGGAGTTAAATCAGTATTTGAAATGGCTGTTTCTGTTGTGTTTTGAGACAGCCAAGCATAACCATCTACAACATTAATTGCCGTTTCTCCCAACTGATTTTGTAATCCCATCCGTTGTAAAACTTCAGCAATACTATTGGTTACGCCACCCTGACTCTTTTGAATTGCCGTCAGCAAGCCATCTTCATAAGCGGGAGAAGTTTTGCCAAAATGTACCATCCAGAGTGGGGCAGCAGGAGTCGGAATATCGGGTAAATCTTTAGCTAATTCATAACTGCCTTCATCAGTGAGGATAAAAATCCCATCGTAGGTTGTATCTGCTTTTAGCTGTTGGAATTGTTGTAACATTTCCTCAGGCTGTAATGTGCCATAAAATGTGATATTTTTAGGCTTAAATTCGCTAATTTGATCAATTCGTTGCGGCAATGCATCACCCGTGGCGCTGAGATATAAATCAGCATCATTATTGTTGATTTGAGAATCCGCAAATCCCTGTTTTTTTAGCCATTCAAAAGTATCTGTGACAGACTGACGTTGGGAAGCCATACTACGAGATGTATCCAAAATAACCGCAAATCGTTTGCCGCTGGGTAAGATAGGGTTTTGATTGATTAAAGGTTGGGCAATAATACGGTTACCCTTATCAAAACTCACAGTATGGGTGGTTTTAGCTTCTGTTTTCGTTGCGGGTAACGATGCAGGCAGCCAGTTTTCGTTATCTCCTTTAACTGTTTTACCATTATAAATGCGCTTTGTTTGTTTCGTCCAAAAGATATTACGTTTTTCGGTCAATTGAGGCAACGGCCAACCTTGATCTTGACGCATTACCTGATAGGTTAACCACAAATGCATCTCTGTCGGACGTTCGACTTTAGATCGTTTTTCTGCTGGAGTTAAAGGGGGTGGGACTGGAAATGCCCGTAAACGATATTGCCGGGGGCCTACTTGTTCTAGCAGTGCCGGGTCAACGGGATTAACTCGTCGAACTTGAGAATTATACACTTTTTGGGCGGCACCGCGAGGAGAAACTTGAAACGGAAATCGTTGGGCTAAATTCCCTGTATCTCCTAACCAAATACCAGTAATTACAGCAGTTTCTGGTAAGGAAAAGTAATACAATATTTCCTCAACTTCCGTGGTTTTATTGTCATATATTTCGTAAAGTTCTACATCAGCAAAATCACCATGTTCAGTAATATTAATTTGTTGCGATCGCAACCATACTTTTTTCTGTCCAATATTCAATAATCCAGCTTTTGCTTGGTCTCTATCTGCGGTAGATTGTATGGCATGAATAATTGCTTTTTGTTCCCCTTTTTGAATCGGAACATCGAAAAAATCAGCATATAGTTTCTCCGCTTTATCAGTATCACTGCGAGAACCTTGATATAAAAAGGGAGAAATTAGGTTATTAAACCGATCTTGTAAAAATTGATTGATTCCCTTTGGTAGACCAAAAGTAGAATGATAGAAACTCTGAATTTGATTACTTTTGTTGACTGGGCTAAGATAACGATAACTGGATAAGTAAGCGTTGACTAATCCTTTTTGAATTAAGTCAGACTGATCTAATAATTCTTGGCGACTGCTATCTGTGATTGCCGATTTTTCTAATAGTTCAAAAGCTTTTAGTTGAGGTTGTTGTTGTACTGATGCGAGAAGAATTGCCCAAGCTGTTAGTGTAGCGATTCCAAGTTGTAATACTCGTTTGCGGCTCAATTGTGCAGTTGACTTTTGGAAAGTTTGCCAACTAGAATGGATATATAAACTGGCTAAGGCTGAAGGCATGAATAGAAAGAGAGTTACACTAAAAGTTAGTAAACTTATGCCGACAATTGACCAGAATATATTTTCTAAACTGCCGTAAAAAATCCAGCCTAATTCTCTTAGCCAATGAAATTGAAAGAATCCGATGATAATATTACCAGCCAGCGGAATTGCAAAGAAGAGTAGAAGAGTTCCCACATATAATCCTGTTAAGAATATTAAGGGAGAAATCATTACTCTGAGATAACTCAGAAGAGGATGATATTGAGGCGGTTCAGAAGCAGCTAAACTTTGGCGTTCAATGATGATGTCTCCGAAAAAGGCAAGCATACAAATGAAGCCTGTCGTTAAAGCAAATAGACTGGCAGAGGTCATTTCTCGGATCAAAAATAACCGCACTAAACAGAGTAAAAATAACGGCGCTTC
>CAYNXM010000392.1:0-10329 GCA_964401105.1 uncultured Lyngbya sp. | reverse complement strand
TCAAAATTCTGGATCTGAAAATCAATGGATTACTTATGCGGGGTATCCAGGAGAAAAAGTTATTATTAATGCAGATAAAGTCTATGTTGAACCGCCTATGGGAGAACCCCCCTTTGCTCACGATCAAGGTGCTTTCCAAATAGAAAATAAACGCTATATTATCATTCAAAATATTATACTAATGAACTCTCATAATGCTGGATTTACAGTCAGAGATAGTGATTATATTCATTTTTATAATAATACAGTGATCAATACATTTGCTTCTGGAATTGCAATTTGGCGTAACTCTTCTCATCAAAAAGTTTTAGGGAATACGGTAATTAATGCAAATGACCGAAAAATGCAAC
Source organism: uncultured Lyngbya sp. (assembly GCA_964401105.1). Taxonomy (GTDB): domain Bacteria; phylum Cyanobacteriota; class Cyanobacteriia; order Cyanobacteriales; family Microcoleaceae; genus JAAURB01. Next base: position 9,979 of record CAYNXM010000392.1, on the reverse strand, counting down.
TCAAACATACAGGTTTTCCGCTTTCAAATCCTCCCCATGAAGCGATTAGTATGAGCAGTATTAAATATTTTGAAGTTGCTTATAATCTAGTTTGTTACTGTGGTAAAGAAGGAATTGATTGTAAAGGAACGAGTAGTCAAGGTAAAGTTCATCACAATTATATTCATCATACTCGCCGTCAAGGATTGTATGTCGATTCTTGGGGGGGTATATTAGAAGAGATAGAATTTTATGATAATATTGTACATGATTGTGAGTGTGGAATTGCGCTAGGGGCTGAAGATGGCTCAGAAGTGAATGCAATTCGGATTCATCATAATATCGTGTTTAATAATCGCGCAACTGGGATTTTACTAGCACGTTGGGGTAAAGATAATCTCAGAAAAAATATAGAAATTTCTCACAATACTATTCATCATAATGGTTATGGTGATGGTAATTCTGAGCAACCTTATTGGCTTGTCGGTGGATTATATTTTTATTCAACAAATGTCAAAGATGTTAAGGTTTTTAATAATATTTTGAGTGATAATAGTTATTTTCAAATTGGATATAGTGGAGACTATCAGCCTCAAGGTTTAGAGGCTAAAAATATTCAAATTCAATCGAATCTAATTTTCGATCCTCATCAGGTGAATTATCCTGTATACTTAGAAGAGTGGGCAAAAGATTATGTTTATCAAACCAAGGGAATAGAATTTATTCAAACTCAGCCAGCTTTTAAAGATGCCTTAATTGGTAACTTCTATTTAAATTCTGAGCAAATTCTCAATCTCAACCCGCCACAATATCCCTGGGGTGCGTTTGCACCCAATCAAACAGAAACATATTGGTGGATTGTTAATTTTCCGCCGATAATTCCACTATAATGAGCTATTAAATGGATAACTGTTCAGGATTCAATAATGCTCGTTTTGGGCCGTGAATCGGATCTTCAATAATAATAGTTTGATCTCGTCCTGCCCCGAGAGATACAATTGCAATCGGAACTTCCATTAATTCCGCCAGAAACTTCAAATAATCTAAAGCTGCCTGGGGTAAATCTTCCAATACACGACATTCTGAGGTGGATTGATTCCAACCCGGTAAGGTTTCATAAATCGGTTGACAACGGGCAAACAGACGAGAATCACTAGGGAAATGATCGCAGCGATCGCCATCAATATCATAAGCGACACAGACTTTAATTTCACTGAGTGTATCTAATACATCCAGTTTAGTAATTGCCAGACAGTCTAATCCATTCACCCGCACCGCATAGCGACCAATGACCGCATCAAACCAACCACAACGACGTTTACGGCCAGTTGTTGTACCAAATTCTGCACCGCGATCGCATAAAATCTCTCCCACACCATCCACCATTTCAGTTGGGAATGGCCCTTCTCCCACACGGGTAGTATAAGCTTTCGCCACACCAATCACCCGGTCAATCACTGTTGGCCCGACTCCGCCGCCAACACAAGCGCCGCCTGAAATGGGGTTAGAAGAAGTCACATAAGGATAAGTCCCATGATCCAAGTCTAACAGCGTGCCTTGAGCACCCTCAAACAGGATATTAGCCCGTCGTCGAATCGCTTGATCAATTTTTAAGGAAGCATCTACAATATGAGGACGCAGTCGATCTGCATAGCCTAAATATTCTCTCAACACCGCTTCTAAATCCAACGGCGGTATATTGTAGAGTTTTTCCAGGACAAAATTCTTATAAGGAATCACCCATTCTAGCTGCGATCGCAATCCCTCTGAGTCCATTAAATCAATCATTCGCAGCCCACTACGTTCTGATTTATCAGCATAAGTCGGGCCAATTCCTCGGCCAGTGGTGCCTATCTTGCGCGTCCCTCGCCGTTCTTCTGAAGCTTTATCAAACAGTCTATGATAAGGCATGGTGACATGAGCCGTTTGAGCAATCATCAGGTTCTTTGTAGAGACTCCCAATGCTTCAATTCGATCCAATTCTTCAATTAATACCTTCGGATCGATCACAGTCCCGCTGCTAATGATACACTCCGTCTCTGGATACAAAATTCCTGAAGGGATTAAATGCAGCTTGAAAGTTTGCTGATTCACCACCACAGTATGACCCGCATTGACTCCACCTTGGTAGCGTACTACCACATTAGCTGAGCGGCTCAATAAATCTGTGATTTTACCTTTTCCTTCGTCACCCCATTGGGCACCGACTACAATTACGTTAGCCAAGGGTCTCCCACGCCAAGAAACAACACACAAACTCCAAATTTAGCACTTTTCCTTGCTCTTGTCAAATATAGGGAACGCTTAACTGGGAATAGGGTATGAATTAAGTAATGAGTGGAATTATTGATTATGATCGCAGATTTACACTCCTTACTCCTTACTCCTTACTTCTTACTCCCGTACAGAGGTTGCATGCAACGTCTCTACTTACTACTTACTCCTTACTCCTTACTCCTAGCTTTATTCAGGAGTGGTTTCAATCACAGAAGCGGAGAAATTAGCAAAATCTGCATAAACATCTTTAGGGGTTGCCCAAGATGTACTTCCTCCACCAAAAAAGGTGGAAAAGAAAATACCCTCAATTTTCAAATCATCAGTGCTGCGAAAGGTGAGATTATCTTTATCAATCACTTGCTCACCATCAACCCAAATCCGAATTTTACCATTTTTTTGCTCGGGATCGTTGAGGATGACTTCTTGTTCGATATGATGCCATAAACCGGGGATAAACTGCCAAGAACCCCGACCAATAGAGGTCCCGTAATTTTTACTCGTTGGTAAATAAGCATATAATTCTCCATCCCCATCTCTACGCCACATCAACCGCGTCGAAAAACCATTGGTTCCATCCGGAATATTACCCCCACTTGTCTCCGTCCCCCCAAATAAACCGGGTAATTTCCCCCCTTTTACAAACTCAAAATCATCAGAAAATCTAACGTAATAACTCAGTTTTAAAGCATCTGTTGGTGCAATATTTAAGTTAGCATAAAATTGTGTACCACCCAAAGGACGATCTTTTTTTCGTGAAACACTAGGACTGGCCGAACCTTCTGGATAACGGACTCGTAGAACCTGTTGAAATTGTCGAGTCGGGTCAGAAACTATCTCAATATTTTCTTCTCCCCAAGCCCCATCTGAACGAATATTCCATTGTTCTTGCCAATTTTTTTCGGCAAAACTATTCGACCAATTTCTAGCAGAAGCCACTAATTTTTGCGATCTTTGTGAGGCAGAATCAGAGGTTTCAATAGACTGATTTTGTTGCTGAGTATAAGACCCACATTGCGTTAAAGTCAGCCCTAAAAAACCCATTCCTATTAAAATAATACGAGGAGAATGAACCCAAAATTTCATAAATGAATTAATCCTATATAAATTAAGATTAAAAAAAGGACTCACAGACAATTTTAGTAAATCTTTGAAATCTCAAGCTTCGGAAAGTTGGCGCGCGCGCCAAACATTTTCCTGAGGCATCAATTGTTCTAACTCTAAATGGGCGGCTGTTTTTGCTAAAATTGTGATATCATCTAAATTATCAAGATAAGGAATAACACCTAAAATAGGAGTTTGAGTTAAGGATTGAATTAAATCAATTGGTGCTAACTGTTGAACTTCTTCCGTTGTTATCGGTTGAGGACAATTTAAAATAATTCCCCGTAAATGAACTCCCATTTGTCGGGCTAAAGCAACATTAGCCACAGCATTTGCGATCGCCCCCAACTTAACCGGAACAATTAACACCGTGGGCAATTGCCAATCCCGTGCTAAATCAGCCACAATCAACTCATTTGTAATCGGAGAACCTAACCCGCCCAAGGCTTCAACAATCACAAAATCTCGCTGACTTTGTAGCTTTAAAAAAGTAGACCAAACGGGTGCTAAATCAATCAAACGATTTTCTAATTCAGCCGCAACAGGAGGAGCAAGGGGCGCTTCAAAATATATTGGGTTAATTTCTTCACTAGATTGATCTAAACTAAACAGTTGAGAATATCGTTCGCGATCGCCCACTCCAGATTGAATCGGTTTGATCACCCCTAAACGACGAGACTGACAATAGGTTTGCCAATAGGCAATTAAAGCAGTGGTTAAAACAGTTTTACCCGTTTCTGTATCTGTTGCTGTAATCAATAGTGTATTTTTCATCATGAATCATTATCCTCCAATCGGTTCGGAAACGGGTGATTCCAGTATTTCCCAGTTTCCTTGATTTTCCCGTTCTAACAGTTCTAACAGGTTTCCCTTTTGTTGTATAGTTTGCTCAGTATCAGGTTGTTCCGTCTCAGAAAAAGACGGGGCAGGCTCAGGAGAGCGTTCCGGTTCACTGGGACTAACAGGTTTTTCTGGGATATCTGGTTTAGACAAGGGAATATCCGGTACTGTTTCAGTTGGTTCAGCAGAATCGGGAATATCATCGCCTTGATTCGGTTCTAATGGGTTGGGATTAGATTCCCCAGAGGTTGAGTCGGAGGGGAAGTCTGTGGTAACTTCCGGGATAAGTTCCGGTTCAGGTTCCGGGGTAATTTCTGGGATAATTTCTGGGATAGGTACGACTTCGTCAACTGGCGTAACGGGTTCAGGTTCCGGGGTAATTTCTGGGATAATTTCTGGGATAGGTACGGGTTCAGGCTCAGGTTCTTGGACAGAAGGAGGAACAATCGGATCGAGAGAATTAATCAAACGGACATTAAGATTATATTTACTTTTTTCTCGTCCGGGAATAGGTTGCAATTCAATTGTATATTCACCATAATCGGGCAGAGAACCCTGCCATTTATTTGTGGCTTGAGGGGTCAGGGGATTTTGACCTGGCCCAATCAACATTAACAATACTCCACCCCCCACCGAGACATAAAGCTGTTGTCCAGCTTCAGCCTCAAATCGATAGTTTTCAACTGTGTCTCGATCTCGTAATATTCCTTGACGAGATAAGGGTTGATTAACCTTTATATTTAAGCGACGAGAGCGCGGTGTTGGCTGTTGTGTCGGCTCAGGAGTAGGTTCTGGGGTAAAGCTAGGTTTTGGGGAGAACGTGGGTTCTGGAGTCGGTTCTGGAGTCGGTTCCGGTGTAGGACTGGGAAAGGGAGTCAGTGGAGGACTCGGAGTTTCTAAAGGGGTTTGAACGGTTGTTTCAATTTCATCTTCCGGAGATTGTAGTAATTGTCTGATAAATGCCCAAGATCCCCATCCTGCCAGAAAAACAATCAGCAAACCCACAGTAAAAATAATCCCTGGCTTTTCCCAGACTCCTCGATGGTTCAACCCTTGAACTGGCTTCGAGGGTTTTGCCCTAGAGGTTACCCCCGCAGGTTGTCCGACAGGTAGAGTTTTCATCTCTGACCAATTAGGAGTCGAGGGATTAACGGTAGTCGGAGTAGAACGGAGTTGCTGTAATGCTTGCTCAACCGCGATCGCTTGAGGATAGCGATCGCTTTGCTGAAATGCTAACATCCGGTTTAAAATCTGAGCCAGGGCTGGGCGAACATTTGCGACAGATTGCCAATTCCAGCGCAGAGTGGTTTGATCGAGCAGTTGTTGAGGATCTTTGCCTGTGAGTAAAACAATTGCAGTCACCGCCAAAGCATACAAATCGCTACTGGGGGAGACTTGACCCGTTTGTAGTTGTTCAACAGGTGCATAACCCAACTTACCAACACGAGTGGCTGGGGGTTGAGTCAAGTTTGTTTGAATCTTCGTGGCAATTTCGTTAACCACACCAAAATCAATTAAAACAGGTTGGTTGTCAGACTGTCTCAAAATGATATTATCCGGTGAAATATCCCGATGAATAATACCGAGGTTGTGAATATAGTCTAGAACGGGCAGTATTTGCTCCAGAAACTGCAAAATTTCAATTTCTGAAAAAGTTAATCCCCCAGTTGATAAGGGGGGGTTAGGGGCGGTTGGAGACTGCTGACGCTCTTGTAAGAGAGTATGATAAGTTTTGCCCAGGACAAAGTCTTGCACTAAAAATAACCGCTGATTTTCTTCAAACACAGCGGCAAATTCAGGAATTTGAGGATGTCGAATTTGATAAAGAACCTGAGCCTCTCGCCGAAATAATTCCTTGGACTTTTCTAGAGCAAAAGTCCCAGCTTGAGCCGGAATAAACTCTTTGAGGGCGCAGCGTTCATTAAACCGTCCTTGGTCTTCTGCCAAGTAAGTGCGGCCAAATCCCCCTTGACCTAAAATTTTGATTAAGCGGTAGCGATGTTGCAGAACAGTCCCAAGTGGAATAGCCGATTGCATGGTGGGGTTTTCCAAAGCCAGATGGAATACAGTGAAAAATGCACAGTAGTGTAGTTAATAATTATCCCTTCAACTTCGATTTAACAATTTCTTGAACTTTCTTGCCGTCAGCCTGACCTTTTAACCGTTGCATCACAGGCCCCATCACTTTACCCATATCTTTGGGGGCACTAGCTCCGGATGAAGCGATGACCTCCGACACGATCGCTGTAATTTCCGCTTCAGACAGTTGCTGGGGTAAATACTCTTCAATAATCGCTAACTCAGCCGCTTCAGACTCCGCTAAATCCTCTCGTCCCGCTTTGCGATACTGTGAGATCGAATCTCGCCGTTGTTTAGCTTGCTGCATCAACGTTTCCATCTCTTGTTCAGGGGTGAGAGTATCTTTACCTTGTCCCCGAGCAGTTGTTTCTTTCTCAATTAAGACTTTTTTAATGCTGCGAACGGTTTCTAAGCGAACCTTGTCTTTGGCTTTCATAGCCGCTTTAATGTCTTCAGAGATTTGATCTTTTAAACTCATGATAATGTTTTGATTAAATTGACTATTCTACTCGATATTTTAGGGATTTTTTTGAAGATCAGTATTTTCCCTATTCTCAATTGATTCATCCTCCTCCAATATATATAGCAGGCGGTTAAACATTGCATGAACATAATTTTACAGAGGGTCTGATAAACTGAGCTACATTCGTGATTCAGAGGGGCTATCCAATCCGGGAGATACTGAATTCTGTTTCGCGCCGCAATGATAAGATCGCCATGAATGAACTGCGAGGCCACACCGTGATCCGTTCTGCTACATTACCTCTTCCCCACCCTGAACCCCTAGTTCCCGATCATAATCGCCTGCGGCTATTTTCTGGATCGGCTAATTTGCCCTTAGCCACAGAAGTGAGTCGTTACCTGGGAATTGATTTAGGGCCAATGGTTCGTAAGCGCTTTGCGGATGGAGAACTTTATGTGCAAATTCAAGAATCCATCCGAGGCTGCGATGTATATTTGATTCAACCATCGTGTCATCCGGTGAATGATAACTTAATGGAATTGCTGATTATGATTGATGCCTGTCGGCGAGCATCGGCTCGGCAAGTGACAGCAGTCATCCCCTATTATGGTTATGCTCGGGCTGATCGCAAAACCGCCGGACGAGAGTCTATTACGGCGAAGTTAGTTGCTAACTTAATCACCCAAGCCGGTGCAAGTCGCATCTTAGCAATGGATTTACACTCGGCTCAAATTCAGGGCTATTTTGATATTCCCTTCGATCATGTTTATGGATCTCCTGTTATTTTTGATTATTTAGCCAGTAAACAGTTATCTGATATTGTGGTTGTCTCCCCCGATGTGGGGGGCGTGGCTCGCGCTAGAGCATTTGCTAAAAAGCTAGATGATGCACCTCTAGCCATTATTGATAAGCGTCGTCAAGCTCACAATGTCGCCGAAGTGCTAAACGTTGTGGGGGATGTGGAAGGGAAAACCGCAGTCCTGGTTGACGATATGATTGATACAGCCGGAACTATTAGTGAGGGCGCACGCCTGCTGCGGGAAAAAGGCGCACGGCAAGTGTATGCTTGTGCAACTCATGCAGTATTTTCACCCCCGGCTGTCGAACGGTTGTCTGGGGGTTTGTTTGAAGAAGTGATTATCACCAATACTATTCCAGTTCCTCCAGAACGGCAATTTGAACAGTTAACAGTGCTATCAGTTGCGAATTTGCTGGGTGAAACAATCTGGCGAATTCATGAAGATACTTCTGTTAGTAGTATGTTCCGTTAGGTTATTTTAATTGCGATCGCGAGCGCTAGGGATATCTTTTACTGTCCCTAGCCATTATTCTGTTGAGCCAGAACTTTAGATTCTCAGTAAATTACGTTAAACTCATGAGAAATTAGAGGAAAGTCATCTGATAATAACAGTATCAACTCTCCTCTAATTCTTTCATTAATCAAGATATAAGCTGACAATTTAGCAATTTCTTGTCTTAGAGAAACTCAAAATCATCTGCACCTAGATCTAAGTCTTCCTCCAATAGCAAAAAGTCGATTTCATCTCCCGTTCCTGCTTCTCCATCCGGATTATAGGTCACTAAGCCTGTTTCTGGATTGTAGATTACATTGGTTCCTTCCGGGGCTTCATCAGGATTTCCAGCAAAGAATTCTAATAAAATATCTTCTTCAAACGGAAGCTGAATTTTATCTTCACCTGGGGTAAAGTCTGTAATGGTGTCTGTTTCGCCCGGTGTAATTTCTTCAAATACGAAAGTATCTGCTCCTTCACCACCCGTTAAAAAGTCATCTCCTAAGCCACCAGAAATCGAGTCATCTCCTAAACCTCCAAAAATCACATCACTTTCTTGGCTACCAGAAATAGAATCATCTCCCAAACCTCCAACAATTACATTATTTTTATTTTCTTCATTACTAGTTAAAGAGTTATTTTCTAAAGCTTCAGAAATCAAGGTATTTCCTTCATTACTAGTGGAAGAATCTTGTCCTCGATCGCCAACACTGCTACCGGAAATAATAGCAATATCATCATTACCATCACCATCAAAGTCTTCTATGATAGCAATATCATCATTACCATCACCATCAAAGTCTTCTATGATAGCAATATCATTATCACCATCACCATTTAGATCCCCGATGATAGCAATATCATTATCACCATCACCATTTAGATCCCCAATGATAATTAAACCATCATCAATACCATCTCCGTCAATATCAATAGGTAGGCGTATAATTGTTGACATGAATTGTAACTCCTTTAGTAAATGCAACACCCCAAATTTTTGTCTAACCTTCTGTTTCTGTTCAACACAAAACCTGCCTACTCATCGTCAGTATGAGATGAAGGCTTGAATTATATTGTTTAGTCGCAAAAGATTGACGCAGCCATCATAAAGAACCTCAAGTTTAATATCAACCCTATTTTACAAAACTTTATATACATTGATATATTTCTTGGATAAGTTGATGCGTTATAATAATTGTCAAAGCCCAGAGATGCTTCTGTAGAAAGGTTACACGTCAATATACACTTAACACGTTACGTCCCATATCAATTAACTTTCCAATAACCACAGCAGAATTTATCCAGTTTCTCCTCCTGTGACCAGCAACAACTTCTGCGATCGCTTACACTAAGACGGATTTTGAATTGAGTCAAAAACTATTGCGATGCAAATATAGCGATCAGATCTAACTATCAATGCACCTACAGCCGCAGAGCGATCGCTTAAACTGAGACGGATTTTGAATTGAGTCAAAAACTATTGCGATACAAATATAGCGATCGCTTACACTAAGACGGATTTTGAATTGAGTCAAAAACTATTGCGATACACAGACTATTAGGCAGTCGAGTCAAAAACTATTACGATACACAGACTATTAGGCAGTCGAGTCAAAAACTATTGCGATACACAGACTATTAGGCAGTCGAGTCAAAAACTATTGCGATACACAGACTATTAGGCAGTCGAGTCAAAAACTATTACGATACACAGACTATTAGGCAGTCGAGTCAAAAACTATTGCGCTACACAGACTATTAGGCAGTTGAGTCAAAAGCGCACAAAGCGATCGCTTAACTCTCTAATGACCAAAGGAGAATGTCTCCGGTTTCTCCTCCGGTGACTAACATCTGGCTATCGGGTGTGAAAGCAACGGGAGGATAAGCCCATAAAGTCCGGGCGGGTAACCCCCATAAGTTTGGGTTAGTAAGGTGCCACAGTTGAACG
>CAYNXM010000391.1:0-44165 GCA_964401105.1 uncultured Lyngbya sp. | reverse complement strand
TGACTCTGGATCTATTTAGAAGGAAACCAATCTTTATCAAGTGATTGTTCAAAGGAATAGGGGTATTGTTTGGGTAAAGAATCAAGCAGAGTTTTCTTTCGCACAATTAACAAAGCATTTTTGTAAATATTAGGTAATTCACTCGCTAAATATTTTCTTAAATTCGTGGTCAGTCTATCTTCAATTTGAACCCAAAAAGTAATAATTTCCCCTGCCCAATGATTTGCATTTCTCTCTTATTCTAATTCCCAAAACTGGTATAAAAGGAGATGAATAATAATCTGTAGCAGCAAACTTTTAACAGCATTTTTCTCACTGCGTCCCAACGCTTCTAATTCCTCAATTAAGTGGTGATAATCTAACGCTTCTAATTGCCGAGTTTTTAGTAGCTTCACAGTTTCAGTCAACCATTGGTCATACTCAGCTTCATAAAGTTCTTTCAAATGACTCATTTGAGACTTCCTATCATTTTCTGAGTTGTCTGGGTTATGGGTATGCCGAGGGCGCGATCGCAGACTAGGTTTCTATAGTACTTTTTATTTTACACCCTCGTTGCAATCAGATAAAAGAGATCGGATTTGATATAAGTTGAGATTATTCGCTATAATCTGAGGATATTTTGGGACAATCCGTGCTTTAATGTCTGATTAACCGATAGCAGAGATTGTCAATCGTGAGGAGAGAGTGATGAATATTCTGGGAATTTCAGCCTATTACCATGATAGTGCGGCTGCTTTGGTTCAAGATGGGGAGATTATTGCCGCTGCCCAGGAAGAAAGGTTTTCCCGTAAAAAACATGATGCCCGTTTTCCCGTCAGTGCCATCCGTTACTGTTTACAGGAAGCTAATCTGACTCTGTATGATATTGACCATATTGTATTTTACGATAAACCCCTACTGAAGTTTGAACGACTCCTCGAAACTTACCTCAGTTATGCGCCTCGGGGGTTTCGTTCGTTTATTGCGGCGATGCCGATATGGCTGAAAGAAAAGCTTTATCTCAAAACCGTACTAAAAAGAGAATTTGCCAGTTTATTAGGGGTAAAAAAAGCAAAATTACCCCCGTTAATGTTTAGCGAACATCATCAATCTCATGCCGCTTCTTCTTTCTTCCCCAGTCCATTTCAACGGGCAGCAGTACTTTGCCTTGATGGTGTGGGAGAATGGGCAACCACCAGTGTTTGGCTAGGAGACGGCAACACATTAACACCGCAATGGGAAATTGATTTTCCCCATTCTTTAGGGTTATTGTATTCTGCCTTTACTTACTATAGCGGATTTAAAGTGAATTCTGGGGAATACAAACTGATGGGGTTAGCGCCCTATGGTGAAGCCAAATATGTTGATCGCATTTTAACCCATTTAATTGATTTAAAAGATGATGGCACATTTCGGTTGAATATGGATTATTTCAACTATGCCACTGGGTTAACGATGACGAATAAAAAGTTTGATAAACTATTTGGTGGTCCTCGTCGTAAACCGGAAAGCCGCCTGACTCAGCGAGAAATGGATATCGCCGCTTCTATCCAGGTCGTCACAGAAGAGGTCGTATTGCGTCTGGCGCGAACGGTTCAGAAGGAATTAAATATAGACTATCTTTGTATGGCGGGTGGTGTTGCCCTCAATTGCGTTGCCAATGGTCGAATTTTACGGGAAGGGCCGTTTAAAGATATTTGGATACAACCTGCTGCGGGAGATGCTGGAGGCGCTTTAGGGGCGGCATTGGCGGTCTGGTATCAATATCATAATCAACCTCGTCATGTATCTCAGCCTGTATCGGCAACGGTCGGAACAACACAAACAACCTCAGAAAATAACGCGGGAATATTAACATTATTGCCTGAATTTAAAGCGGTTGCCGTCCCTCAAGATAAAATGAAAGGGGCATATTTAGGGCCAAAATTTAGTGAGACAGAAATTCAAACTTATTTAGATTCAATTCAGGCGAAATATCTCTGCTTAGAGGATATTGGATTAATGCCTCGTTTGGCAGATATTTTAGCACAAGGAAATGTTATCGGTTGGTTTCAAGGACGGATGGAATTTGGACCCAGGGCGTTAGGAGGACGGTCAATTATTGGCGATCCGCGTAATCCTAAAATGCAGTCGGTGATGAACTTGAAAATTAAATATCGAGAATCTTTCCGACCGTTTGCACCGTCTGTTTTAGCGGAAAAAGTATCAGATTACTTTGAAATTAATAGCGCTAGTCCTTATATGTTAATGGTTGCAGCAGTACAAGAATCGATTAGAATTAAAATGAATAATCGGCAGCAACAGTTATTTGGAATTGATAAATTAAATGTACCGCGTTCAGAAATTCCAGCCGTTACTCATGTGGATTATTCAGCCCGAATTCAAACGGTTCACAAAGAAACAAATCCTCGTTATCATGATTTAATTACTCATTTTGAACAACGCACCGGATGTGGTGTTATTGTTAATACTTCGTTTAATGTTCGGGGTGAACCGATTGTTTGTACACCCGAAGATGCCTATCGTTGTTTTATGCGAACTGAGATGGATTATTTAGTGTTAGAGAATTTCTTACTCGCAAAAACGGAACAAACCCCTTGGGAAAAAGATGAGGCTTGGAAACAGGAATTTGAATTGGACTAAGCAGAGAAGTATATCTATGTAGAGATGTTAAATTTAACCTCTTTACGGGGGATAATACATCAATCGGACATAATATATTATTTGTTGTTTTTGGATGCTTAAACAGTTATGTTAAATCACGATATTCCACAACTCGACCACAAAGGATTAAAGGAATTTGGCTTGACAACGGGAGCGATTTGTGCAGGGTTGTTTGGCTTTGTCCTGCCCTTAGTTTTCCGTCATTGGCCGCCACCGCTGTGGCCGTGGACAATAGGCTCAGTCTTAGCTGTTTGGGCGCTATTAATTCCCGGCACTCTCAACCCAATTTATCTGGTTTGGATGCGAATTGGCTTAGTTTTAGGCTGGATTAATACCCGTATTCTCCTCGGTGTTGTATTCTATATTATGATAGCTCCCATGGGATTGATTAAACGATTGTTCGGTTCTGATGCCATGCAGCGTCAATTCGATCAAAATACTTCAACCTATCGGATAGTCAGTCAAGTTAGACCTGTTAATAGTATGGAGCGTCCTTTCTAGTGTTTGAAGCAACATTAGACTTTCTAAAAGATTTGTGGGCGTTCATGAAAGAACGCAAAAAGTATTGGTTATTGCCGCTAATTATTACTTTAGTTTTACTGGGAGCATTAATTGTTCTCAGCCAAGGGTCTGCCATTGCACCATTTATTTATACGTTGTTTTAGGTCGATGAAGCAACTCAAAATCTGGGTAATTAATATTAGTTTAATACTCAGTGGTTTAGTCATGGCGATAGTATTGGGTGAAGTCGGTTTGCGACTCGCGCATATTGAAGGTATACCAAAGAAAATCCAACAACATAGTGAGTTTTCCCCTTCTTTTTTTACGATTTCTGACCCCGATAGAGGCTGGAAAAATTTACCCAATGCTCAAGGATGGCAACGCAAAGAAGGGGAGGCTTATATTGAAATCAATTCGGAGGGATTACGCGACCGCAACTACAATAAAGTTAAGTCTGAAAAGACTTTTAGAATTGCGGTTTTAGGGGATTCTTTTACCTTAGCGGCACAAGTTCCCATTGAACAAACCTATACTTCTATCTTAGAACAAAAGCTAACAACCTGTAAAGGCTTTCTCGGTAAAAATATAGAGGTGATTAACTTTGGGGTAGATGGCTATGGAACAGCCCAGGAACTGTTAACTTTACGTCAACAGGTGTGGGATTATCAACCGGATATGGTCATTCTTGCCTTCTTTATTGGTAATGATGTGATTGATAATTCTAAGGCTTTAGAAAATAACTATTATCGTCCCTTTTTTGTGTATCAAAATGGAGAACTGGTTCCGGATTATTCTTTTCGAGATTTAGGCTTAGAATATAGTAATCGTTATTTTATTACCTTTGCCGATCGATTTCCGGGTTGGTTAGTCAATCGTTCTCGTGTTTTACAACTGGTAAAAAAAGCAGAATTTGAATTAAAAAAACGGAATGCTGTCCATCATTTTAATGCTTTAACTGCTGATATTTTTCAAGTACCAAAAGATAAAAGCTGGCAAGAAGCTTGGCAAGTGACTGATGATTTAATTATGATGATGAATAAAGAAGTCAAAGAAAAAAATAGTAATTTTTTATTAGTGGCTATTGCTGACCCGATTCAAGTTCATCCGGATATAGTAGAAAGAGAAACTTATAAACTGGCATTGAATGTTGAAGATTTCAATTATCCCGATAAACGGCTTAAAACATTAAGTGAAAAGCATAATTTTCCGATTTTGAGTTTAACCCAACCTTTCCTAAACTATGGAGAAGAAAATCCTAACTGTTTACATGGTTTTGAGAATTCAGGTTTGTGTACAGGTCATTGGAACTCTCAAGGTCATCAATTTGCCGCTGAATTAATCAATCAAAAATTATGTAAAATCTATTCTAAACAATGAAACCGTTTATTTCATTTAAAACTATTCAAGAACTGATTAAAATTGCTGCCATTAATCTGATTATTTTATTTTTCTGTTTAGAAGGCGGTTCTGTTTTACTCTATTATCTGAAAAATCAGCAGTTATTTTATACTCAAAAATATTCAGAAAATTATCAAGACTTAGGACTCAATTTAGAAGGAGTACGACTAGGAGAATCTATTGTAGAACGGCTTCACCCGTTTTTTGGCTATGTTCAAAGACCGGGACCAGACTTTCGACCTAATTTTAAAACAAATAACTATGGCTTTATTTCTCCCTATGATTATCCACTAAATAAAAATAACGAAAATCAATATATTGTCGGTGTATTTGGGGGTTCGGTTGCATCCAACTATTCAATTTATGAAATTCAAAATAAAGTATTAGAAACTCAGTTAAAGCAAGTTCCAGCCTTAAAAGATAAACAAGTTATTATTTTATCCTTTGCCACCGGTGGATATAAACAACCTCAACAATTACTGGTTTTAAATTATATGTTATCTATGGGTCAAAAATTTGACCTTGTGATTAATATTGATGGATTTAATGAGGTTGCCTTATCTACAGTTAATAATAAATATCAGCTTGATTTTACCATGCCAAGCGCCAATCATATTTTAGCATTAACTCAATTAGCAGATAGTAGTTTATCGGATAAAGCCTTACAAGCATTACTGAAAATTAAACAAACAAAACCCAAGTTAGAACCTGCCATTGAACAGCTACAAAATTGTTCATTAGCCAGTTGTTATGCATATCGTTCTCTACAGCTTCAACTCCTCTTAAAAGACTATCGAAAACAAATTGAACGGTTTGAACGATATCGAACAAAATCGGATGGTAAAGGGATTGAAGATAGTATTCTTTACTTTTATGTTCAACCTCAACCATTAGAAAATGAAGAACTATTAGAAAAAATTACCAATCATTGGGTGGAAACTTCAAAGTTAATGCGAGATACATTAGCAGCAGAAAATATTCCTTATTTCCATATCCTGCAACCGAATCAATATTATCAAACCCAAAGAGTTTTTAGTGAAGCTGAACAGCAAATTGCTTGGAGTGAGGATAGTCCTTATGATAAAGCAGTTAGAAAAGGATATCCATTGTTGGTACAACAGATTAACCAACTTAAGCAAGAGAATATCAATATTCTAAATGCTGTTAATGTTTTCGATAAAACCTCAGAAGTTGTTTATATTGATGACTGCTGCCATTATAATCCAGTAGGAGAAAAAATATTTTCAGATACTATTGCAGATTTTATTATTCAAACTTTAGGAAATCAGTGATTAATATGAATTCATCTAAAAACTTGACTCAATGGGGTAAAACGCTATTAATCAACTTACTCGTATTATTAGCCTTTTTAGAATTAGGTTCTCTCTTTTTTTACTGGATTAATAATCAACAATTTTTCTATACTCGTCGTCGGAATGAGTCCTCAGAAACTCAAAATTTAAACTTAGAAATGGGTAGTATTCGTTTAGGAGAATCTATTATAGAACGATTACATCCATTTTTTGGATATGTTCAGAAACCAGAACAAATTCCTCATTTAAAAAAGTTTGATATTCGATATAACGATTATGGTTTTATCTCAGCCTACGAATATCCTTTGATTAAACAAGATGAAAATCAATTTATTGTAGGTGTATTTGGCGGTTCTGTTGCCTCTCGCTATTCAGTTAATGAAATCAAAAATAATATTTTAGAACAAGCTTTGCAGCAACTTCCAGACCTCAAAAATAAAGAAGTGATTATTCTTTCCTTTGCAACAGGCGGCTATAAACAACCGCAGCAGTTATTAATCTTGAATTATATGTTAGCTTTAGGACAAAATTTTGATTTAGTTATTAATATTGATGGTTTTAATGAAGTGGCATTATCAAATTTAAATAATAAAACTCAACTAGCTTGGATGATGCCCAGTGGCAACCATGTATTTAGTTTAGCGAGTTTAGCAACCAATAGCTTATCAACAGAAACGCTTGAAAACTTACTAAATATAAAAAAAATAAAGCCTCAATTAACAGAAGCAATCAATCTAAGAGAACAGTGTGATTTAGCAACTTGTTATACTTTATATTCAATTTATTATCAATTTATTCTTAATGATTATCAAAAAGCAATTGCAGTCTTTGAAGAAGAACAGAAAAAACAAATTCCGTCTCTTTTTTCAAAACAAAGTCCCTTCTATTTTTATCCGCAAGAGTCAACTTTATCCCATCCTGAATTATATAATTCTGTTGCCAAAAATTGGGGAAAGACTTCATTTTTAATGAGTCAGATTTTGGCGAAACGAAATATTCCTTATTTTCATTTTATTCAACCCAACCAATACTATCCAACACAACGGCAATTTTCCGAGGCTGAAAAACGAATTGCTTTTACTGATGCGAGTCCTTATGCAGAAGCCATTCAAGAAGGATATCCCTATCTTTTAAACCAAGTAGATGATTTGCGATCGCGTGGTGTTAATATATTTAATAGTGTAGCCATCCTTGATAATATTGATGACGTTGTTTATCTTGATAACTGTTGTCATTATAACGAAGAGGGAGAAACTGTTTTATCAAATTATATTGCTAATAATATTGTTAATACTTTAAAAAAGAGTTCAAATAATTAGTCTGCTGATGTTGAGGTTAAATCTTGTTCAATTTGTTGACTTAAATTTTGCTGAATTATTTCAGCCGCTAATTGATTTCCGGCAATATTCCAATGGGTATCTAATGGTTTGTACAATCTTTGTTGCTGAGAAGCTTTAATAAAGTCATCTAATAAATCAATTGAATCAATATTAGACTGTTTAAGTTCTTGCTGCAATAAACGGTTTGGTAATTTAAAATCAATTAAACTCGGATTATCTAGTTCAAAACGTTCTATAATTTTAGCTTGTAATTCTGGGTTCACTTGAACTTCATCCGGAATAATTACCACAGTTAAGGCAATATTTTGATAATCACATAATTCTTTAATTTTTTTGAGATCATTCACTGCATCTTTAAATAACTCTTTAAACTCTTTTTGAGACGCTTCATCCGTTAAATATTGCAAACTTCTTTCTTCCTCAACTTCTAAAAAACTTTCCTCACTTAAAGTTGGTTGATTATCCTGATATTTTCCTCTTTCTTGCGGATTAAAAATATGTCCTTCATAGTTTTGTTTTATTTTCATTAAGGATCGGAAAAATTCAAGTACATAAGAATAGTTTTCTCGTCTTACATTTTTTGTTAAATTATTATCAGTAAAATCATTACCAATAAAAAAGGAAATCAAAACTCTATCAGGATTTAGTTTTAAACCTTCATTCGATAAAATTGATAAATAATCTCTTGGCCCCATTCCAGGAATTCCCATATTGATAATTTCAACAGTTTTTCCGGCTTGATTGAATTGTTCTTCTAAAACCGTTAAATAATTGTAGGGATAGGGAACCACTCCAAAAGTAAAAGAATCCCCAATGCCTAAAATTCGATAAGTTTTCGGATCTTTTTTAATAATAAATTCAATATCTTTAAATCCCTGAGAGTTCAGATTAAACTCATAATCTTCTGCATAAGGTTTGCCTCGCCAGCGATTATAAGAATGATCGTAAAATACAAAAGTAGGATTAATTTTATTATAAATTCTAAAAGTAATTTCTGATAAAATAAACGTAATACCGCTAATCAGAACAATCTGACCTAATAGACGAACAACGGGTTTAATTTTAAACATCTGGAACCGTTTGCAGTTAAATTGCAATCATTTACCATAGCAAGGTTTTTCACTCCTGTCTAGATGATAACGAATCACTCAAATTCTATTATTTCCGATCGCCACAAAATCATCAGATCAATAAATATCCACAGCAACGTGAACGAATGCTTAGCTGATGCACTGAAAGGATATGTCGTCAATTTTTTTTTAAAAGAATTAACATCTCTCAGGTATACTAAGGATCGTTGATTCCTTAATTTGATTGAACAGTAGTGTAAAGTTGCTACTAATTTTGCCAATTGTGTTGGGTCTGAAAATCTATCTCCCAACTTTGGAACATATTGAACCGATTTCCTACAGTGAAACCTATTTTCACCCCTCCGTAATATGATGCTGTTTGCTGACTTGAATGACTTGAGCCAATGAAAAATATATTATCCCAAGAAGCTTGGTTTTCCAATGTACAAAAAGACTTATTAGCGGGGGCCGTTGTTGCTTTAGCCTTAATTCCAGAAGCGATCGCATTTTCTATTATTGCAGGAGTCGATCCCAAAGTGGGGCTTTATGCCTCCTTTTGTATTGCCATTACCACCGCTTTTCTGGGGGGACGACCTGGAATGATCTCAGCGGCAACGGGGGCGATGGCATTATTAATGACCACTTTAGTTCGGGATTATGGCTTAAATTATCTCCTGGCTACCACCATATTAACCGGTATTCTACAAATTTTTCTGGGATGGCTCAAACTCGGTAACCAGATGCGGTTTGTGCCTCGCGCTGTAATGGTCGGCTTTGTCAATGCCCTGGCTATTTTAATATTTAATGCCCAATTACCTCAATTTGAAGGGGCATCCTGGCTGGTATACGCCATGGTTGCAGTAGGACTGATAATTATTTATGGACTCCCCCGCCTGACCAAAGCCGTTCCTTCTCCCTTAGTTGCCATTGTTATACTAACAGCGATCGCCATCTCAGCCGGGTGGGATATACCAACAGTGGGGGATATGGGCACCTTACCGAATACCTTACCGACTTTAGCCTTACCCATTGTTCCTCTCAACTTTGAAACCTTAAATATTATTCTTCCCTATGCTTTTGCCCTCTCCTTTGTGGGGTTAATGGAGTCGTTCTTAACCGCCAACGTGATTGATGACCTCACAGACAGTGCTAGCGACAAAAATCAGGAAGCCATGGGACAAGGGATTGCTAATATTATTGCAGGATTTTTCGGCGGCATGGCCGGATGTGCGATGATTGGTCAGTCGGTGATTAATATTCGTTCCGGTGGACGGACTCGCCTGTCTTCCCTCAGCGCTGGGGTATTTCTGCTGCTGTGTATTCTGGTATTAGGTCAGTGGGTTGCCCGTATTCCAATGGCGGCGTTAGTAGCAGTGATGTTTATGGTTTCTATTAGTACTTTTAGTTGGAATTCTCTGCGTAATATTCGTTTAATTCCCAAAAGTGAAACAGCAGTCATGTTAACCACCGTACTGGTGACCATATTAACCCATAACTTAGCCATTGGGGTGATAGTTGGAGTCGCCCTCAGTACCATCTTCTTCAGTCGTAAAATTGCCGCCTTAATTTTTGTTGATAATCAACTGATCAACCAAGGAAGTGAACGAATTTACAGTGTCAATGGTCAGATCTTTTTTGTCTCTGTAGAAAACTTCCTGAATGCCTTTAATTTTAGGGAACATATCGAACGAGTCACCATTGATTTGACTCATGCTCATTTGTGGGATCAATCCGCTGTGGATGCTGTTGATAAAGTCGTTCTACGGTTCCGTCATCGAGGCGTTCAGGTCAACTTAATCGGCTTAAATAAAGCCAGCGCCACCTTACTCGAACGTTTAGCCATTCATGATAAACCAGATGCTCAGCAAAATCTAGAAGCTCATTGACATTCTGTTGCTGGGAAGCGGGGGAAATGAGGAAAGTTGCGCCCCCAACTGCCTCTAATGAGTCGAACTAAGGTGTTGAGTTTCCTCCCGAATTGATGGCAGATGAGACAGTGTTTGTTGAGGACGATGCAAGCGAATTAACTGGGCGAGGGTTTTCTTCAGTTGAGGACGAGGGACAATCGCATCTACAAACCCATGGTCAAGGAGGTATTCAGCCGTTTGAAATCCCTCTGGTAACTTCTCCCGCAGGGTTTGTTCAATCACCCGCCGTCCAGCAAAACCAATAGTGGCTTTAGGTTCAGCTAAAATCAAATCTCCCAGCATCGCAAAACTTGCAGTTACACCCCCTGTTGTGGGATGAGTTAATAGGGGAATATACAACAAATTGGCTTCTCGATGACGTTCTAAGGCAGCAGAAATTTTAGCCATCTGCATCAAACTCAGCATTCCTTCCTGCATCCGTGCCCCCCCTGAAGCACAGACAATCACCACAGGATATTGTTCTTGAGTAGCGTGTTCAATTAGACGGGTTAATTTTTCACCTACTACTGACCCCATGCTACCTCCCATAAACCGGAAGTCCATTACCCCAAGCGCCAGAGGTTCCCCATCAATTAAACCCACTCCCGTTTGGACTGCATCCATCTGACCCGTTTTTTCAGAATAATCCCGCAGGCGATCGCTATAAGCTTTGCGATCGCGAAATTGCAGAGGATCAACGGAGTGAAGTTGAGAATTAATTGGTGTCCACGTCTTGGGATCAATTAATTGCTGAATTCGTTCATCACTATCAACCCGCAGATGATGATTACATTCACCACAAACCCTCAGGTTAGCCTGTAGATCCTTGGCGTAGGTGAGCGTGCCACATTGGGAACATTTAACCCAGAGTCCATCCGAAATTTCTCGTTCTTGCTGATCTGGACTAATTTGAACGGACTTTTGTCGATTTGCAAACCAATCGAATAGAGACATTTAAAGATTTTTAAACCTTGAAAATTTCAATTCCGGGTTGAAGCACCCAATAGTGACGGGTTGACACAAATGAAAGGCTCTATCCACAGATCCAAGGAACTATAAGGTAAAGCGCGATCACGGGCAGTGAATTTCTAACAATTCACCTGTTCCGGGTCACACGTACTTCTTCCTACAACAGTAAATTCTAATACATCACAGCCTACTTATCATAAATCGCGCGAGTGTGCTTAAGTCAAGTAAACTTCAGTTTTTTTTAATTTAACAGCTACACTTGCTTCCGAGTTAAATAAATTGTGCTAATAAATTGTGCTAAAGTCCTGCTCTTGGTTATATCTCACACTCTCTTAATGTGGCACACTGACGGTCGATTGATCGACTGGTGAATTACCACCAGCAAGCTCAAAGTATGTTACGATGTAAAACCAATGCACCCTCCAGGTGTTACTAATCTTGATTGGTAATTCTCCCCCCATAACAGCCACCTGCCAAAGTCAAATACTGAGGTAAATAGGGTGTTTGTTGTGGAAGATGAGACCCATTAAAGACTTTTCGTCTGCTGCCCAGCAGCCAGACCGACATTAAACAAATGCTTGTCGAGGGGAATCTGGCCGGGGTTTCAAGTCATCTCTGTCTTGAAACTAGACAAACCCGATGACGCAAGAATCCCCCGATTAATTGGCGGGAGTGTCAAAATTGCATTATCCCTTTCTTAGCCAAAAAAAAGGAGCGAACCCGCTCCCATTTCAAATTAGCTATTAGTTAGATTGAGTAAAGCGCCATCGCTATACTTTGTTACGAGACTTGCGCTGAGAAAGGGTAACTAAACCACCCACTGCCATTAAACCCAGCATGGTAGACGGTTCAGGAACAGATTGAATAGCAGCAGATTGAATGGGTTCGCCTGCGAGAGTCCAGCTATACAAACCACTGTGGGAAGATCCATCTGCATGATCGTATCCTGTATCTGTTGCAGAGAAGCTATAAGCGTAGTTCACCACACCATCAATCGTTACTTTAGCCATTTCACTGACTTGTAGCGGATTACCCCCTAACAGAAAGTTCAACCCATTAACCATCGTAGAATACTCTTCGCTCTGAAGATAGGGAGCGTTGAGAAGGTTGTAGTGACCAATCAGATCTAGCTGATATTCTCCGCTATTTTCATCAAAGGTAAAACCACCGACGTTGGGATCGCCAAAGCGAGTTTCCACATTAGGGTTGCTCATAGCGCTGTCGATATATCCAGCAATCACGTTCTCCAACCCGCTCAATCCGGAGTAAGCTGTAGTGAAGTCATTAATCCACTGAGTACCAAAAATCGCCCAGTCAGCAGCAGTTACAGTCTCAACTGAAACTACTTTTCCACCCAGCATTCCACTAAAACCAATGTTTTCAGTTTGATTTTCATTACTCGCCCCTAACTCTACATTAGTTAAAGGATCATTATCTGTTAAAGCTGTTTCCGCATCATCTGCATAAAAAACTTCAATGTCATCCGTGTCAAATTGAATGCCAGTTAGAGTACCAGCATAGGAAGGAATTGCTCCCATTGTACTAGCGCCAACCACCACAGAGGCACCGATTAAAAGTTTCTTTACGAGTCGTGTCATTAAAAGTTACTCCTATTCTAATGAGTGAGTTCAATGTGTAAGTCTTAGGTGAGACTTAAATCTATTTCAACTAAAAAAAATTAGCTTTGATGTAATTTGCCTCACCTTTTTTTTAATGCTTAGACACTGAAGTTAATGTCAAAATGTCCTGATTATTGGTAGGGAGAGTTTGCTGTATTTATTCTTTTGAGATCGATCATTTTAGAGAATATCGTCTCTTTTTTGTGCTCTAATGCCATTATATTGCCTAAGAAGTTTTAAAGCAATCAAGCTTTAGTAAATTCATTTTAGCTTCGTTTAAAGTCTTAGTAAAACTGTATTTATACTAATTTTTGTCATTTTTAATTATCCGTATTACCACTCAAATATTGAGTCATTAAATAAAATAAATAATTCGACTCCGTAATTTCCGATATATATTTAGACTCTGCTATTACTTAACTTAGGTCAGCTCAATCACTTTGAAACTTATCATCTAATTTTTTAGTAAAATGCAGCATTATTTCAGTTGTTTGGCAGAACTATTCTTGTCTCCAGCGTTCCATAGAAACTGTTACGGTACTAGTCTAAAAATTAGAATAAAACAGCCCTACCCCCAATCGGGAAATTTAGAGGGCTGTTCCAGATTTGTTAATCAGAATTTTCTACAACCGAACAGTCACTGTTTTCACTTCAGTGTATTGCTGTAAGGCATATTCACCTAATTCTCGACCCATACCGGACTGTTTAAACCCACCAAAAGGTGCGGCAGTATCAAAAGCATGGTAAGTGTTAATCCAAACCGTTCCCGCCCGCACACTATGGGCTACTTTATGGGCTTTTGTAATATCCTGCGTCCACACACCAGCAGCTAAACCATACAAAGTATCATTGGCTCGTTGGATGACTTCATCAATATCTTTGAACTTAATAATACTCATCACTGGGCCAAAAATTTCCTCGCGGGCAATTTTCATCTCATCTTGCACATCAGCAAAGACGGTGGGTTCAATGAAGTAACCGCGATCGCCGACTCGCTTACCCCCACACAGCATTCTTGCCCCCTCTCGCATCCCAGACTCAATATAACTCATGACGGTGTTAAACTGAGTTTGATCCACCTGTGGCCCTTGTTTGGTATTGCGATCAAAGGGATCGCCCACAGTCCGTTGCTGAGCCCGTTCAGCACATTTGTGAATAAACTCCTCATAACAGCCTTCTTCAACAAATACCCGTGAACCCGCATTGCAGCATTGTCCTTGGTTAAAGAACAACCCCTGATGCACTCCTTCAATCGCCGCATCAAGATCCGCATCGGCAAATACGATATTAGGACTCTTGCCGCCTAATTCTAACGTAACTCGTTTTAAATTACTCTGTGCTGCCGCTTCCATGATCAAGTGTCCGACTTCCGTTGATCCAGTAAATGCCACTTTGTCAATATCCGGATGACGGGCGATCGCACCCCCTGCTGTGGGGCCGTATCCGGATAAAATATTCACCACACCTGGAGGGAAACCAGCTTCTAACAGCAACTCACCCACCCTTAAAGCCGATAATGGGGTTTGCTCAGCGGTTTTTAAGATTAATGTATTTCCCGCTGCTAAAGCCGGAGCCAGTTTCCAGGCTTGCATCAGTAAGGGGAAATTCCAGGGAATAATTTGACCTACAACGCCTACCGGTTCGTGGCGAGTGTAACACAGATGTGGCCCATCAATCGGAATGGTTTTACCTTGAATTTTATCTGCCCAGCCAGCATAATACCGATAACAGGCAATCACAAATGGTAAATCGAGCGCCATCGACTCCGTCAAGGGTTTGCCATTATCTAAGGTTTCCAGTCGAGCCAGTTCTTCTTTGTTTTGTTCAATTAAATCGGCTAATTTATACAGTAAATTACCCCGTTGCCGTGCTGACAGTTTTGACCATTCTCCGGAGTGAAAAGCTGTTCGGGCGGCTCTAACTGCTTTATCCACATCGGCTGCATCAGCTTCAGCCACGTCACAAATCACTTCTCCTGTGGCAGGGTTAATGGTTTCAAATCGTTTTCCAGAAACACTTTCAACCCATTCGTTATTAATAAGCAGTTTGGTCGGGCCGATTTTAACGGAAGGTTTGGGACGGGTTACAGTAACCATAGTTTTGTCCTAAACTCAATGATGAATAGCTTATATTGTGATCATTCCTTGACATTATTCTAAAAAAGTTAATCTTTTTTTTGGCTTTCTATAACTTTTATTGATATTTAGAAATCTTTTGTAATCTGCTGATGGCTCTAAAATCATCTAATATTAAGGCAGCAATGGGAACAGCAGCAGAAATAATATAAAAATAAGCTGAGGACTGTTATATCCCCAGCTCTGATTAAAAGTTAAAGGACATTTCATTATCCCTTCAACATTCTAAAAGTCTTTGTTCTTAGAACAACTCAAAGTCGCCGGAAGTAATTGTGGGAGCACCTGTGAGGGTAGTCACTAACTGTCCGTCGAAGAAGAGTTGACCTGTGGTCGTGTCGTAAGCTAAGCCAGTAGTAGGCGCAGTTCCACCTGCGAAGGTTGTAAACTCACCCGCTTCAACAGAAGCACCCAATGAACCAAACACGTCAGTGCTTAAAGCAATTTGGTCTTCTGCCGGATTGAAGTCACTAACAGTATCGGCATTGTCTGTACCGAGATGTCTAAAGGCAAAGGTATCACTACCACCCCCTCCGCTGAGGGTATCATTTCCTTTATCACCACTCAGGAAGTCGCTACCGGCACCCCCTCGTAGGGTATCACTACCTTGACCCCCATACAGGGTATCTGCGCCATCGCCACCTTGTAGGACATCGCTATCGAGTTCACCGTAAAGAATGTCATTCCCTTCTCCACCCAGGAGAGTGTCATTCCCTTCATTACCGCGAACAACGTCATCACCGCCGCCCCCATCTAGGAAGTCATTCCCTTTGTCGCCACCGATACTGTCGGCTCCGGCACCGCCACCAATAAAGTCATCTCCTTGACCCCCATAGAGTAAGTCGTTGCCTTCACGACCTCGTAAGGTATCGTTGCCTTGATTTCCGAAGAGTTGATCATCTCCGCTACTACCTAGGAGAGAGTCATTTTCATCAAAACCAAAGATAATGACTCCTTGGTTTTCTCCAGCAGCCAGAGAATCTGCTGCGTTTCCACCATTAATTAAAGAAACGGTTCCATCGACTGCAAGGGGTGAAATTCTATTGGACTCTGCCTCAGAACCGACAAGAGCTACAGTCCCATCTCCGACATCGAATGTAGTAAATGCAGTCTTTAACTCGGCTGGTATTTGTGACATATTTTTCTCCTCACGAGAGCTTCATTTATGGACAATAACAATTGGGATTCTACAATAGGAGTTGCAAGTTTGATCTCTAATCAATGGACAATTGGATTGCGAGCAAACTTGCTAGTTTGGTCACTTAAGACCCAATTGAGATTTATTCTAAACCACTAGACAAAAACCAGGCTAGTTCTATATTTAGAACGCTGCAATAATTTGGCATTTTGTCAATCACTGTAGACTAAATTTGCCACCCTGCCTCGTTGATATTAAGATAATTATTGGAGTCAAGGTTAGGCATATTCTCGGAAACTATCAGGCATTTAAGAATTGACGCTCTAACTGAGTAGAGTGGGCGATCGCGCAATTCCTTAAATACAAAGATGCCTCTGACAGCAACTCGGCTTAAACATTGTGAAATTTTATTCAAATATTTTTGCCGAATAGGTTTGTTTTCAAGGAATTTGCCCCTCCCAGTCTACTAGGACATTGCAATCAAGAGTTCCGATACACCTAAAAGATACTTTATGATCATTGAAGAAGCAAACTATTAAAAAATTCTGTACCAGAATAACAGAAGTGATACAGAAAAGGCAACCGATCTAAAAACCTTTAAAGCTGATCAGCTTTAAATTATAATTAGATCTTTTACCAGAATTTGGCTTAAACCCAAGGTACAGGTTTAAGGAATTGAATGTTGAGTTTACTTCTACAGGGGCGATCCATTTGTTGTATTTTCTTGAACAGAAATAAAAACTGTTGGCCGGTAAAAATCAAGCTAGCTTATCAAAGTAATTAATATTCCTGATGAATCGATCCCGACCGTGAAGCTCGTGCTTACCATTTGATTAGCTAGAACCTTACAACTTGCACTTTCAATATAGTTCCCTAAAATCAGATTAGTCAGATCATCTATCTTTAGATTTTCTGATATTTCCTGAGATAGAGTTCTAAGCGGGTACAGCCGCGATTCTATCCAATGCCTAACAGCAAGAGACGAAACATAACAGAACACCTCAGCCAAATACTGATTACACATAACCGACTTTTCATTCAAGACGCATCCGGTTTGGTGAAAGTTCCAATGATTTGGCAAGAATATTGATCTCAGGCTGTAATCTCATCCCTGTAATCGCTTGAAGCATTGTAGAATGAGTGAGTGAAATTGAAAACTTCACGAGTGAGGGATTGTTGGGACGGATATTTGAGCCTTGGAGGATTGATATGTTGTTACTGATGGGTTCGCCCATCACCTCTGCTTACCCTTGTATGGTAAAGAATAAACCTACACACGCTTCTATATCGCGCTTTATCTAATGACTCTCTACAATAAAGATCGTGAAATAGGCTGTACTCCGTTTGGGCTTAAAAATAGATAGAGAATATTCTAACGATATTATGGTCACTCAACAGATTTTTCCACCTCTGCAATTATTACCATCGGCTTTATACTCGTTGAGCTGTGTCCGACAACCTCTAGTTGTATGCTTGGCGCTGCTTGGATTGTTGCAAAGCCCAATGAGTGCTCAGGTTCAAAATATTGAACTGCAGCAACCTGCCGCAACACAGCAGAGCAGAAGCCGAGCAACGGTGCAATATCTGGCTCAATCTCAAGTTCTATATGTTAATCCGGTTCAGGGAAGAGATGGGGAAGGGGGAGGTACTCAACAGACACCCTTTCGGACGATTACTTATGCCTTACAAATTGCTCAACCTGGGACTGTTATTCAGCTTGCTTCGGGAACATACTCCCCAGAAACAGGAGAAGTGTTCCCGATTATGATTCCCGATGGAGTCATTTTGAAAGGAGATGAAGCGAGCCTTGGCCAAAATATCTTAATCTTTGGGGGAGGGAATTTTGTCAGTCCCACCTTTGCTCGCCAAAATGCCACCCTTAGAACCAGGGGCAGTAGTAAAATTGTCGGGGTGACAGTGAGCAATCCTAATACTCGTGGCACAGGCTTATGGATTGAGGCTTCCAGTCCTGAAATTGCGAACTCAACGTTTGTTAATAATTTGCGGGATGGCATTTTTATTACTGCCGGAGGCAATCCCATTATTACCAATAATATTTTTGCCCAAAATCAAGGTAACGGGATTTCAATTGCTCGCTCCGCTCAAGGAAAAATTAGCAATAACTTATTTCAGAATACTGGATTTGGGATTTCGATTAACGATCAAGCAACTCCCGAAATTGTTGAAAATAAAATTCTTGAAAATCGGGATGGTGTTGTGGTGTCTCACTCAGCGCAGCCAATTTTACGAAATAATTTAATTGAAAATAATGCTCGTGATGGCGTAGTTGCGATCGCTCAAGCCCAGCCCAACTTAGGGACAAGTAGCAATCCCGGAAATAATATCATTCGTAATAATGGTCGCCATGATGTCTACAATGCCACTCGAGGTTATACCCTACCTGCCGTTGGCAATGAAATCGACCAAGCACGGATTTCAGGGGCGGTAGAATTTGTAGCCGCAACCACCTCTCCTCGGGAATTAACTGTTCCTCAAGGTACGCTTTCTGCCCTCTCAGATATACAAGGTCATTGGGCACAGTCCTATATTGAAGCATTAGTTGCGACTGACATTATGTCAGGCTTTGAGGATCGCTCCTTTCGTCCCGACCAATCCATTACCCGTGCTCAATTTGCTGCGGTTGTTCAGAAAGCGTTTGCCCCTACATCTCAAGGGTCAGGAATCGCATTCTCAGATGTGCCTCAAAGTTTCTGGGGTTATAATGCCATTGACACGGCAAGTCAAGCCGGTTTTCTCTCCGGTTATTCAGACGGTACATTTCGACCCAATGAAGCTCTGACTCGAGTCCAAGCCCTTGCTGGATTGGCGAATGGCTTGGGTTATAGTACAGACAATACAACGTTGTTATCTGTTTACCAAGATGCCAGTCAAATCCCCAACTGGGCGCTACAAGCCATTGCAGGAGCCACAGAAAAAACTTTAGTGGTGAATTACCCTCAACAGAGCCAACTTAACCCCAATCAAGTTGCCACACGGGCAGATGTCGCTGCTTTTATTTACCAAGCCTTAGTGAATGCGGGTAAATTTGAAGCGATTAATTCTCCTTATCTGGTGAGTGTGCCTTAATATATAGTCGGGATAGGGGCTCGGCAGTAAGGAGAAGAGAAATTGATAATTTTTGATTTCCTGGTTCGTTGTGGTGAAATCTCACCCAGTTTTCCAGCCTCTCTCTTTCTCAATCTCCCCCTTTGGTGTGATACTGACTAACTAGCAATATAATCGTTGATATCCTGCTTGCGCTTACGAAGCTTGGTCAGAGCCTCTCGCTCAATTTGTCGTACCCGCTCTCGACTGATTTTCAAGCGATCGCCAATCTTAGCCAAAGTCATGGTTTGCCCATCTTCTAAGCCAAATCGTAAGGCGAGAACTTGGCGCTGCTGCTCGGTTAAATCCGCCATCAACACTTCGAGATCGGATTTTAAAGAGGACTGAAGTGTATAGTCTTCTGGAGAGGCTCCCGTATCCTCTAGTAAATCTCCCAATTCTGTATCTTGATTATCTCCCACTCTCAAATCGAGAGATAAGGGTAAGC
Organism: uncultured Lyngbya sp.; assembly: GCA_964401105.1. Taxonomy (GTDB): domain Bacteria; phylum Cyanobacteriota; class Cyanobacteriia; order Cyanobacteriales; family Microcoleaceae; genus JAAURB01. The sequence continues at coordinate 24,582 of CAYNXM010000391.1, read as the reverse complement.
GGGCACGTTCAAGATACTCTCGAATTTGCTTTGGTGTTAACTCCAACTCGTCAGCGAGTTCATTCAGAGTCGCAGCACGTCCGAGATCTTGAGCCAGATAGCGTTGAGCTTTCTTAATTTTATTGAGTTTTTCAGTAATATGAATCGGCAGGCGAATGGTACGCCCTTTTTCGGCGATCGCGCGGGTAATAGCCTGACGAATCCACCAATAAGCATAGGTAGAAAATCGATAGCCTTTAGTTGGATCGAACTTTTCCACACCCCGTTGCATCCCGATCGTGCCTTCTTGGATCAGATCTAATAAATCAACGTTACGCTTAATATATTTTTTCGCAACCGACACCACTAAGCGAAGATTCGCTTCTACCATCTTACGCTTGGCGACCCGGCCTTGCTCCAAGATCTGTTTTAATTCTTGAACAGATACATCGGCTTCCTTACACCATTCCCCTTGAGAGGGTTCACGGCCTAGTTTTTTGGCAAGTTTGCTTCGGGTTTCCTGTAAAGCAGTTGCTTGTTGAACCTGCTTACCGTAAACAATTTCTTGCTCATGGGTTAAGAGGGGAACACGACCGATCTCCCGTAAATATGCACGTACAGGATCTGTGTCTGAAGTTTTGGCAATTTTCATGGCTCATCTCCCGCTGGATACCTCAATCAGTTCAAAGCGCTCTCAAAAATACTTAGGATACAGCAAGCAGAATATTGCTTACGAGTTGTCCCTTGCATCTGGTCACACCGAACTGTCTTGATGATTGATATAGCCCCTACTTCAAGCTAGAAACACAAGCGGGCGGGCAAATTGCGCTTTTGTTTCTGCTAAAGATAGAATGGGCGAACTACCTCGTTCCTGAAGTTGGATTCAGAATGCTCAGTAGCTTGCTGTTAAACTCTAAAGTTTAATTCAGAGCATTTACAATACTACACCATACTTAAAGAATTTTAACATTTATGAGAGGGAATGACTATCCCTCCTCAGGGGGACATGGACTGAATCACAACTAAATTGATTTCGAGCTTACCTGTAAACTGAGTTAATCAATGCACTATTTCAAACAAAATCGCTACAATTTTTGGGAGACAGAGTCAACCTCCACTGGCTGAAATTGGTTATGATAGGAAGATTAGTATCATAGGTAAGCTCGAAAAAATATTATGCAAAAGCGCTCTGCTATTGATTCAATTGAGATTAGCCGTCGAGCCTCAGAGCTGATTAGTGCAGCATCAAACCGCTATCGGATCACAGTACAGGTGGCAAATCGTGCTAAACGCTGTCGTTACGAAGATTTTGATAATATGGATGATAACATGATGAAGCCGGTATTGCGGGCTATTGTTGAAATGTCGGATGAGTTAACCCAACCTGAGATTATTGCCGATCAGTAATTGAGTCAAAGTAGGGTGAGTCCAACCAATGCAGCGAAATCTTCAATACCAATTTTGGGCGATTCAACTGATGGCTTCGAGTTTAGCCAGCATCCTAGGAATAGGGTTTTGGCTGTATTGCTCGGAGTTTGGACTCACTCAACCGCTGTACCAAAGTAGCGTAACTCCTGTGACAATCGCTCAAGCTATACGACGCATCCAAGTGGCCGACATTGGGTCACAAATCTACGAACAGTTACCGAACTTACCCTCAGAAAACCGCTACATTTCTCAAGAAACGGGAGAAGTTGCTGAAAACGATACTTTTGTAGGGCGCTTTATTCGATACCATTTGTATATCAAGGGACGTTCTCCTCTATCTCGGTTCGACTGGAAATTAACAGTAGCCGATTATTTAGGAGCCAATGAGGTAATGTTTGAGAATCGCTATCCCAGTGGAAATGCATTAAACACAAATCCCATGGTTAGCGATCGCCAAGCTATGAATAATTTAACTAGAGCAGAAAGAAATGCTTTAGTCAATACTATTGTTAGATTACTTAATCCTAATCTCCCTGTTAATTCTTCCCCCCAGCCGACTACCAATTCCTCTGAGCCTTCCCCAGCACAATCTTCTCCCCGTACCACTCCTTTGCCTCCTCAGCCTCAACCGGGAGATGCAGATTTGTTGAAATTGAATTAGTTAGATGAGAATTTAATTATTAAAATGCAAGTTATTAGTAGGGGCGCAATTTTGAAATTGTCGGCAGAGCATCTTATATTATGGCGAGAAAAGCTTGGACATTCCAAATAAATGGAACACGAAATACTGTAGAATTAGAGCATGGGTATTGGTCAAGTGCCCGTTTAATTACGCTTAACGGGCAGGTAATTGAACGTTCCAACAAGTTTTGGGATACTGGATCAGAGCATCGATTTGAGGTTAGAGGATGTGCCTGCATTTTACGGATTCGTAACACATCTTTTGGCTTTGAGTATGAGTTATACATAGATGGGCGGCTTGTTTGAATCTGCGTATGATAGAAATAGTTTTATAGAAGAACCGTAAACATGACACTTGAACAGATTGAATCTGAATTTCTAACGCTTTCAAAGAATTCTCAAGCAGCATTATTAGCTCGTCTGCTTGAACATCTAGGGCGCACTCTTGAAATTGATCAAGAGGTTGCACAGTTGTGGGTCGATGAAGCAGAGGTGCGTGATGAAGCAATGAATCAGGGTCGAACTTCTGGCATTCCTGCCAAAGAATTATTTCAACGAGTTCGTAGATTTACGAGATGAGAGTCGTTGTATTTCATCCCTTGGCAGATCAGGAATTAGTTGATGCTGTAGCCTATTATGAGGAACAAAAATTAGGGCTGGGTTTAGAGTATCTAGAAGAAGTTGAATATGCAGTAAATCTCCTGGTGCGTTACTCAGAGGCTGGCTCAAAAGTACGAGGTTCTATTCGGCGTTTAATTTTACCAAAATTTCCATACTCCCTTTTATACCGCGTGTTGGGCAACGATCAAATTCGGATTTTGGCAGTTGCTCATCACAAGCGCAGACCTCAATATTGGAGTGATAGGAAATAGATTGAGTTGTCGAATAAGCTAGGTAGAAGGTAGTGAAGCCCAACCCAATGTTGACTTTAATCCAATCTGCTTATCTCAGCCGAACTGCTAATATTTGCCAAAGCAATACCTGAACAGGTGCGCTTAACTAAACCCGTCAGTACTTTACCTGGGCCAATTTCAATCACTTGTTCCACACCTTGTGCTTGAAATGTCAAACAGGTTTCTCGCCAACGAACTGAACCCGTCATTTGATTAAGTAAACGTTGCTTCAGTTTAGCCGCCTCAGTGGTAGGAATGGGTTCTACATTAGACATAACAGGCACTTGAGCCGCTTTAAAAGCAACATCATCTAAAATTTGCTCAAACTCTGTTGCCGCTTGTGCCATCATCGGCGAATGAAATGCACCGGAAACATTCAGCTTCACAGCCCGTTTTGCTTTAACGTTGGCAATAATCGTATCTACCGCTTCGGGTGTCCCTGAAATCACAACCTGTGCTGAACTATTATCATTAGCTAGGACAACCCCTTCCGTCTGTTGCAGTTGTTCAAGGAGTTGTTCTCGATTAAATCCGATGAAAGCAGCCATCTGACCCCCAGCGGCTGTATCCATTAATTCAGCACGGCGTTTTACCAATTTCAACCCAGTTTCAAAATCAAATACTCCCGCACTGTAGAGGGCTACATATTCCCCCAGACTGTGACCCGCAACCCATTGAGGTTGATGACCTGCCGCTTGCATCAAATCAACCAAGAGACTTTCAACCACGTATAAACAAGGCTGTGTATAGAGAGTACGAGAAAGCTTATCCTCTTCTGACTGACACAATTGCGCCACCGACCAACCTAAAATCTGTTCAGCTTGTTTAAATTTAATTTGGGCATCTGTTATATCAAGTAAGTCTGTTGCCATACCAAGGGCTTGAGAACCTTGACCAGGAAATACCCATGCTGTTTTTGTCATTTTTTATTTGTTATTCGTCATTTATTATTTGTTATTAAAGGGGGTACGGGAGGCGTAAGGGCAACAGTAATGAGTAATGAGTAATGAGTAGGATTTATGACTATAATCAAGGATTTTTACCCCCGCCTGCGCGGGGGCAGGCTCCTTACTTCTTACTTCTTACTTCCTCTCTCCTTATCTTCCCCAGCGAAAGATAGCAGCACCCCAAGATAAACCAGCGCCAAAGCCAGAGGTGGCAATAATATCTCCCGGTTGTACTTTACCACTGCCAACCGCCTCATCGAGAGCCAGAGGAATAGATGCAGCGGAGGTATTGCCGTAATTGGCTAAATTACTCACGACCTTTTCAGACGGTAACTGGAGACGTTCGGCGACTGCGTTTAGAATACGTTGGTTAGCTTGATGTAAGATCAGCCAATCAATGTCGTTTGCAGTGAGGTTGGCTCGATACAGCGCTTTCTCAATTACTTCTGGTACTTTTTTCACGGCAAACCGATAAACTTCTTTACCGTTCATCGAGATGGCTTGATAATTCCCTTGGCCGATTGTGATATCTTCGACTAAAGTTTGAGGCCTCGGTTGATAGGTAACATTCAAACAAGCATTTTGACTGCCATCATTTCGCAGTTCAAATCCTAACAAATTATTCTGTTGAGACTGTTGTAAAACAACTGCCCCAGCACCATCACCAAATAATACACAAGTTCTGCGGTCAGACCAATCCACCCATCGTGAGAGAATATCTGCACCAATGAGTAAAACGGTTCGATAAACTCCGGTTTGGATAAATTGAGCGGCTGTCACTAAGCCAAAAACAAAACCAGAGCAAGCAGCCGTCAAGTCGAAGGCAACCGCTTGTGAGGCTCCTAAGTTCGCTTGAATTTGACTGGCACTACCAAATAAATCATCTGAAGTGGAAGTAGCCAGAATAATCAAATCGACCTGACTGGGTTCAATCGTGGCTTGTTCTAAAGCATTTTGAGCGGCTGCTGTTGCTAGAGCAGATAAACTTAAATCAGGGTTTGCTAAGCGTCGAGAGCCAATACCCGTCCGAGACATAATCCAATCATCAGAGGTATCAACTATCCGTGATAGGCTGGAGTTATCGAGAGATGAAGCTGGGGTTGCCGAGCCACTGCCAATAATCGCAATACCGTTTGTTGTCATAATTTATTTTTGAGTCTTTGAAATCAGCATTTGAGCTTAGGAGCGAGAAGCCCAGCGCCTAATCGCCAAGCAGAGCGTTGGTTTATTATTGCGTGAACCAGAGAAACCCACACTGTCACTACTGAGTCGGAATTGGGGGTAATCACGGGATATCATCCCATTTAAACAGGTATTTTGTCTAGTATGATTCTTTTTTTAAAACATTAAACTAAAAATTAGGCATACAAGTTTTACAGCAATACTGAGTTCAGTCTACTATTTTCTATGACTGAAATCCTTCTATAGTGATGCTTGTTAATGGGTTATTTACTGACAATACTGTAACTCACTCTCCATCTGATTGAATCGAAATTATCAGTATGCACGATAACTATTTATCGCTCTGCAAAATTCTTCTGAACTACTCAAGCTAGATCGCCCTACATTTGATATTAAGAAGAATTGACAGCTTTTTGAGCGACAACTTAACCACAAAAACATACAGCAGCTCAGATATCAAGGATTAAATCACAGAGATTCAGCTTAATTGCAACTGATTCTCATCGGATCAATTTATTCCCTGTTTCAAGCATCAATCTCGACCCTTCAAACGAGAGCCTCTCAGCAGTAGAGCTGAGTCCAGTGTTAGTGTCGGTTAGAAGTAAATTATTCTTCTATTGACCGCTGGTTGCTTTCTGATAATGATTTTCGTACTGAGATTGAATTCGGTCTAAAACATTATTTTCAATTGCATCCTTGGCTAAACGAACCGCATTACAAATTGTGACCGCTTTGGAAGAACCATGACTAATAATACAAACCCCAGCCACTCCGAGCAACAATGCACCCCCATGTTCAACGTGATCGACTCGTTGTTTAAAGCGTTTTAGACCGGGCTTGAGTAAAGCAGTTGCCACTTTTGCCCGCATTCCAGCGGATAATTCCTCCTTCAGCAATTGCAGCAGAACTTCGCCAATGCCTTCAGCAAACTTCAACACAATATTACCCACAAAACCATCACAAACAACGACATCAAACTCACCCGAAAGTACGTCTCGGCCTTCTGCATTTCCCGCAAAGCGAATGAGAGCATTGTCTTGGAGTAATGGGTAAGTTCGCACAGCTAAATCATTCCCTTTACAGTCTTCCTCACCAATATTGAGCAGTCCGACCCGAGGTTCTGGAATACCGAGAACATATCTGCTATAAATCGTTCCCATCACGGCAAACTGATCGAGGTACTTCGGACGGCAGTCTACATTAGCTCCCACATCGAGCATTAACACGGGAGAGGAAGGATCTAAAGTCGGTAAAACCGCTCCAATAGCCGGACGGTCAATACCGGGAAGTCGTCCAATTCGTAATAAGGCTGCTGCCATCGCCGCCCCAGAATGTCCAGCAGAGACAACCGCATCTGCTTTCTTCTGTTTAACTAAATTCATTGCCACATTAATCGAAGCCTCCGGTTTACGTTTGAGTGCCCCCAGTGGCTCTTCGTGCATTTCAATCGTTCCATCGGCTGGAACAATTTCAGGTCGGGGAAAGTGCGTTTGATGTTGTTTCAGAATCGCTTCGATTTTCTGGGGGTCGCCCACCAGTAAAACCTCCACACCTAACTTGGCTTGTGCCATTAGTGCTCCTAAAACAACTTCATCAGGGGCGTGATCCCCACCCATAGCATCAATTGCAATTCGTGCGCGAGTTAAACTCATTGACCAAAGTTAGAGAAACCTTAAAAATTTTACCAAAGAAGCTATATTACGTTGAGGATTTCAATTAGATTTGGCAACATCAAGAATGGAACAATCGGAGTTGACCTTGTTTACAATTTTTTGAGCGTCAGTGTCAGTGATGATCCGATTCTCTATTTGCCTTGTCCTCCAACCAAAACCGTACTGTTTCAATCAATTCCCTTTTCCACTCAAGACAAGGTTTGTGAAACTATTACAGAACTGGATATAACGATCTGAGGATCTAACCCATCGCTCTTATCAGTCTGTCTCAAACCTTAACACCTCCACTTTATATATGTAATTTTATCCTTAGGAGTCCAGAATGCTAGATATTTTTAGCTCCGGTGTCATGTCTCTATGGCTTGAGATGGCAGGAGTCAACTCTGTAGAACTGAATACAGCCACCCAACAAGCGTGGGATAACGGATTGTCTAAGTTGATTCTACTCGATCAACGCGACCCAATGGCAGAAGCCACCTTACAACAGTATCTCAATCGATTGACGGGTCAAGGTCGATCTGCTCAAGTTCAAGGGGTTTGGATACAAGCAGGCCCGATTACTCTGGCCAGTCATGAGGGCACAACACCGTTACCCGCTGCTTCTCTAACAAAAGTTGCCACCTCTCTGGCGGCATTACAGCAATGGCCCCACGATCACCAATTTGAAACGGTGATTGGGATTACAGGCCCGGTTGAAGCTGGTATTGTACAAGGGGATTTAGTCATCCAAGGAAGCGGCGATCCGTTTTTTGTTTGGGAAGAAGCCTTTGCTTTAGCCAATAGCCTCAATCAATTGGGAATTGTTGGGGTAGCGGGTAATTTAGTCATTGCGAATCAGTTTGCGATGAATTATGAGTCCGATCCATTCAAAGCCGGTACTCTTCTCAAACAGGCTTTCGATCCCCGTTTATGGCCCTCTGAAGCTCAATATCAATTTTCTCGGACATTTGCGGCGGGCACTCCTCAACCGCAAGTGGCGATCGCGGGAACGGTTCAACCTCTGTTTTCTGCGCCGCAATTTCAGCCCATCATCCGGCATCAATCCTTATCTTTGGCTGAAATTGTTAAACAGATGAATATCTACAGTAATAATCTGATGGCAGAGATGTTAGCCCAAACCGTTGGGGGAGCCGAAGTAGTTCGACAACAGGCAGCAGCGGCGGCTGGGGTGCCGGTTGAGGAAATTCGATTGATTAATGGTTCAGGACTCGGACATGAGAATCAAATCTCTCCTCGGGCGGCTGTGGGGATGTTTATCGCCCTGCAACGACATCTGCGGGGGAGCGATCTAACAGTGGCTGATTTATTTCCTGTTTCCGGGCGAGATATTGGCACGTTGGAGTTTCGTCAAATCCCGACCCATTCCCCAGTGAAAACCGGTAGTTTATTTGATGTCAGTGCATTAGCCGGGGCCATTCCCACTCGCGATCGCGGAGTTGTCTGGTTTGCCATTATTAATCGAGGTACGGGTTTAGATGATTTGCGAGATCATCAAGATTGGTTGTTACAACAATTGGTGAGTCAGTGGGGGTCTCCGGTGATTTTGCCTACCGCGATTCAACCCAATATTGATGGCCGTCGCCCGAGTTTAGGGGATACAAGTCGAAATCAAGTTTTGTAGGGGTTGGTGGAAAATTCTATCCGTCATTCTGGGATAGATTCAGCAACCCTCTTCAATATCTGTAGAACTCAAATGGGTTCTAAAGGTAACCAATAAACTTTTTTCTCTGTTCAGGAAAATGTAGGTTAACTTGCTTTGATTTGGTGCTAGACTAAAAACTATTATGATAACCCTCTAATTTAATGATAGTCGGTACCACAGAAGCTGCTCACATTTTATCGACGGGTTGGGCTGACGCCCAAACATTTTCCGTCTAAAAATTTCTACAACTCGCCTCAGAGTCCTTCTGATAGCTGGAAGAGTTCAAGGGGCTTACAAGACTGGGAAGATGTGGTTGATGCCTCTTCTCTTGGTGCGCGTTCCTTAGCGGCTTGCGTTGGCGTAGCCTCTCCGTTAGGAGAAAGCCGCAGGGTCGCACCGCTGTTTAACGGCAAACCCATTATTAAGCGGAAAGTTGGCGGTGTCGGTTGACCTCCCGCCAAACTTTTCAAGAGAACGAGGAACTAGAGGCCCTGCTCCCCGTTGGCGCAATCCCAGGAAGCCATCGACGGGTTGGCTATCTTGACGGGTTGGGCTGACGCCCAAACATTTCCCGTCACGCCAAACATTTTCCGTCTAGCGAAAACAATGATTCATGTCAACTCACATAAAATTAGAGAAAATCAAAAACACTCAACCAAACAGCCTGTGATTACAGTGAAAAAGCGGTGTAATCCCGATATAGAAACTCACTGTAAGCTGAAAGGCTCCGCCGCATCATCATCTATCCATAGCGTTGGCTCATCCAGAAAGGGTAATCTCAACGTTTATTGACGGGTTGGCTGTCGCCAAACATTTTCCGTCATGGACATGAGGTAGAAATATTGGGAGGATGTCGTGTAGTCTATCGTCCTGATAGTTCTAGATGTGGTGCAAAGGTTTGGATTGAAACTCTGCATGAAGTGATTGTAACCTGTTGGGATTAACACATTTTGTGTTTCACTTCAAGTTAATTTTTGATGTTATAATAGCTGCTAAAAGGTGAAATATTCTATTTGAGTTGCATCTATATTTTGCGGTTAACTGAATCATAATAAACCAAATATTCATAACCCTAGACCTATTTCATCTCAAGTTAAACTTAAAAATCTAAGCTGTACTTTTTTCTCAACATGAAACCTGTCAAAGTGCTAATATTTTTCAGCTTGGCTGTTATTGCTTTAATCGTTGTCACCTCAGCAAAACTTCTACCTCAACGGGTTCAAAAACCGAATGCAAATCAGTTCCAAGAAATAGCTCAAGTACAGTATACAGAACAGTGTTTATCTGCTGAAACGGCTCAACGTCCGGCTTGGGAATGCTATGAAATTGCGGTCGAATTACCGGAATATACCACTGTTAAAATTACTCATACTGATGGAGAGGAACATCGAGTCATTACCTTTAGCGATCGCGGGGCAACAAAGTTTCGATTTACTCCGACAAAACAAGGCACTTGGACGTTTAGCAGCGGTGGCAGTTTAAATATTAATGCAGCCCGCCCTAACTATGCTAAGGGATTTGTTGCCAGTCAAGATCAAAAATGGATTAGAACAGCAACCCAAGAAGCTTTTGTTCCTCAGTTTATTATGTACGATCAACCGGATCTAGATCGGGGGATTAAAGAATTTGTCAAGGAACATGGTTTTACTGGATTACATATTACTAACTTACGGGATTTTATGGAAAATCCGTCCTATTATGAAGCAGTGGTATTAAAAACTTATCGTAATGGCGGAACTACACATTTTTGGGTTTGGGGAGATAAAGCCCGCAAACAAACACCGAAAACTTATGGAGTTGATGTCGATAAACTCTACAAAGAAATAGCAGCCAGATTAGCCCCGATTCCGGGATGGACAGTGGGTTATGGTTTTGATTTATTTGAGTGGGCTTCGGCTAAAGAAATTGAGCAATTTCGACAGACCTTAAGAGGTTATAGTAGCTACCATCATTTAGTTGGGGGACGGGGTCATAAAAATGAATATAAAGTCATTAGCGACCAGTTAGATTATGCCTCTTGGGAATGGCATCAACCTGATTATCAAGAATACCGAAAACACCTGGAAAAGGCTAAAAATAAACCGGCATTTTCTGAAGATCGATTCCGGATTCGGACTCCCACGCGATATCCTAAAAAAGATTATAATCCTGAACTGACTCGGCGAGGATTATGGACTTCTGCAATTGCTGGCGGTGTGGCAAATATTTGGGGACATCAACCCAAAGGTGAGGAGTTTTCTGAACCCTATCCCAACAAAAATGAAATCCAAACTTACAGCCAGTTTATTAACAATTACTTTACCGTTGGTATGGAACCCGACAATAGTATGATTGATTCGGGATACTGTTTGCGAGAGGACAAAAAACAAGCAATTTGTTATGTAGAAGCGGTCTCAACGGTGACAATTGATAGTAGCAATCTTGATGAAGTCAAGCAAATCATTGCAGTTAATACTCAGGAAAGCTATCAAGAAATCCCTGTTAAAATCACTGGGAGTCAAACCACTTGGTCTGCCCCGAAACAATCAGATTGGGCATTTATTATTTCATCTTTGTAACCTCTTGATTTCTCAACCGATTAGGATTCTCCCATACACCAGCAAAGAAATAATATTACTGATGCTATGGCAACCCATGAAGGAAATTGCAACCCCGGTAACCATGCCAAAGGGGTCAAGATAAATGCCTGAGTTAACCAAATACTGGCAAGTAAGATTAAAATTGAAGCAATAGCAGCCATTGGATTTTTATCCGTCAACAGAAGACTAACAGTCGCGTTCAAACAGCGATCAATTTATACAGGTTTAGTTTTTAGGGTTTATCCATTGACCTGCATCTACTAACATATAGTAGTGGTCTATCGACAAAAATAGGGACTTCATCGTGTTCAAGACCCTTCTAGCTGATTTTCGTATTATCTTTGAGCGTGACCCAGCAGCCCGTAACTGGCTGGAGGTATTGTTTTGTTACCCTGGCTTGCAAGCACTTCTGTTTCAGCGGTTTGCTCACCAACTTTACCGTTTAGGAATTCCGTTTGTTCCTCGATTCATTTCCCATATTGCCCGGTTATTGACCGGTGTCGAAATTCATCCCGGTGCTCAAATTGGCCAGGGAGTGTTTATCGATCATGGTATGGGCGTTGTTATTGGTGAAACCGCCATTATTGGGGATTATTGTTTAATCTACCAAGGAGTTACTTTAGGCGGCACCGGCAAAGAAACGGGAAAACGTCATCCGACTTTAGGTGAAAATGTCGTTGTTGGGGCTGGGGCTAAAGTCTTAGGAAATCTCGAAATAGGTGATAATGTTCGGATTGGAGCCGGTTCAGTTGTACTGCGACACGTTCCTTCAGATTGTACAGTTGTCGGGATTCCTGGGCGAGTCGTGTATCGCTCTGGTGTAAGGATTAACCCTTTAGAACATGGTAGTTTACCTGATTCTGAAGCAGTGGTGATTCGAGCCTTAGTGGATCGAATTGAATCTTTAGAGCAACAAATTCAATTCTTAAACACTCAAGTGAATTCTTCAGCTCAAACCCCAATGAGAGCTGCTGTTTCAGCTTCTCATCAACATTTACAGCACGAAACAGAAACAGAAACAACTGACCCAAATCATCAGACTGCGACAACATCGAGTTGTTCTTTGCAAGATAAACCGATTGTAGAGTTTCTAGATGGATCGGGTATGTGATTGCCTGTGGGTTGAGCCTAGTCAAACATCATCAAAACTTAAAACATTAGCTGTCTGCGAGATCCCTCAAATTGATTGAGATTCTGGTAAGGCAGCTATTTTATTGGCTTTTGGGCGATCGCCGACTGCATCTCGCCCCAAACTGCGATCGCGTCTTGCTAGTTTTGTGATCCATTGGACTCAATATCGGCGAAGTTTCCCTACTTGCTCGGTTTTTTTCCGACTCGCTAATAACCACAGAATCTGATACGAGGATCTCTCTACAGGATTTTGAGCTTCTAATACTTGGAGTACAGTGGGCTGAGGGCAAGTCTCAGCAGCTATTGTGATTCTCCTTGGCATCTGTCAATATTGCCTGCGATCGCTCACTATACGTTTACTATACACCCGGATTTCATATCAGTTAGCCACAATACAGTGATTAATTGGATAAATCTTCAATCTCAGTGTTTAAAAAAGCCCAAAGTCGGGATGCCATAGTTAATCAATTTTATTAAAGTTGTGAACCCAGTGCAGCACCCCATCTATTGTAGCAATTAGCCTATCTTAAATCTATACAAAACTGCCCAAATTGATTATAACTGATTCATCAACTATATCGGTGGTAATTCATCATAGTGAGGCAGCCGATCGCAAAGATCGTGCCAATCCACTTTTGAACTAGTACAAACTTCTGCAACAGGTTTTAAATTATGGGGCGTATCAATACAAGAAAGCGCAATACTTAAATAATCTCCATTATCTTTGGCATAATTCATTAATCTCGAACCACAATGAGAACAAAATGTTCTTATTCCACCCGTTGATTCATATTCCTTTAAAGCTTCTTTTCCGCGCATAAAATTTAAGCTATCCCGAATCGCAAAGGCTTGAGTTGCAAAAGCCGCGCCATGAGATTTTCGACACCGCGTACAATGACAATTAAACACCATATTAGGAATTTCAGTCACTTCAAATTCAATCGCCCCACAAACACAACTTCCTTTCATTTTTTGACCTCCTCAATTGATGACTATTTTAAGTAAATTATCCCGCTGTCAAACTGCTATTTCACAATATTAAGTTGATTATCATCCTCAACGTCACAATTCTTCATAAGAAATGAGCGATCGCATCGCTTGGAGTGGATCACACAGTGATAAGCTAATCAGAAGTGTTCAAAATTCTAATAAAATAAAAGTGAGTTAAGATGAGTGAATCGACCGCCATTCCCTATCTGTTGCGAGCTGCACGGGGTGAAGAGTTAGATCGTCCTCCGGTGTGGATGATGCGGCAGGCAGGTCGCTATATGAAAGTTTATCGAGATTTACGAGAAAAGTATCCGTCTTTCCGTGAACGTTCTGAAAACCCCGATATTGCTATTGAAATTTCTCTACAACCGTATCGGGCGTTTAAGCCGGATGGCGTGATCCTATTTTCCGATATTCTAACGCCGCTGCCGGGAATGGGGATTGATTTTGACATCGTGGAAAGCAAAGGGCCAATCATCGATCCACCCATCCGCAGTTTAGCACAAATTGAAAAAATGCATCCTCTCGAACCCGAGGAGTCTCTACCATTTATCCGCACAATATTACAAACGCTACGGCAAGAAGTGGGTAATGAAGCGGCTGTTTTAGGGTTTGTCGGTGCCCCTTGGACGTTAGCTGCTTATGCCATTGAAGGCAAGAGTTCTAAAGATTATGCTAATATCAAACGCATGGCATTTTCTGAGCCGAAAATGTTACATCAATTTCTAACACAAATAGCAGACTCTATCGCGACTTATGTCCGCTATCAAATCGACTCTGGGGCGCAATTTATCCAGATGTTTGACTCTTGGGCGGGTCAACTCAGTCCCCAAGACTATGAAACCTTTGCTTTACCTTATCAGAAACGAGTGTTTGAGCAGGTGAAACAAACTCATCCGGATACCCCATTAATTTTATATATTAGCGGTAGTGCTGGGATTTTGGAACGGATGGCGCAGTGTGGGGCGGATATGATTAGTGTAGACTGGACGGTAGATATGGCAGAAGCGCGAAACCGTATCGGTCATCATCTCGGGGTTCAAGGTAATCTTGATCCAGGTATCTTATTTGGTACAAAAGAGATTATTCGCGATCGCATTCTGGATACGATTCGTAAAGCCGGACGCAAAGGTCATATCCTTAATTTAGGACATGGTGTGTTACAAAGAACACCCGAAGACAACGTCGCTTACTTCTTTGAAACTGCAAAACACGCTGATGAATTATTAGCTGTCCACGCTTAATGTCCTCCTCAGATTTACCCCCCTTTGAGTTCCCCCCTTAATAAGGGGGGAGGAGGGGGGTCTAAAACAGATTGATACCTATCTTTAATTGCTGATAAACTATGCCAAAATCAGCCAATGAATAAACGAATTCTGATTACAGGGGCAAGTGGTTGTATTGGTCATTACATCACAGAAAGACTGATTCAAAATACCAATCATGAACTGTTTTTGATTGTTCGTAATATCAATAAGTTAGGATTTGATATTCATGCCCGTTCTGGAATTCATGTTTTACAAGCCGATTTACGAGAAATTGATCAATTTACTGAATTATTTCAAACTATTAATATTGCCATTTTAGCGGCAACATCTTGGGGCGGAAAACCCGAAGTTGATCAAGTCAATATTGATAGCACGCTAAAAATATTAAACGCTCTGAATTTAAACACTTGTTCACAAGTGCTTTATTTTTCTACCGCCAGTGTATTAGATCGAGATAATCAACTGTTAAAAGAAGCAGGAGAAATTGGTACTGATTATATTCAATCTAAATATAATTGTCTGCATCAAATCTTACAAATTGCAGAAGATTTACCACCGTTACGAGTCTTGTATCCAACTTTAGTGTTTGGCGGAGATAATAATAAACCTGTTTCTCATCTTTCCTCTGGTATTCCGGAAGTGACAAAATGGATTAATTTAATTCGTTGGTTTAAAGCAGAAGGAAGTTTTCATTTTATCCACGGCGCTGATATTGCTCAAGTAGTTGAAGCTTTAATTAATCAGCCTACAAATTTTGAAAATATAGAGTATTTGGTATTAGGAAATAAACCAATAACTTTAAATGAAGCAATTGAGAATGTCTGTACTTATTATAACAAAAGAATCTATTTTCGGTTTAATTTATCTCCTTGGTTGATTAACTTTTTTATTGTTTTATTTCGAGTACAAATGGCAGACTGGGATCGATTTTGTTTAACTTATCGTCATTTTACTTACCAAAATATAGTTCATCCGGAGAGGTTAAATCAACGGGGTTATTATCCTCTATTAACTGATATTTTAAAGTGAACTTTCTAGACACAGAAGATGGGAAAAAAATATTTGAATGATATTCAATGATTACAATCCCCTTAGCAGTTTTGCTTAGCTTTTCTACTTCGCTTTTAAGTTTAATGATCGCTTAGTGCGATCTGAGAGTCCTGAATTATTTCCAAATTTGGCACCCTGAATTCGAGCATCCATTAAGTTACTGCCGAATAAGTTAGCCCCGTGCAGGTTAGCATTATTAAAATAGGTTCGAGTCAGCTTAGCATGACGAATTAAACAACAACATAAATTCGCCTCACTAAAGTCAGCATGACTCAAATCAGTCCGAGTTAAATCAGCATGATAAAGATTCGCTTTAAAAAGTTGTGCCTGATAGAAGTTTGCCTGGCGTAAAATAGTGTAACTTAAGTCAGCTTCAGTTAAGTTAACAAACTCCAAGTTGGCATGATTTAAGTTCCCTTTTTTCAGGTTAGCACCGCTGAGGTTAGCATATCTACAGTCAGCTTTTCCTAAGTTGGCCCCATGAACATTAGCCCCAGATAAATTAGCCCCAGATAAATCTGCCCCTCGCAGGTCGGCATAGCTCAAATCTGCCCCCGTTAGGTCGGCATTGCGAAGATTAACCCCTTTGAGGTTTGCACAACTCAGATTGGCATTTCTCAGGTTACTCTGACAGAGATTTCCATACTGTAAATTGGCATGGTTTAAGTTAGCCTCACAGAGATTAGCATAATCTAAACGAGTTGCCATTAAGTTAGCCTGGACTAAATTAGCATGACGTAAGTTAGCAAAGTTGAATAGAGCGCTAGTCAGACAGGCACGCACTAAGGTTGTATATTCCAGGTTAGCTCGTCGTAGATCGGCTCCAACTAAGCTAGAATCATTTAAGTTAGCATGGCTCAAGTTTGTAATCAGTAGTTGGGCTTCATTCAAAATTGCCGAGCTGAGATTGGCTTTAGATAAATTAGCCAGCCTTAAATCGGCTTGAATTAAGTTAATTCCACTCAGATTGGTATCCCGTAGATTCGCTTCTCGTAAGTTGGTGCTAGTGAGTTTAATCCCGGTTAAATTTCTACCCCGTAAATCTAACCCTTTCGTTTGACAAAATAATCGATAAGCATTCAAGTTTGAAAGCGGTCCAGAGGATTCATTCTCATCGACTTTAACTAAGTGATACTGAACATTTTCAGTAAAAATCGTGAAGACTAAGTTAAAGACTTCTAAGAAGCGAATGAAAGACTGACATTGTTCTTCTTCGTAATTTTGATAATACTGAATCAGTTTAGCAATACAAACTTCTAAATAAGTTCGAGATGCACTACAAATTAAAATGAGTTTGAGCAGAATTGTAACGAGTGTTAAAGGATTTCCATGAGTATTGAGCAGAAGAAAAATTGAAGAGGGTGTTGTACTATCCTCTGTTGTGAGGAACTCAATTAAGCGGTTACAGGTACGAATAATAATTCCTTTTTCAACTAAATCTTGATGATGACTTTCATACAGTGTTTCTAGTTTACGATCCAGTTTATCCCGTAAAATTTTTGTAGGATTTTGATCGCTTTCTTGCAGCATCAAATAGCTGGGGAGCTGCGCTTTAAACTCAGCATAAGTTAAGCTTTGAGTTTCTTCTAAAAAGAGTTCTGCTTGCCTGGTATGACTAAAAACACGCTGGGAGGATAGGGTTTTTTTGATCAGATTAATCACATCATCCCCGAGCTGGGTCGGATTGTTCGGTTTTTTCAGAGCGTTATTTTTAGGGGATTCTTGTCGGACAATATACATTGCTAAATCAAATTTATACTTATCCTTCAGTTGTTTGGATAAATTCCGAGCCAGCTCCTGTTGTTCAATAGAATTTTGTGGATTGACGTATTGAGAAACTAATAAATAAGAAGTATAACGACTACTCCAACTCCGCCCTGTTTGAAGCGCACATTGACGAATTTCTTGATAATCTGAACTTTTTACAAAGTTAATTAACCACTTTCTTAGTCTATTGATAATCGGGGAATCTGAATAAAAATCTTGTTCTTGGATTTCCTCAATCTTAGTGAGTAGCTCACGGATAGAGTTATAGTTTCTATTGATATACCAATTATTAACGAGGATGTAGCAAACTCGCTTAATTGTATTGATGAAAACAGTCTCTTTATTATCAAAGACAATTCGATTCAATGCATGAGTGATCTCTTCATTTTGCTTGCTTTGCATTCCAAAAAAGAGAGTTTCAAATTCTTCTAAAACCTCATCAGCACTCCACTGCTGAATTATTTCGATAAAGAAATCATAGATAATTTCTTGAGCAACTTCAATATCTTGAATCTGATTATATTCTGAAATAATAGACTCAGGTTGAGAGTCATCATAGGTGCACCTATAAGTCATTTTTTCCTATCCGCTACCTCATCTCCCTATATTTTATACTACCAGGACTCAAGAATATTGTCAAAAAAACTTTTAAAAATTACTGTAATTTATGCTGGAATGATCTACGTTTTTAGACCCAGAAAAAATCCGGCTAATTTTTAAAAATTAGCCCGGTTTATCAAACGCTCACGGGTAAAAGCTCAAGAGTTCAATGGTATCTGTAACTATCTGTGTATGGAACAGAGGGGTTAAATCAAATTAGAGTAGTTTGTCGCTTAACCTAACTCACCTGTTTATAAATGAAGTTAGGTATTGCTGTAGTTTTAGCTTGAAGGAGTTCAAGGCACAACGAATCAATATCAAAAAAATAGAACAGATAAAAATTTTGAGGGCTGAGATGATTAAAGATTATAGCTAATTTGGGAGAAGAGTTGTTCGGTTACTGCGATATGTTTGAGTGATTATCTCCCCCAAAAACGAAAAAGTATTACAGTAGACCAATTTCTTCACCCTTTAATATTCTGCTGCTTCGGTGCTCGCTGCGATGATCGATGAATCAATTTTGCCGATCGCTCAAACAGTTACTCTAGCGTCGTTGAGTCAATACATAAATCCTTTGGGATTTCATCATACTACCCACCTCTGTACCCAGTCGTTGAGCCAGATGAGTTACCCCAATCCCTTGATCGGGTTCAGTGGCTTCTCCCAATTTCAGGGGCAAAGTACGAGTTGGACCATGATATAGGGTTAGGGCTAAGCAGAAACAGCCTGCCCACATCGTCCGGTGCATAATCATCTGAATTGCTTGCATAAATCCACTCTCTCACCACACTAAATCGATGATGATTAACTACTTCAGCACGAAGAGGGATTCCTGAAAATTAAAAATTTAATCAAAAAATAGGCGTTGCACAGTTAAGGTATGATATGAAGCATGATGCAATGTCCAAAGTGTAAATCAACAAAAATAGTCAAAAACGGTCGGCGAAGAAACAAACAGAATGATCTCTCTGCCACTTATTCCCCGGCAAACCCAAAAACCTCAGCATAAAATTGATACTCTTCTTCAATTGCCCGTTTAATATTTTCTGCTTTACGAAAGCCATGTTGTTCATCGGCAAACGTCACATAATTTACGGTTAACTGTTTTGCCTTTAAAATCTCTACCATTTTTTCCGCTTGGTTTGGCGGCACCACTTTATCTTCTAACCCTTGTAAGAATATTACCGGACAAGATAACTGTTGAGCGGCATGAATTGGCGATCGCGCAATATAGACTTCCTTCTTCTCAGGATACGGCCCAATTAAACCATCCAAATAACGAGATTCAAATTTATGGGTATCGGTTGCCAAGGCTTCTAAGTCACTCACGCCATAATAGCTCGCACCGGCTTTAAATACATCCTTAAACGTCAAGGCGCATAGGGTTGTGTATCCCCCTGCACTCCCCCCGGTAATTGCCATGCGATCGCCATCTACCAGTCCTTTCTCGGCTAAATATTTCGCCCCATTACTACAGTCATCGACATCGACAATTCCCCAATTTCCTTGTAAGCGTTGACGATATTCTCGGCCGTATCCGGTACTACCGCCATAATTGACATCTAATACGGCAAACCCACGACTGGTCCAATATTGAATTTTCAGGCTTAAACTACTTGAGGTGGCTGCTGTGGGGCCACCATGACTTTTTACGAGTAAGGGGGGTTTTTCGTCTGTGGGGGCGGTATAATCTTTGTTGGTGGGAGGGTAATAAAAGCCGTAAGCTGTGGTATTATTTTCTGTCGTAAATTCTATTGCTTCTGGAATAGATAGATAACCACTATCGAGATCTAGATTACTGGAACGTTTTAAGACTTGTTGTTCTCCGGTTTTTAAGTCCAGTTGAACGACAGCAGAGGGTTTTGTGGGGGAACTACCCAAAAATAATACCCGATCGGTTGAGACTTTCACACCCGAAATGGAGGTGTAGGAGGTATCAATCTGTTGTAATTGTTGGGAATCTGTGTTTAAACTGGCTAAATACCAATTGCCGTCTTCAGTATAAGCGCAAATGATGTGATTGGCTGAGGCAAACCCATAGGTAGACATTCCAAAAACCCATTGAGGTAAACCAAACTCAGCCGAGGTGGGATAGATGGGTTCAATTTTGCTATTCTGGTAGCGGTAAAGATTCCACCAGTTAGAGCGATCGCTAACAAAATATAATAGATTATCGGGAGACCATTGCGGCTGAAATACAGATTCTGTTGTACTTCCGGTAATTAACTGTTTTTCAGCGATCGATCCATCTGCATTCAGGTTAGCCACCCACAACTCGGTACCATCCCAAGGCATATTCGGATGATTCCAACTTAACCAACACAATTTAGACCCATCTGGACTCAGACGCGGAGAAACGTAAAAATCATCTCCACTAACGAGTATTTGAATATCGTTACCGTCGGCTAAATTAATACTCACAATCGTATTAACCGCTTCCCCGTCGCCCCTATGCTCTTCACGGACACAAATTAACCGTTGGCGATCAGACTCACGTCTCGCTTCGCGACCGCTATCAATTATAGCATCAGTATAACGAAATTGACCTTCTGGAGTCAGAGGTGTAGGGGTACATTCCCTAGGAGTTGAGGCCGTATCGAGGGTTTGGTAATACAACCGTTGATCGGTAAAATTCGAGAAATAAACTGTTCCTTGATGGACACAATAAGCGCCGCCACCGTATTCATGAACCCGTGTCCGCACATTGAAGGGTGGGGGAGTCACATCTTCTGTTTTGCCGTCTGTGGTGAGGCGCACAATAACGCTACGTCCCCCTTCTGAGGGTCGTCCTTCTAGCCAATAAATATTATCTTGATCTCCAGCCAACCCACCTAAACCCACTGTCCCAGCCACCATCAATTCGGCTGTGACGGGAGATTTCCATGCACCATAGGGGGCTTTGGTTGTTTTTGCCATGATTCTATTCTGGATTTTACTCGAATCTGGTGACATTGTAGCTTAGGCTCTGTCAATTGATCGGGTGGCTTAATAACTTTAAGTGTTTAGCCGCTTCATTGTTACAAATTTTATAGCTGATTTCATTATATTTTTTTAATTCAAATCCAAAAAATTCTATGTTAAAATCCTTCTGAATTTAAATAAGATGATTAAAATCTGATTTATTTTTCAATTTTTGCTGTTCAAGATTTAAGATCAATCAATTATGTCTGAATTTCTAGATTTTCTAAAACGTAAATATGCCTATGTTGCCATTGGTGAATTCAAGCCGGGAAAGTTAACAGAAGCAGAACAAATGTTTGAAACCATTGTTTCAACCTATCGACAAGGATTTAAAGGCTCTTACTTCTTGCAAGAACCCGGAACAGATCGGGGAATTGCCATTATTTTCTGGGAAAATATTGAAGATATGGATGCCAATAAATCTGAGCTTTCTGAAAAAATCTTGCAACAGATGAATCACTTATTTGCTAAACCGCCTCAAACCTCTTTTTATCAGGTGCAGAGTGAAAATCAGCCTCAAGATATTATGGACGCTGAAGAAGTTGCAAGCTAAGTTAAGTAGGGTGTGTATCACGCACCCTATATTTTTTTAAAAAAATAAACTAATAGGCATAAAAATAAATTATTAATTCGTATATTTCTATAGTAATTATCATAAAATGACTCAAAATATTGTGATTATTGGCGCAGGGCCTGCCGGATTACTTTTAGCTCATTCTCTACTACTTCGGGGTCAATATTCTATCAAGATTTATGAGCGACGTTCTGACCCCCGTTTAATGAATGCATCTCACCAGCGAACTTTCCCGATTTCACTTCAAGAACGAGGCAGAAAAGCGATTCGGAATATTTCAGGACTGGAAGAAGCTATTGCAAATCAGAGTATTTTTTGCCAAGGAACAATTGTTTATCGAGGAAAAAAGAAGCCTAGAGTTATTCCCAGAAGCAATCCGATTCTGACAATTGATCGGAATCGTTTAGTGGCAATTATGCTGGAAGAATTAATAGCAAAATTGACCTCAGGTCAAGTTGAAATTCTGTTTAATTGTGAGTGCATCCAAGTTAATCAAAAAAATAAAAGCATTATTTTAGACCCTCAGGAAGGAGATCGTTTTACAGTCAATTATGATATTTTAATCGGTGCAGATGGTGTGCGATCGCGAATTCGAGATCATTTAGTTCAAGAAAGTGACTTAAAATGCGAACAAAATTATGTGCAAGATGCTTATAAATCTGTTTATGTCTCTCGAAAAAATACCCAAGTTGGTTTAGAACTAGAAGCAGATAAAATTCATACGTCTAATATAGGTCAAGGTATTCGTTTATTATTGGTTCCTCAACCGGGAGATCAACTCCATGGAACCCTTGTTTTTAATAGAGATAACAATCCTTTAGAAAGTATAACTACAAAGGAAGATATCTTAAAATTTTTTCAGGATAAGTTTCCGACTTTAGGTCAGTTAATGTCTATTAAAGAAGCAGAGGAATTATTAAATCGTCCGGTTTCGCAAGTCTTAGAAGTCAGTTGCGTTCGCTTTGATCAAAATGATAGTATTTTATTAATCGGTGATGCAGCTCATGCGGTCTCTCCTTCTATCGGACAAGGCTGTAATTCTGCACTGGAAGATGTCTATATTCTTAATCAGTTATTGGATGAACATAAAGATAATTGGAGTCGGGTTTTACCCTGTTTTTCTCAGCAACGAATCCCTGATGCTTATGCACTTCAGCAATTATCTAACTATTCCTTTCCTCGTAAAAAGCGATTGGTTTTAGAATTTTTCTTACGCTTAAAAATAGCCAGAATATTACATTCCTGGTTTCCTCAACAATTTAACCTATTTGTATTTGACTTAGTTTTAGATACTGATTTATCCTATTCTCAAGTATTGCATTTGAGTCACAGTTGGATCGATAAAGTGAAGCGATCGATGGCTAAGAGTAGGGGATAGGGGATAGGGGATAGGCACTATGGGCAATAGAAATCATAAATTCTGACTGTTAAGGGCTTCTACTCCTAGACCTTATTTTTCTGCTATACTCTTAAGTGAAGTCGTTATGAGTTGCATCAAGAAGTGATGACCCAACCTACAGTAGAAAATATAGTCATTATCGGATCGGGCCCTGCCGGCTACACCGCAGCCATTTATGCTGGACGGGCCAACATGAAGCCTGTGATGTTTGAAGGATACCAAATGGGCGGTATTCCGGGTGGACAATTGATGACAACCACAGAAGTTGAAAACTTCCCCGGCTTTCCTGAAGGGATAACTGGCCCGCAATTAATGGATCGGATGAAAGCTCAAGCCGTTCGTTGGGGAGCAGAGCTGTATACTGAAGATGTAACTTCCGTCGATCTGAGTCAACGTCCGTTTACGGTACGTTCAGAAGAACGAGAATTCAAAACCCATGCTATTGTAGTTGCAACGGGGGCAACGGCAAAACGTCTGAATTTACCCAGTGAAGCGAAATACTGGAGTAATGGAATTTCGGCTTGTGCCATTTGTGACGGGGCCAGTCCCATCTTCAAAAATACGGAATTAGTGGTTATTGGCGGAGGAGATACCGCAGCCGAAGAAGCCGTTTATTTGACTAAGTTTGCCACTCATGTGCATCTGTTAGTCCGTCGGGATGAAATGCGGGCCAGTAAGGCGATGCAACAACGGGTGTTAGACCATGACAAAATTACAGTTTACTGGAATACAGAAGCCGTGGATGTTTATGGCAACGGCAAAATGGCGGGAGTGAAAATTAAAAATAGCAAAACCAATGAGGAAAGTGAAATTCCGGCTGGTGGCCTATTTTACGCTATTGGTCATACTCCCAACACCCAAATTTTCAAAGGTCAGATCGAACTAGATAAAACCGGTTATATTATTACCAAACCCGATAGTGTAGAAACCAGTGTCGAGGGAGTTTATGCCGTTGGTGACGTTCAAGATCACGAATTTCGTCAGGCGATCACTGCGGCAGGATCTGGCTGTATGGGAGCTATGTTAGCAGAACGTTGGTTAGCTGCCAATAGCCTAGGGCAAGAATTTAAGCAGTCTGAAACCGAAGTAACAGCCACAGAGTCAGAAACAACAGAAACGACTGCTGATACTGAGGATACGTTTGAATTAGCCGAAACCCATCATCTGGGAGGATATGCCCTCAGACGATTATTTCATGAAAGCGATCGCCTGATTATGGTGAAATATTCATCTCCGACTTGTGGTCCGTGTCATAGCCTCAAACCGATTTTACAGAAAGTCGTGGATGAGTTTGATGGTAAAATTCATTATGTTGAGATCGATATTGAACAAGATCCGGCTATTGCAGAAAACGCTGGAGTAACAGGGACCCCCACTATTCAGTTCTTTAAGGATAAAGGTTTACTCAAAGAATTGAAAGGGGTTAAACCCAAGAGTCAATATCGGGAGTTAATTCAGACTAATCTTTAGGTATTCGTTACTGATGTTTTGAACCCCCCTTATTACCCCCCTTAGTCCCCCCTTATTAAGGGGGGAAGTTATTATGTATTGCTGTTGTTAAATTGATATATAACTCTTGTCCCCTCCCTGGTAATTAAGAGAGAAAGTTGTTGTCTATTACATTGATTAAACTGACATATAACTCTTGTCCCCTCCCATTGCTAAGGGGAGGGCTAGGGTGGGGTAACCTACCTGATTGGTGAATATTTAAACCGAACTCAGTCCCCCCCGATCAAGGGTGGAAGTTTTTGTCTATTACATTTATTAAACTGACATATAACTCTTGTCCCCTCCCTGGTAATTAAGAGAGAAAGTTGTTGTCTATTACATTGATTAAA
>CAYNXM010000390.1:0-2837 GCA_964401105.1 uncultured Lyngbya sp. | reverse complement strand
GACGACTGTGCCATTTGCGGCTGTGGTGACTTCAGTGATAGTGAGAGGATCATTTTCTGGGTCTGAGTCATTGTTTAATACATTAACCGCAACAGGGGTATTGAATGGAGTGGTTTCTGTATCGTTGACGGCATCTGGGTTAGTGTTTACTGGTGGCGCATCAACATAATAAATAAAACCCCCCTCAATTAAGTCTAAACCTCCATCTTGATCATTAGTGTCTTGAGGATAAATGTTTTCGTTTTCGACATTTAGGAGTTGTTCATTAGTAGCATTTTCATTAATATCTGCTGCAAAAAGAGAGTATCCATAAAGTTCTTGATCCTCTTCTAAAATGTCAGTGAGACTAACAAAAACCCCTGCAACCTCTTGCTCTCCCCGGTTCTGGACTGGCTCTAAACGAACTTCATTGGTGCTATCATCTCCATCATCTTCTTGACCCAGAATTAGCGTTTGAATTTCCACAACTCCCAAGTCTTCATCTTGTGGTTTTCCCCAGTTTCCTCGATTAACTTCATGTAATGGCCCAAATGCTGAGGGTTGTCCATTTTCATCAATGTCTGTAATCGCAGCAATATAAAATGGGTCGCCCGATCCGCCTGCACGTTCTAAAATTAAGATTCCACTGCTACTAAGATCTTCTGGAATAAAGACAGAATTTTCTGTATTAAAATAATCAAGTCGCTCAATATTATTTGCGTTAC
Source organism: uncultured Lyngbya sp. (assembly GCA_964401105.1). Classification (GTDB taxonomy): domain Bacteria; phylum Cyanobacteriota; class Cyanobacteriia; order Cyanobacteriales; family Microcoleaceae; genus JAAURB01. The sequence goes on along the minus strand of CAYNXM010000390.1, from coordinate 2,133 downwards.
TGCCTGAATTCGTAAAAACATTATCTGTTCCTGAGTTAATTGATAAACCAAACAGAACCCCCCGCATGATATCATCTGGATCATCAAACGTTGCTGTAGCTCCATTAATTTGAAGGCCTCCATCATCAGGAAATCTAGGCGCAATTTGATTAGCATCTTTTCCATTATCAGGATCTTCCACATCAAACCAAACAAGCTGTTTTTTACCTTGAACTTGTTCGTCATTTTCTGGATCAAAAGCACGTCTGATTTCAAAATCAGAGAAGCTTCTTGGAAAGGCAAATGTCTGAGCATTACCTTCAATCTTAAAATCAAGAACAATCAATGAATCTTTATCACCGCTAGCAAAGGTAAAAGTATTATCACCAAATATTAATTCTTGGTCTGGAATATCTGTTGTTACATCAACAGTAAAGTTAGTAACGGGTTTCCCTAAAACAGAACGATAATTTTCTTGAATGTCTGGAGTCACGGCTAACTCAACATTAAACTCACTGGTTTTAACTGCTAAATTCCAGTCTCCGCCTAATATTTTACTTCCTGTAGGATTAGCTGAAGCGGCGATTTCTGCACCTGTTAAATCGTGTAATTTCTCAATAAATTCTGTTCCGGCATCTCCGGCAGCGACGTTACAACCATAAAGCAGTAAACGTTTAATTGACCAGTTTTGTAGCTGTTTTTGGTATATTTCTAAAGTATCTAAACTCAGTTGAGTATTACCCAGTTGCAGACTACCGGGAGAACCGTGAGAAATGATATGTAGGGATGAAATTGAATCAAGACATTTCAACGCTTGGGTAATTTTTTCGATGCCATCTTGATGAGGATTTAAAATAATTGTGACGGCATTAGGAATAATTCCCTGCAATAGAAAATCTGGGTTTTCAATCGCGGAATCAATGATAACTAAAGTTTCTGGGTTTAGTTGAGGAGATAAATAGTTGGAAGATAACATCTGATGATGAGTGATTGAAGCGATTTGACTGAATGTTTGTGTGGTTTGAAGGGCTTCAGATGGGTTTTTAGGGAAAGTGAACATAGTCAAGATAATTCCTAGATAAATAACTGAGATTGAACAAAAAATTGCACAGTCGTTTGATGATTTTATTTTCAGTGATAAAACGAAATCATTTAAGTTGCACCCGTTGGTTTAAATCTCTGAAATTTGTTGCTGTGCTCTCTATTTTTCCTAGACACATCAGGAAAATCACGAACAGATTTCATTAGTCGTAAAAGACCAATGCCTACTGTATGAGACTATTGAGTTGTGTTGAATTAATGCTAGGTATCACTCTATAAGTCCATCCAATAATTGAGGATAAGAATTGATAGCCATAGTGATTAATTCACTGTTATTCAACTCATTTAAAAAGTAGACATAACAAGCTGCTAGCTAAGCCAGTTATATCACGAATATTATTGTGATTTGAGGGACTCAAGTCGCCCGAAATCATTCATAAAAATCCCACAGTATTAGCCTCTCGCTAATGGATAAAACGACTGATAAGATCTTCATAATTTATTGAAAGCTGTATAGATTGATCCAGGAAGAAGAGGAGTTTTTCTTGATGAATTTGACTGCTATTCATTATTAGTTTAACCTGGACGACTAAGACCTAATGGTTGGCTCTATTATCAAATTTTTTACACCCTAGGAAAACAAACTGGAGCTGATAATTTTTTAATTCCTAGTAGATCTATAAACACCCGCAGTAGATGAAGCCTTCTCTGCTTTGTTATTGATTATAACATAACATTTATTAATTTAAGTAATTTCTCTGATATTTGTTTAAAATCCGCCACAATCCCTCTTTTTTTGTGAAATATTGAACATCTGCTACTCTATAAAATACAGACAATATAAATATTAAAGGAGTTGAAAATAAAATGGGGAGATGGTTGAATTGCTGACCTTCTGTTTTTAGCACAGATCAAAAAAGGGGTGCGTCACTGACGCACCCTACAAGTGATTTAGAACCTGAGGTTAAAAAGTGGCAAAGTTATTAACATCATCTAAGGTATTGAGGGTAATTTCCTCCAGAATAGCTAACTCTTGACCGTTAGCTGTGATGATAGTGGAAGTGCCACTTTGAGTGAAACTGAGGTCATTAAAACTCAATCCACCCCCAAGCA
>CAYNXM010000389.1:0-18344 GCA_964401105.1 uncultured Lyngbya sp. | reverse complement strand
TTTTTCTGCACTTTCAGCTTAGCAATTAATTCTCTCAGAACTGTATTCTGCGTCTTTTCTTTCTGTCTGCAATATTCGCAAAGCAATGCGTATTCTTCATCAGAACATCGAATTGTTAGTTTCTTCATGCCGTCATAATGCTGTCGCTTGTGCTATGATTATAGACATGAAAGTACGATATAGCTACCGAATCTATCCCACAGACCGACAGGCTAGAGAGTTATCTAAGCTCTTTGGCTACACTCGTGTTTTGACTACTCCCCGGTCTGAAGACACGGGGAATCTTTCAGCACTATCAAAGATCCGATAGCATTAGGTAGAGAGCCAATACTATTCCAAATCTTTAACCGCTTAGGCGAAGTCAAAACGCCTCTAGCCAAATCATTGGGATTGAAGTCAATACCCAATGACCCGGTTACTTTTCTTGCAATATTCAATGCACCGTTAAGATCAGCATTGAACTCTAAGCCAGTAGCAGAGCGGTACAGCCCTCGCTTAATTCTAGTTCCTGATGGTTTCCATCCTTCGGGTTTTGCACCGTATACGGGAATGTCATCAAGTGCTAGAGCATCAGCTTTTGAGGTATAGCTCTCCTCTGTTTCAACAAATCTTAGCCTATAGGATTGACACAGTTGTCGAATCCGTTGCTTGAGTCTGGCAGTCGGAACCTGGACAAACTTCTGATTATTCGATGCACCCATATTGCATTGTTGTTTCTGAAATTTGTTCCAACCAAAGATAACTGTTCCTATGCTGTGAGCAATGCAATGGTCAACTACTGTTTTAGCAGCTTTATTAACAGCATCTCTCATTTGACGGTTACGCTTTTCAATTGTCCTATCTAACAGGTTGCACCAAAAGCCTTGGGGTTTGTTGTCCTTGATTGTGGCAACTCGTTTATTGTACCACTGATTGAGAGCTTTCAAGTGCTTGCCGTCAACAATAAAACTGGTTCCAGCATTGGAGAGACAGCTCAGCCAATTGTCGAGTCCTGGGTCAATGGAAAGAAACAAATCAGGGTCAAGATCTCCTAAGGCTTCAGACTCGTGTGAAGTAATCCAAACGGCATCAAAGTATCCTGCTCTAGGAACAATCTGCAACTCTTTTACTCTTGTCCAATCTAAGTTGGTGGGGAACGGTAGCCAGATGCAAGGCAGATCAAACCAAACTTTGCAAGCTTTTCCCATTGGAACCCTGACTAGTCCGTCTTTAAGTTTTAACCAGCGAGACGGGTAGGAGATTTGGTAGAGTCCTCCAGGCTTTCTGTAATTAGGCGGTTTTGGATTGAAATGGAGTTGATCTCCCAGGCTCCGTTTTAATAGCTGCTTGAATCCTTTGAAAGCTTCACCTACAGAAATGCAGACTTGTTGAGCGGCACTGGTATAAAGCGCTTTCATGTGGGAGTTGCTTGAGTCTGAGTAGATAACCAACGCCCATTGGAGAACTTTTTCTCTTTGAAGTAAAGCTGACGAGCAAGGTAAAGAGTGCAGTTGTAAAGATTGTTTGATTCCCTACAGAGGTACTCTAATGCTGACCGTAGCTGCTTGTCTTCAGGCAGTCGATTTACTTGTGCTGCAAATGTTTTAGTCATAGTTGAATTCTAACACAACTTGTTGATAAATGATAAAATATCAACATGAAAAAAACATCGAAAAGTTATCGTCACGATCCCCACAGCGTAGGATTAGCAACTGTTCATTTGTGCTTCATCCCCAAGCGACGCAGGTCAGTTTTGGTTGGTGAGATTAGAACTCGTCTAAACGAGATCTTCCAATCTGTTGCTAAAGACAACGCCTGGTTTATTCGGTCGGTTGAGATAGCTCCAGACCATGTTCATTTGCTCGTTGAGTATGACCCTAAGCATTCAATCGCTGAAATTGCCAAAGCATTAAAAGGTAGAAGTTCCAGGTTGCTCAGAAAAGAATTTCCTGAATTACTCAAGTTACCCTCGCTCTGGCCTAGATCCTACTTCTACGAGACAACCGGTAAAGTCAGTACCAACAAAATCAAGGAGTACATTGAAGATCGTCATCACTGGTAGATGGCGGATAAATCCGCCGTTCGACTTTCCGCCCCGGTTTGAAAACACGGGGCTACCAGTCTCTCGAATCAGTTTCGTATGCTTTCTAATATGAACTGGCGAATCAATTCGCCCGTGTCGCGGTTCCTCCCCGGTTTAAAAACACGGGGCATCCCCGCTACCGTCCTTTCTTGGTGAGAACCAAACAGTGTGTTTAGAGGATTTGAATGTGTCAGCAATGGTGAAGAATCGGAAGCTAGCACGGGCTATTTCACAGCAGAGATGGCGTGAGTTTAGGGTGATGTTAGACAGTAAGGCAGCTCAGCACCTAGACCGCATGGTAAGTGTTATTAGTCGATGGCAGCCGACAAGTCAGGTTTGCTCTGATTGTGGATTTCGTTGGGGCAAGTTAGATCTTTCTATTCGTTCAGTGCTTTGCATTAGCTGCGGTGCTCAGCATGATAGAGACCAAAATGCATCGAAGAATATAGAACAGTCGGGGCTGGAGCTAGCCCACGACTCTAAACAGACGCGGAGGGCGCATAAGACTAGTTTGCTAGCAATGCCCACTAAAGCGTCTAGCCATCCATACGAGGGAGAACAGCTATGTCTTTTCCTCTAGCCGGAGAATCCCCGCTGCTGAGTCTCGGGGAGCATGTCAATGTAGCACCGTGGCGATCGCTCTTAACTGGAGCATTACATCGAAATCGTAGTCTAGTTTATGCCCGTTATTTACAGCTTGCTACGGTGCGATCTGATGGCCGTCCTGCCAACCGAACCGTTGTATTTCGAGGGTTCTATGAACCAATGAATCAACTTCAGTTTGTTAGCGATCGCAGAGGTGAAAAAATTAGTCAAATTGCAGACTGTTCCTGGGGAGAAGCTTGTTGGTATTTTCCCAAAACTCGGGAACAGTTTCGCTTATTGGGTGAATTAAAAATAATTGATATAGATAACCCCGACTTACAACTATCTCAACTTCGTCAAACCCTGTGGCAGCAGTTATCTGAGGTGGCGCGTTCACAGTTTTATTGGCCAGATCCTGCCGCGCCCAAAGCCGAATCTAACGCTTTTGAACCCCCTCAACCCATTCCACAACAGCCTCCAGAAACCTTCTGTGTGTTGTTGTTACAACCCCATCAAGTCGATCACTTAGAATTACGGAAAACTCCTCAAAATCGCTATCGTTATTATTATGATCCTGACAAAGGATGGTTAATTGAATCGGTTAATCCTTAATATTATCTTTGATTTATTTTGATCAAAAAACTGTGTAAAATCAATTGATATTGGGGTCGTTTTTTTTTTAATATTATAAAATAACGTGAGACACGATAGAATAAAAAAATAGCACGTTAATTGTAAAAAACCCACCTTTGTCAGAGGGGGTGGGGGGTATAGGAATTTAATTGTCGAGTTTGCTGTGGAAAATTCCTGAAAATCTTTTCGTAGGTAAGCCGATGAAAGTCAATAAAAAATCATTTTTCTCAGCTTGTTGGAAACACGACTTTATTTTCAAAACTGTTCTCAATATTAGACCTCTACGAAAACTCAGTTTTAGCCCCGAAAATGGTGAACAATCATAGATTGATCTGATTGAGGACTATTCATGATGTGAGTGATCGGTTTTACGAACAACAATCATTCCACGAGAACGGGTAGAGCTAGAATCTTTGTCAACACAAGCATTATACATCCGTTCCGCAGGACATTTCCAAAAACGAGTATACTTTTTAGGGTTCGTATCTGCCATCGTGATTTCCTGTGTATTGGAGTCATAGTCAGCTAGTAAGGAAAAGTGACCCCCACCGAGATTATAATTGTCGTGGGCAATGCCAACACCAAAATTTAAGATATGAATATCCTTATCATCACCAACAGCTTGTTCAATTTCTCGAATAAAGTCTTCTAAGGTCATGTCTTGTTTGTCAAAACATTCCATTCTCACAGATAAGGGTAGATTAGCCTTCTCAACATAGGTGAGTAAGGTATCATAGGTTTCTGCCAAAGTCATACCGTCGTCTAGAACAGAAGCAATGGGTAATCGGGTTACATAGAAAATTTCATCAACAGAGGTAGGATGTCCTAAAGCCGTTAATGCATAGGCAAGGGCTGTGACGTTGCAGCAATTAATGGGTTGCTGAAATGCTGCCAGACTAATATTATCAAGGTCTCTTGTTGTCATTAGAACACTCCAAACAGGATTGATCCCCGAACATACTTGGGAATTTAACATATTAGATGGTATCAGAAAACCTCAACGATTCCCTCAAAAAGTTTTTACTGTGTCCCAGAAGATTCGTGTGATGTCGAGGCGAGATCTGATTGTAGACATAGCCGAGACCTTAATGCGTGATTAGATATTCTTAGTCTCGGCGTTTTCTTGCCCTGTGTTGACTTATTCTCAATAAATCTTGATTTATTTTTTCAGTTCTTGTGTCTCCAATTCCTTTATAGTTAGGCTTTTTGGGTGGCGATCGCGGTTCGCGTAGGCTTCGCCTTGTGCCCTTCAGTAGCGTTGCGTGATTCTGTAGCGTAGACTTGTCCGTATCGCTGTCGAACTCATGTTAAAATATCAAAATAAAGTTAACTTTTAATAATCAGATAAACTGGCTTTTATCATAGATATACTTACTTAAAGTCAATCATTAGTTACTCTTCTAAAGAATAGCTAATTATTTAAGATTCTGGATAATTCTCCACAGAATGAGTATGTTGACTGAGATGTTCAAGTTGAGCTTCTAATGCAGATAAGCGCATTTCTAAGTCTGTGATTTTGTCCTGCTGAGGTGTCATTCTCAAGTAAGCTTTCAGAGCATCAATGACAATATCTGACTTAGATTGTCCAGTTGCTTCAACCTGTGCCATGAGTGCTTCGTGAACTTCAGGAGGAATCCTGACACCTAGAAATGGATTCGGCATGGTTTGAGTTCAGTAACAGTTGGACAATCGACCTTAACAGTTACTCGATGATAACAGCCTCTTGTTAAAGGCTATTCTTGCTCAACATATTAATTTGTATCAGTTGCAGTTAATACTCACAAATATGTAAACTTTTCTAAAGTTTATTAATATATTACAAAGATTTACTGCTAAGTATTTATTTATATGATAACAATATGATAACAGGCGTTATCAGACAGATCTAAAGACTCACCCGTGCTCGGGGTCGCTATAATCATCCATTGCAGCTCAAAAATTTAGTCTGATATTGCACCATAAGCCGATTTTGGACAAAGGGGAACACACATGACACCATCAGCAAGACACGAAGAACGGCATAACGCTGAAAAAATTCTGATTGCAGACGATGAATCTGCCATTCGCCGGATTCTCACCACTCGTTTATCGATGGTGGGGTATAACGTTGTCGCTGCGGCTGATGGCGAGGAAGCTCTAGAAATGTTTGACAAGGAAACACCGGATCTGGTTGTGTTAGATGTGATGATGCCCAAACTAGATGGTTATGGTGTTTGTCAACAGCTTCGCAGTTATTCAGATGTTCCCATTATCATTTTAACGGCATTAGGAGATGTTGCCGACCGGATCACCGGTTTAGAACTCGGTGCAGATGATTATCTGACAAAACCTTTTTCCCCTAAGGAATTAGAGGCTCGCATCCATGCAATTTTACGTCGCTGCAAAGATAGCAAAGCCTCTCATGATTTAGACCCTGAAATTATCCAAATTGATAGCCTCAAAATCGATACCGTGAAGCGACGGGTGTATAAACACGATCAGATCATTCCCCTAACTTATATCGAATTTAACCTGTTAGAGCTGTTATTTAAGCACTCTGGAGAACCTGTTTCTCGATCGGAGATTCTGGAACAATTATGGGGATATGCCCCTCGACGCATCGCAGATATGCGCGTTGTTGATGTTCATGTAGCTCGGTTACGGGCTAAGGTAGAAGCAGATCAACGCAATCCAGAATTTATTCTAACTGTTCGAGGGGTCGGTTATGCTTCTCAAAAGTTACCCGTCTGTGACCAAGCCATTGGCGCTTAGCCGATTTTAAAGACTTTTAGCTCAACTATGCACCTGAATGTTATCAGGGACTGATTTATCGATTTCTCCTTTGGTAGCAATTACGAGATTTTTAGGATAAGCAGATTTTACGAGAACTGTAAGAAGAAAGTCCCAGGAAATATTGGGTTCCCTAAGTTTAAGAAATACGCTCGTTCTGTTGAGTATAAAACTTCTGGTTGGAAGCTATCAGAGAACAGAAAGGCGATTACATTCACCGACAAAAACAATATCGGCAAGCTTAAACTCAAGGGAACCTAAGATTTACACTTCTACCAACTCAAAGACATTAAAAGAGTTAGGTTGGTTAGGAGAGCCGATAGGTACTATATACAATTTTGCATTTCTATTAATGTACGAATTGAGACAGAACCAACAGGTAAAGCCATTGGTTTAGATGTTGGAATTAAGTATTTCTTGGCAGATAGTCTTGGAAATACTATTGAAAATCCTCAGTTCTACCGAAAGGCTGAAAAGCAATTAAATCGAGCTAACCGCCGGAAATCTAAAAAGTACATTCGCGCTTGCAAACCGCAGTCAAAAAACTATCACAAAGCTAGAAATCGATATGCTCGGAAACATTTAAGGGTAAGTCGGCAGCGTAAAGAGTATGTCAAGAAAGTGGCATACTGCGTCATTCAATAATCACGATTTGATTGCCGTCTAGAAAACTTTGGCGGGAACGTCCGGTATAAACGCGCAGGCGTAAGGGTCGCGTGCCGCGCCTGCGTAAGCCCAGGCGACACGGACTCCGGAAGCCGACACCTGTCACCCTCGTGCAGACGGGGGCAAGTTTCCGCTATGTTGGCGCAGCCTGCGCCCTTGGGGCATAGACTTAAAGGTTTCCAACATGGTAAGCAATCGATATCTGGCTAAGTCTATTAATGATGCAGGAGGAGCGTGAATTTCGACAATGGTTAGAGTATTTTGGGTTTAAACTCCTATAACGAATAACTCTCAAATCACCTCAAACTCACACTAGCTCATACTCCATGACCTGATCCCCAGCTACTGATTATGTCATGATATCATGACATTGTGATCTCCCAATCCCCATGAATACGTATAAATACTCAAAATTAATGAAGATTCTCCCTTGACCCTTTTAGAAATTTTCTGCAAGATATTCAGTAATTGAGCGATCCCCATGATCCCAAAGAAATTCTAGACCTGAATTATTAATTGATTGTTCGAGTAAGTGGAGATATACACATCATGGCAACACAAAGTTCTCCGTTAGAGGAAATGACATTAAGACAACTCCGTAAGTTGGCTAGCAAATATGGGATCTCTCGCTATAGCAGAATGAGAAAATCCCAGCTTCTAGCTGCTGTTCAAGAGATTCAAAGCCAACAGATGGGAGAAACTAATCTAACTAGTCCTCTACAAGCACAGGAAGAAGTAGAAGCGGCAAAGTTTTCAATCGGTCAAGAAGAGATCATGATTGAGTCCCTTTCATCTGTTGATGAAGCCATTGCAGAGTTACCCGTTGGCTATGGCGAAAGTCAAATTGTCTTAATGCCGAGAGACCCTGAATGGGCTTATGCTTATTGGGATATTGCTAGCGTTTACAAAGAAGAACTTCGTCGTCTCGGTGGGCAACAGCTTGCGTTGAGAATTTACGATGTAACCAATGTCAAACTTGAATTTCAAATTCCTCACAGTATTCAGGAATATCCTTGTGATGAATTAGCCCGAGAATGGTATGTTCCAATCCCAGTTAGCGATCGCGACTATGTGGTAGAAATTGGTTATCGTTGTGCTGATGGTCGTTGGTTAATTCTGGCTCGTTCTGCGGCAGTACGCATTCCTCCGATTTATCCCTCTGAGTGGATTGAAGATCAATACATCACTGTTTCTTGGGACGAAGCATTAGAGGGACAAAGATTTGCAGAATTAGTTTCTCCAGGCAGTCAGTCCGCCCACGAAACTGAAGACCAACTTTACCGAGAGATTTTTGGTTTAGCTGAGGATGCAGAAGCTAAGCGACTAGCTGGTTCATTGTTTGGTTCGATGCATCATCTGCCAGAAGAGTCCCTTAGTTCTTATATCTTTCCCTCTGGTGTCGGTAAGTGGGCATCAGGCATAAATCAGATTACAACTACTTCTGGTATGGGTCTAAGTCGTACAGCCTCAGGCATGGGCTTAACCACCTCAGGTATGGGTTTAACCACCTCAGGTATGGGCTTGACTACTTCCGGTATGGGAATGAGTCGTACAGCCTCAGGTATGGGTTTAACCACCTCAGGTATGGGCTTAACCACCTCAGGCATGGGTTTAACCACCTCAGGCATGGGAATGAGTCGTACAGCCTCAGGTATGGGCTTAACCACCTCAGGCATGGGTTTAACCACCTCAGGTATGGGAATGAGTCGTACAGCCTCAGGTATGGGTTTAACTACTTCCGGTATGGGTTTAACCACTTCTGGAATGGGTTTAACTACTTCCGGTATGGGTTTAACTACTTCCGGTATGGGTTTAACCACTTCCGGTATGGGTTTAACCACTTCTGGAATGGGCTTGACCACTTCTGGTATGGGTTTAACCACTTCTGGAATGGGACTGACCACTTCTGGTATGGGCTTGACTACCTCAGGTATGGGTTTAACCACTTCTGGAATGGGACTGACCACTTCTGGTATGGGTCTGAGTCGTACAGCCTCAGGTATGGGCTTGACTACCTCAGGCATGGGTTTAACTACCTCAGGTATGGGCTTGACTACCTCAGGTATGGGAATGAGTCGTACAGCCTCAGGTATGGGTTTAACTACTTCCGGTATGGGCTTGACGACTTCCGGTATGGGAATGAGTCGTACAGCCTCAGGTATGGGTTTAACCACCTCAGGCATGGGACTGACTACCTCAGGTATGGGAATGAGTCGTACAGCCTCAGGTATGGGTTTAACCACCTCAGGAATGGGCTTGACGACTTCCGGTATGGGAATGAGTCGTACAGCCTCGGGTATGGGTTTAACTACCTCAGGCATGGGTTTGACCACTTCTGGTGCTGGTTTAAATATGTCCGGTGCAGCTTTAGGTTGGATGGCATCTGGTATGGGAATGTCTGGCGCTGGGATGGCCGCGTCTATTCCACCCATCCGTCCTCGGAAATTCTGGTTAGTTGCAGATGCTGAACTTATTATTTACGGTGCAACTGAACCTGATGCGAAGGTCACAATTGCTGGACGGCCTGTTAATCTTAATCCAGATGGCACTTTCCGGTTCCAAATGTCCTTCCCAGATGGCATGATTGATTATCCAATTATGGCGGTTGCCTCTGATGGTGAACAAACTCGCTCAATTCATCTCAAATTTAATCGTGAAACTCCACAGCGTCATACGAATACGAAGGAAGAAGCAGTTTTAGAGTGGATGAGATAAATATGACTGTCTGTCTAATTCACTTTCTTTGATTAATCAGCCTCTCGCTAACAATTGAGAGGCTTTTTTGATGCTAGAAAGGCGCTATATATCTAAACAAAAAAAGTAGAGACGAAAAATTAATTAGCCTCTACCTTTTTAAATTAATTAGATTGATGTTAAAATAAATCAGGAATTACTGGTTTGAGCAGACAACATCTGTTTGAGTTTCTCTAGCTCATTAGCCCAGCGAGGATCCGGTTGAGTCGCTTCAGTGGTGCTGCTTTGTTGACCACCAGAACTACTGTTGCCGCCGCTACCTTTGGATTTTTTCCGACTTTTTCCACTCTTGCTAGTGGGGCGAGATTCTTCCTCAGAACCTTCAGCGTTTTTATCGCCTTTTCCTTTTTTACGGGGTAAAGCCTTTTCGATTTTAAGGGCGTTATCTTTGAAAGTAAAGCCGTTATACTTCTCAACAATTTGATCGGCTATTTCATCGTTTTGAACAGTAACAAATCCAAACCCTCTACATTTCCCCGTTTTGCGATCTGTAATGACTTTGGTGGTTACAGAGTCACCTTCTTCAGCAAAAACAGATTGTAGTTCTTGGCGATCTAGTTCTTTTGGTAAATTACCAATATACAGACGAACAGACATGAGCATTCCCTCCAATTTTAAAGACAAAAAACAAAAAATAAGTAGGCTAAGTTAAGACTTAACCTATCTGGCTTAACATCAACTGACTGCATTTGAAAACCATTTGTGATGGAATAGATTGCCAACATTTAAACTTTTTGACAGCTTGAACACTTTTGATCAGAACCGTTAACCGGACTGATAAAATTTCACAATCCATTTGCTCTGGATTTACTAATGCAGACAGAAACTTGTATTGGGCTAAATTAGCCTTTAAACTTTGAACCATTTCTCAAAGCGAGATTGCTATTAACTGATTGAAAACTTTCTGTGAGAGCATTTCAGAATGATTACTGATAATACTGTCAAAACTGAATTTAAACAATGCCACTCTCAAGTTAATCAAAATATCATTTTTTGCAATATGCAGTCCGGAAAACAAAATTGTTCGCTTAACAGAGATTTACCTTAACCAAACCTATAGTTTGCTTTGACATTGCAGCGCTCTACAAGCTTTAGTGAGTGGTACTTTGAGTTTGATTTAACCAAACCATTCTCAAGCATAGCACAAATTGAAAAGCTATTCTAGCACTTTGCTTCAATTTTTGCACTAATTGCTAAAATATTGATTGCATTGAACAAAATCTGTGTGTAGCATTCTTGTGGTAATGGTTTTCTTTTTAAAGAGATGTTAATAAATGTAACATTGTCTTTAGCAAAATGCAAATCCTTTGATTTCGGATAATGACTCCGTCAATTTTATCAATTTTGCCCTGATTCCCTCATCCTCCTTGGAAAATAGATGATATCCCCCAAAAGGCGAGTACGCTAGCAATTAGAGTAGACCAAATGGGATGACCGCCGTGAATCTGAATCCGTTGATTAGCAGTTTGAATCATCTCAATATCAATCCAAGGTGTTGCACCTCGTCGCCACCAACCTATCACTTGGACAGGTTGACTCACCCAATCAGCCGGATGAGAGGATTGAGGCCAGAAATTCGCCAGAGGAGTCAAAGCAGGCACATAATGCAATTTAACCATTCCTGTTGATGTAGACAGGATTAAATCTTGTCCCAGGCGGTTACTGGCAATTGAACGTCCTAATAATTCGCCTTCGATACAAATTCCTAAACTATCGACAGGGATCTGTTGAGGATTTGCATATAATTCTGCTAAGTTGGGTTGGGTCAGACGTTGCGTCGGCTTAAGTTCGGGGAAGAAAGGATTAATCCGTAGAAATAATCCTAAACTACATCCAATGGGGATACATCCCATCAAAATTGCAGTATCTCCCCACAACCATTCCAACTGCCAAATCCCTAATGTGGCAAAAATCCCCCCCAGTAGCCAGATGAAACTACCGATGAGAAAACCTGCCACTAGCCCGAAAAAGGGTGCTCCTTGCAATAGTAATTTAGGATATTCTATAGTTTGAGATGAGGCTGTCAATTCGGTAAAGTCCAATTCGGGTTCAACTTTCCAAAATTGAGCATAACGCCCTAAAAGTTGCAGGCGATCGCCGATAACCGGATGAGAATTGTTGATCTCTAACCAGGGATGATCAGGATTAACAATCTCCCACTGTAATAAGGAGACAATCGGATAACGGGGGGCTAAACTACCAAAAGTCAGGGCTTGTTGATAACCGACAGCCATTAAAAGTTCAAATCCTTCTAGTAAGAAATGGGTTTTTCCTTGCTGTTGGATTTCAGTTGCTAAACCGATGGCAATTTTCACCACAGCGCGAGTTAGTGCATTCGGGTTTCCTGTCAAATTACAAGCGGCGCGATCGCTATAATAAATCCGTCGCCGAGACAGCCATAATCCAAATCCTCGCAATATCCAAAATAACCCATAACAGAAGGGGGCAACAACAAAATTGATCCCAAGAAGTAGAGGGCGGATTACTTTTATTCCCGATTTGATCCCATTGAGTACCCATTGCGGCCATGATAAGTGATTAATATCGGCTAGTTGTTCTGTGATTTGGCTCAGTTGCCAATAAATTAGGTAAGGAATTTGAGTGATAATGGTGACAAAGGACAGGATAAAACAGTCTCCATGTTCCATTTGAACCACTTCCCGGGCTAAAATCACAGCCAGTTCTTCTTCGGTGAGTTGATCCAGTAAGCCTTGACTGACCACAATGCGGCTAAAGCGAGGTAAACAGCCATAACTCATGACAATGGGGGCGGTTATGGGTAACAATCGCAATTTTGGCATCGGCCAATTTCGTTGTTGACAATAGCTGCGTAAAATCCGATTAGTTTCTGGGCTGCGCTGAAATAAGGTGGTCATCGGCAATGATTGTAAGCCGCAGCATATTTTTAAGATATTGTCAAGTATCCAAGGAGAAAAGATAAATAAAATCCCGACAGTCAGATAAACCCACTGAGTCGGATCTCGATAAAACAGTTGTAGGGGTCGGATAAAGGGCAATTCTCGTAGAATATCATTGGCGATATCCATAAAAAATTCCACTAAACGGGGCGTAAACCACAGTAGCCCTATCACTGTTAAAATCTGTTCTATGCGGAAACGCCACCACTGAGGCTGTTTTAATCGGGGCCATTTTTCCGCCCGAGGTGCATTACGCCAATCAAGCGGTTGCGGACTAAAGTTTACAGATTTAGAAGTCGATGCCGCAACAGTTGGAGTCGGCAGTTTGTTACTGGTATCAACACTTTTTTGCGGCTTATGAGGTTGAGGAGGTAGGGGAGGTGGGGGAATGGGTGTTTTTTGTGGCTTTTTAGATTCTGGAGGCGTTTCAACTGTTGGCTGTAGCGGTTTATGAGGGGTTTGAGTTTGATTCTGCTGAGGTATGGGATCAAAAGCCATAAATCCAGTTTCAACCACAGGGGGTGGTGCATTGGTTACCTCAGAATAGCGTTGTTGTAAAGTTTCTAACCGACCTGCCGCCCAAGTCTTGACTTTTTCTTGAGAAGATTGGTTTAATTGACGGCATAATGCGATCGCCTGCTGTATCTCTCCCGTATGTTCATAAGCCACAACTAACCCCATTTGTGCCCGAATCCCTCTTGATCGCTTCGGATGGGCTTCAGCAAGGGGTTGAAGAATTGCGATCGCTTCAATATATTGCTTTTGCGCTATGGCAGCTAACCCAGCTTCTAAATCGGCGTTAGGGGGAGAAGATGGCATGGTGCGTTTATTCCACTCAAACCTGATTTTAGGATAGCTCTATGACCGAAAACAGCGGGTCTAAAGCACACCTTCTTAACAGTAGTTAATCTTAGCTCACCTCATTCTAACATTGTCAGTTGAACCCGTCTGCTTTTCACCAGAAGCAATCAGCAACTACAAGGTAATTATCATCATAAATCACTTATTTTAAAAAGCAATAAAACTCTGAATTATCTTAAATCAATTATATTTTTATCTTTCCAATTAAGATAATTTAAAATATATTTTACTCCTCTACTTTGTATCCCAATTCAGCTAACTGGGTACGAGATTGTCGCCATTTAGGTTGAACTTTCACAAATAACTCTAAGTATACCTTTCCTGCCACTAACTTCTGAATTTGTTGACGGGCGGCTGTCCCAATTGTTTTTAACATTTGCCCCCCTTTTCCAATTAAAATTCCTTTTTGTGAAGGCCGTTCAACGTGAATTGTAGCCAGAATTCGGGTAATTTCTGGGGCTTCATCCACTCGATCAATCACAATAGCAACAGAATGAGGCACTTCTTGACGAGTCTGATATAAAATTTGCTCTCGGATCAGTTCAGCCATAATAAACCGTTCAGGCTGATCCGTGACTAAATCAGGCGGATAATAGTATGGCCCCGGTTCTAAATGATCGATTAACAGATGCTGAAGCTGTTCTACTCCAGCCCCTGTGAGGGCAGAAAACTCAACAATTGGCCAGGAATGAGGTTCAGCAAGTTGTTGATAACTTTGATCGATTGCCTCAGAATTAATCGGTTGTTGATCAATTTTATTGACCCCTAAAATAACCGGAATTTTAACTTGATCTAATAACTCAGCAATAAAGCGATCGCCACCGCCAGCTTTTACAGATCCATCCACAACAAATAGCAAAACATCCACCGATGCGATCGCACTGCGGGCATTTTTAACTAACACTTGTCCCAGTTGATGATGGGGTTTATGAATGCCTGGGGTATCAACAAAAATAATCTGAGCCTGATCGAGGGTCAAAATCCCTCGGAGTCGGTTCCGAGTGGTTTGGGCAACAGGGGAAGTAATCGCAATTTTTTGTCCCACCATCTGATTCATCAAGGTTGATTTACCGACGTTAGGACGACCAATAATCCCGACAAATCCGGAGCGATATCCGGGGGGTGCTACAGGAATTGTTGTTATCTCTGACACATCACTGACCATAAGCTATCTAACTACCCTTGAAACAAATTTAAACCGATTCTTGATGCATTTTGGCGGGAACGTCCGGTATGAACCCCTAGGGTGTTTTCAGGGGACACGGACTCCGGAAACCTGTAATCCCCGCCCAGGCGGGGACACCGCCTCACAGGAGTGCCCACCTGCGCAGGGCTGCTTAAAAAGCAGCAGAGCCTGCCAAGAGTGGAGACGGGGGTCGCACCGCAACTTTCCGCTTCTGTGTCATCCATCATAATAGACAAAGGAGATTTCGATTGACACTCCCTGGATTAAAAATCGTGGGGAATCTTCTTTCTACGACTCGACTTTCATTCCTCTGCTCTTAGTGACAGCTATAGAGATAACTCTATCGAAATAGTGACGAGTTTGCCCGATGCTGGCTGAATTATGAGTCAATTTCAGATATGATCAACGGTACTTGCTCTTGAAAACCATAGAAGATGATGTCTAAAACTGTTGCTGATGCAATGACTCCCAACCCCATCACCGTTAAACCTGAACTGCCTTTGCAGCAAGCCATTCAGATTTTAGCAGACCACAAAATTAGCAGTGTACCGGTGATTGATGGATCGGGTAAACTTCTGGGAATTCTCTCAGAAACAGATATTCTCTGGCAAGAGAGCGGAGTGACTCCACCCCCATATATTACAATTTTTGATAGCGTAATTTATTTAGAAAATCCAGCTCGCTACGAAAAGGAACTGCATAAAGCCTTGGGTCAAACTGTTGAAGAGGTAATGACTAAAGAGGATGTCGCAACCATCACCCCAGATAAAGCTCTCTCAGAAGCAGCGCGACTCCTTCATGAAAAACGAGTTCATCAACTCCCTGTATTAGATGAGTCTGAAAATGTGATTGGTATGATTTGCTGTAGCGATATTATTCGGATGATGGCGAAAACAGAGTCTTAAACGTTGAGCAGATTCCTGAAGCGGATCGATCCGTTGAGGAGGTGATAGGTTTACTGTTAGCAACAAATGACAAATAATAAATCACACTCAACCCATCATGATGACTCCAGAATCAATTCAAACATTAATCAATTCAGAAGATTTAGGCGATCGCTTACGAGGGGTGAATCAATTACGCGAAATTAAACCCGACATTGCCTTTGAGTTAATTCAAACTGCTATTGCCGACTCAAATACTCGGGTACGATATGCCGCCGTGAGTCAGTTAGCCAGTTTGGGCAACCAAAACTTAACAAAATCGGAGGAGATTTTACGAGGCTGTCTGCTGCACGATCCTGAAGCTGATGTTCAGGCTGCTGCTGCCGATGCCATTGGTGGACTCAAACTTAAATCTGCTTTTGAAGATTTACAACAGGTTTATCAGAATACTTCAGAATGGTTAGTCAAAATGAGTGTTGTGGCGGCATTAGGGGAAATGGGCGAACCCCTGGGGTTTGAAATCCTGAAAGATGCATTACAAGGTGATAATGGTTTGATCCAAACCGTTGCCATTAGTGCATTAGGAGAATTGGGAAACCCGGATGCTGTGGCGCTGTTGGTTCCTTATGCCACTGATGAAGATTGGCAAGTGCGGTATCGGGTGGTTCAGGCTCTCAATCGTTTAGGGGGATCCCAGGCTCAAGAAACCCTCGAACAACTCGCTCAAGATCCAGTCGCACAAGTGGCGGGGGAAGCTCAGCGCGGGATTTGATAATCTTCAATGAGTCAGTTGACCGAAATTAATGGGATACAAGCCCCGTCCCCCCTTCTGCAAGGGGGCAGGCTTCTAGGACGGCTTTATGGTATTATATATTTTGATACCTAAACCATCAGTATCAAAATGTTTGTTCTCGAATATAAAGTTAAACCCGTTGCCAGTCAGATCCAAGCTATAGAAGAGGCTATTAGAACGACTCAGTTTGTTCGTAAGAAAGTGCTTCGTTTCTGGATGGATAATCGTGGCGTGGGTAAAACTGAAATGTTCAGGCATAATACATTTCTGAGAGCAGAGCATTCTTTTGTTAAGGAACTAAATTCTCATGCCTGTCAAACAGCAGTAGAAAGAGTACTTAGAGCAGTCAATCGTTTTTTCGATAACTGCAAAAAGAATGTTCCAGGTAAAAAAGGATATCCTCGCTTTAAGCACAATACCCGTTCTGTCGAGTATAAAACTTCGGGCTGGAAACTCCAAGATTGTCGTAAACGAATAACCTTCACCGACAAAAAGAATATCGGTACTTTAAAACTGATTGGTTCTAGAGACATATATTTCTACCAGCCAGAACAGATTAAAAGAGTACGTATTCTCAGGAGAGCAGATGGCTATTACGTGCAGTTTTCTATCAAGATCGATCCAAGAGATACAGTAAAGCCAATTTCTCCATCGCTAAAAGCAACTGGAATAGATGTTGGCTTGAAGTATTTCTATGCTGATAGTCGGGGTTCGGTAATAGAGAATCCTCGGTTTTACCGTTCATCAGAAAAACAATTAAATTATGCCAATCGATTAAAGTCGAGAAAATTTATTCGAGGTCAAGCACAATCGAACAATTATTTAAAAGCAAAGACTAGGTATGCCAAAAAACATTTAAAAGTAAGCAGACAGCGAGAAGAGTTCGCCAAGAGAATAGCACTCCGTCTAATTCAATCTAACGATTTGATTGTTTGTGTTGGCGCAGCCTGCGCCCTTGGCGCATAGATTTAAATATTAAAGGGCTAGTTAAAAATCGTCGTCTTAGCAAATCAATAAGTGATGTGGCATGGTTCAAGTTTAGACGTTGGTTAGAGTATTTTGGAGACAAATACGGCAAATTAGTAGTTGCCGTACCAGCCCACTATACCTCTGTTAGATGTAGTAGCTGTGGCAATCAAGTCAAGAAAACCTTGTCTACCAGAACTCACGTCTGTAGCTGTGGCTATACTGCCGACCGCGATACTAACGCTGCAATTAATATTTTGCAGCTTGGATTAAGTAGGGTGGGGCGCACCCTAACTAACGCCTGGGGAGACTCGTCCTCTAGCCTGGTTGGAGAAATCCTGTCAGGTTATGATGGGTCGCTGAACCAGGAATCCCCGTCCTTCTAGGACGGTGGAGCGTCAAGCATTAACTGCTGTTTCAAGGGTTCAGGTGCGCCTTGGGCAGCAACCCGACCATTTTCTAATAAAAATGCTCCGTCGCAATAGTCAAGTTCATTCAGACGATGAGTTACCCACAGGGCTGTAATGCCTCGGGTTTTGACCAGATGACGAACTTGACTGACTAAATCTAATTGGCTATCGGGATCGAGTAGAGCAGTGGGTTCATCAAGCAACAAGACTTCACAATGTCGCGCTAAAGCTCCCGCGATCGCAACTCGTTGCTTCTGGCCCCCACTGAGAGCATAAATCGGTCGTCGTTGTAAATGTTCTAACTTGACTGCTGCTAATGCTTCTGTGACTTGCTGTTTGACTTGAGAGATAGGCAGTCGATCTTCAACTAGTCCGAAGGCAACATCAGCCCCAACTGTTGGCATGACTAACTGATGATCGGGATTTTGAAACACATATCCCACTCGCCCTTCAAGCTGAATTTCTCCAGACTGGGGCTGTAATAAACCCGCCAACAGACGCAATAAGGTTGATTTTCCCGAGCCATTGGTTCCCAGTAGCATCCAGAATTCTCCGTGAGGAACGCTCAGAGAACAGGAACGCAGGACTTTAGCCCCACTCGGCCAGCTAAAGTTGAGGGTCTTAATTGCGATCGCGAAGCGTGCCCTTGGGCGTATCGCCCGAGACGGATGGGAACCAGAATTAGGGTTATTCATCAGAAAGTATGTGAGTGGATTTCAACCGTTACTTAAAAACTAGACAGAACTACCCAAAACTGGATATTTCTACCTCTGACCTAACTCTAACGGTTGAGTCAGGATTACCGCTAGGAATTTCACCTAGTTCCTTAACGCTTTCCTCTGTTGCCAAAGTTACAG
>CAYNXM010000388.1:0-13235 GCA_964401105.1 uncultured Lyngbya sp. | reverse complement strand
AACTTTATCGAATACTAATCCAGGAGTAACAGTTAACGGTACATCTTCATCATCGGAAACAGGATCTGTTTGATCACTATCCGCTACGGCTGTATTATCAATTTGACCCGGAAGTAAATCATCGGGTTCTAAAGTCGCGTTACTATCAATATCTTCTTGAGTGATAGCATAGCTAGTCGAAACAGTTTGACTGACTCCAGGCGCTAAGTCACCAATATTAGTGTTAGTCAGCGTTAATGGATCGGTAACTGTCACATTAGTCAGAGTAACAGAACCTGTATTAGTAACAACTAAGTCGTAGTCAATAATATCTCCGGCGGCGTTAAGAATACCATCGCCTGCGGTATCAACTCCAGTAACAACTTTATCGAATAACAAGCCAGGCTGTGGATCTACAGGTACATCTTCATCATCGTCTTCCGGTGGAGTTTGATCTGTTGTTACTGTGGCTGTATTATCAATATCTCCATCATTATCGGCGTTACCATTAGTATCAATACCGTTACTGTCGATATTTTCTTGAGTGACAGTATAAGAACCTGTGTAAGTCCAAGTTTCATCAACATCAAGTTCACCGTCTCCATCTGTATCTCCGACAGGGCCTGTTAAAGTTTCTAGTAAGGGATCGCTTACCGTAACAGTTGTCAGGTCTACATTACCTGTATTCTCAACGGTGATAGTGTAATTAATCACATCTCCAGCTTCGTCTACCGTTGCGCCACCATCACTACCATCAGGATTAGTAATATTAGTCGCAGTTTTGGTAATCTCTAAATCAGGGTTCAGACCAAAGTGGTTACTAGGATCAGCATCGGGGGCTACCGGGTTTCCATTGAGATCGTCTCCTGTAACTGTTGCGATATTGGTATATTGACCAGGTGTTACGGTGCGAGTCCCAATATATTGCCAAACTTCTCCTGGATCGAGTAGATTATCCGCATCTGTATCTCCAACATTGAAGCCGTTACTCAAAACTGGATCGGGGTTGAAGCTGGGATCGGGGCCGCCATCGTCAGTGACTTGGACATTCGCGATCTCAAGACCGCCTGTATTGGTGACTTCATAGGTAAAGGTTGCTGTCTCACCGACGTTGAGAATAGGGCCAGTGGGAACGTCTGCATCTTCTCCATTGGTGGCTTTCTCAATGGATAAGGCGGGTAAAGAACGAATGGTATAGCCAAAATCGATAAAAGGATCGCCCACGTTGGAAGCTAAGGCATCTTCTCCATACGCACCTGTAATTAACGTTCCATCGGTTGTAAAGACTCGCGCACCACTTTGATCGTTATCGGAGTCGAACAGTTGAACTGATTCTAATGCATTAACTTGAACCTGTTGTTGATCTCCGGTGGTGTTGAGGTTTCCGTCCCAGTCTACAGTGACTGTAGTATCTGCAACGGCGGTTACCCAAATTGGACTCCCGTTTTCTGAAGCGAGTGTTCCGTCTGGGTTGGCTGAACCAAAGGCAAAACCTGTAACAAACCCGGTGCTGAGACTGTTAACATCTTGTAAGGTGAAGCCCCAGTCATAATCACGACCCCCGGAACTTTCGGTCGGTACATCCAAGGCGCTGACAACTGCAAATTTATCAGCCGGATCTTCGGTAAAGAAACGAATCGCTGAGTCCTCGGGTAAGGCGACTGTTCCAGATCCACTCAGGGGTAGGGCGGCTGTATTAATGGTTTCTGTTGTGCCAGGGGCGACTGTAAAACTACCGCCAGTGTTATCACTCCCTTGCCAATTGACTGTGATGCTGGAAGTACCGGGATTATGAATAAAATACTCGATTTCTAGAGTTCTTTCGCCAAATTCATTATTAAAATCTTCTGTTTTGGTGGTGACTGGAGAGAAGTAATCATTTCCTAAGTCTGCATCGGGAGTCAGACTATACCAACGGGTTTCAAAGTTACCATCATCATCGCCTGTGAGGAGGTGGGCTTCAACGGCTTTGCCATCTGTTGTGGTGATCCGATCGGCTTCATTAACGTCTGCAATGACTAATGTTTGACCCTGATTAATCGTACCTTGAGAGGTTCCATTCAGGAACACTTCTGTACCATCTTCAGCGGCTGTGATAAATGCTCTGACCTCTTCAAAGATACTGGTGGTACCTCTTGCATCACTATTTTCTCCAATAACCGCAGTAAAGGCTGTACCATATTCAAATGTATCGACAACTTCTACGGCTCCGGCTAGGACTGTTGAACCTGTAAAAGTACCACTGGGGGAGCTTTGAACACCCTGGGGCCAAATTAATCGGGTTGCTGAGACGGCAGCGGTACTGGCAAATTTGTCTCCGCCATCAAAGGCATCTGCTGGGTTATTCTGCGGTAATAAAGCATTAATGACGTTATTCAGGATGATCACATCACCCGCGTTTAATACATCTCCTGCAATACCGGGAGCAGCGCCATTGGTTACATCTCCATCTCCCCAAATTTGGGTTCCACCTAAGTTATCAACGCTATAAATATTAGTGGGATTCGCAATATCATCATCAAAGCCATTTTCCCCTTGATCGTAATAAACCAATGTACCATCACGACTGATTGTGATTGAGGTAACACTGACGAGATCCTCACTAACATTACGTTGTAAGTCATCAAAGAAGTCGCGAACAAACGCTTCAGGTAAAGGATTAAAATAGGTTTGTAATGGTGCTGGATTTGCCACGATTTTTAGTCTCCATTAAATAAATGAATTGTTGATTTGCAGGTTGTATTAAACCGAATTTAAAAGCACTCTGAATCGCTCTAATCCTGAATTGATCGGGATTAAAAAAGGGGGAGTTTAAAATTTTTGAAAAACATCTCAATCTTTCCGCCAGCGATCAATCTGGCGTTACAAAATAGTTAATTGCTCTTAACCATTTTCTACTAAAAATTTATGATGATTTTTTTCAGCAAAAACAGTGGTTAGAAGTGTTTCGTCCTCTAGAATATAAACCAGGACTAATACTTCTGATTCACTCAATTTTTAAGCTTGGAAGGCGATAAATCTGCTCTTTGTATTAACGATTTTATCGACTTGAACCTTTCTGTTAAGTTCGTCAACAGTCTCTCTGTTTTGATATTTAACTATTTTGATTCACCTGGGGTAAAGAATAAATAACAGGTTTTTTTATCGCCCGTTGTTATCCATTCATCCCATCATTCTTAACGTAAATCCTTCGTTTAAGCTATTATTTCGCAAAAACAACAAAAAAAGGATTCATATCATATCCGCTGGAATACTTATAATCAACCAACATAAATCTTTAAACCAATCAGGCTTAAACCGTTTGATATTACAAGTCATTTCCCGAATCTGATATTAATGATACTCAAGCGGAGTACTACACCATGATGATATTAATTGAGCCGATACCCGCTTGTATCTTCGTATCACATATTCTCCGCTATTGACTCGGTGAATAAAATAGTGTGAAAAGTTGCTACTTTATCTTTGATGAACACAAACTATGCAACTATGGAATGCTCACTGATTAATCGCTATGGGTGAAAGACGATCAAATCGAACTGGAGCAAATCATCTGAGATCATTCTAAATCAAGGATGACACTGATAACTTGAAACGACCCTGAACTCTGAAATGGTATTAAACAGAGCGTTTTTGGCTTACGAACTGCTTTATAAAACTAATGTTATATCAAGCTTTTTTTATTGTCAATACAAAATTTGCGATTTAATAAAAAATTTACTTTTATGGCAAGACCGAATCAGATGTGAGAAACTCAGACAAGAGTAACTCTGTACTGTGATGGAATAACTAACCTTTTTTATCTGATCGAATCCTGACTCGAGGGAGCGATCGTGTGTTCATGGGGAAGGAGACTAAGCTCAATTTCACTCAATGTAATCAAAAAATTAACACAAGAATTGCAAAACCTATTTATGATTTCAGAGCTATAGTGAAATTTAGCTGTGGTTAACAACTTGCTTTGACATAGAACTATTCAAAGCCGAAGTGAATCATCCGATTTCTGACGTAAAGTGAAAGCTACATTCTTCTGTTTAAGCCATTTAGCCAATTATATATTATAAATTTTTGGTATTTCCTAACACCATGTAATCATAACCTTTTAATATTCTGATAGTCGTTTGTAGTAAAGCTTTTTGTTCTTCTAATGATGAAATTGTAGCAGTCATCGTAAAAACTACGGAAAGCTTGCGGTGTCAGTTTCTGTCCCACCCAACTGTTTAAGAAGAAGTATCAGATACTGAGTTTGATTTAATCGACTTTGAAGTGGACTCTGGTAAAATGGAGTTGGCATTTTTTGACTATTTTTTTCTCCCATAAATTCATCCAATCGCTAACTTATCTATTTTCTGGCTTCCTTTTCCCCTTCTGAGGCTTTTAAATTTAAAATGTCAGCCTACAACCTACAACCTACCGCCGATGGTTCTTACACCTTCTTTTCCACAGAATTTAATCAAGCATTTCACAGCCATTTTGGTGCAAAACAAGAAGCAAAATATAAATATGTTGAACCCCTCCAACTCCGACAAAAGGCTCAACAACCCCAACTCTATTTACTCGATATCTGTTACGGCTTAGGCTACAATAGCGCTGCTGCATTAACCGCTATTTGGCAAGTCAACCCCAACTGTCAAATTCATCTTCTCGGTTTAGAACTCGATCCGACGATTCCTCAAACCGCGATCGCCTATAATCTCTTGAATAGTTATCGCGATCCCGTTGCTGAATATTTAACCACTCTCGCCACAACCCATCAATTACAAAGCGATCAAATTCAAGCCAAATTACTCATTGGAGATGCCAGACAAACCCTACAACAGGTTCATCGTTCAGGTTTTCAAGCCGATGCTGTCTTTCTCGATCCGTTCTCACCCCCCACCTGTCCGCAGCTATGGACAGTTGAGTTTCTAACCCTCCTGTCTCACTGTTTGACCCCAAACGGTCAGTTAGCGACTTATGTATGTTCAGCCGCTGCTAGAACCGCGCTGATGGCGGCTGGTCTTAATATTGGTTCAACCCCTCCCGTCGGACGACGCACACCGGGGACGATTGCCAGTTTTTCCCCCATGGGCTTACCTGCCCTGTCTCTAAAAGAAATTGAACACTTGCAAACTCGCGCGGCTATTCCCTATCGCGATCCCAATCTATCTGATACTAAAGAAGTGATTATTCAACGTCGGCAACAAGAACAACAATTGTCTGGATTAGAACCGACCTCTCAATGGAAAAAACGCTGGGCAAGCTAAACGGCAGAACCAAAATTGTACGTAAGAACTTCTACCGTTGTCCCTTGTTGCGGTAAACCCTCTGGGGTTAAAGTTAATGTATCTCCCGGCAGTTGACGCACGGTATTATCCTGCATTACTTGTAAAAACGGTTCAACCGGGACCAAATCACAAGTGGCTTCGTCAGCGGCTTGAGTTCTGTAATGAGTTGGAATAACAATTTTAGGGTTTAAATAGTCAATAATCTCTTTTGCCTCTTCTGGGGTGTAGGATTTTTGGCCACCCCCAACCGGAACTAACATCACATCTGGACGACCGATCAAAATCCGTTCTTCATTCTCGATTGGCCCAGACAGTCCACCTAGGTGTAAAATTTTAATTCCTGCTTGTTTCCACACCCAAGCGATATTAGTGCCAAAGCGTTGTCCTTTATAGCGATCTTTTTCCGTACGAATGCCTTGAATTTGGGTACCATCAAACTGATAAACTCCAGATTCATGGAGTAAAGCCGGATTTCCAGCAAACCCATCAATCGATCCTTCATCCAATAGACGACTACTAATGAGGACTAACTGAGTATCAATCTTTGGATTACGATAACCCATTGTACAGCCCGTTTGCTTGTAGGGTTTGAAGGGATTAACTAAAACCCGCAACCCGCCACCGGTAAAATAAAAACAGGTGTGGCCTAACCACTGAATGGTAAGCTGATTGGCAGATTGTGCTGTAGAATCAGATCCGGGAAAGACTACAGTAGAAGCGATCGCACTCAAGGCGCTAATTTGAGCAAACTGGATAAACTGTCGTCGTTTCATAATTTCAAAGACGCTCAATTACTATTGTGGCAACGACCAGTCACATTAACGAGAGAATATTCAAGTGATCTATCCTACAGGTTTTTTGGACAAAGAGATTAAAAAATTTCGTAGCAATTGCTTTCCGTGGTGGGTGAGGATGCTTTCTGGATGAAACTGCACCCCTTGAATGTGGGGATAATCTCGGTGTCGGACTCCCATAATCGTACCATCATCGACCCATGCGGTAATTTCTAGTACATCCGGACAACTGGGGCGGTCAATCACTAAACTATGGTAGCGGGTGGCAGTTAGGGGATTATCTAAGTTCTCAAATACTCCAACACCAGTATGATGAACTTCAGAGGTTTTACCATGCATTAATTCTGGGGCAGAGACTACTTTAGCGTTAAAGATCTGACCGATGCTTTGATGTCCTAAACATACTCCCAAAATGGGTAATGTCGGCCCCAACTGTTCAATCAGACTGAGAGAAATCCCAGCATCCTCTGGACGACCTGGCCCTGGAGAAATCACAATGCCATCGGGTTGAGAGTTACGAATGTCCTCAATAGAAATTTGATCGTTACGATAAACTTTCACCTCAGCCGCGACAGACAATTCTGTACCTAATTCCCCTAAATATTGAACAATATTGTAGGTGAAACTATCATAATTATCGATCACGATAATCATTCATTTCTACTCCTTAAACCCATTGCATTATTACAGTCAATAGCGGCGGCAGGAGTAATACTCCAGCCACTAAAACAGCCGCCAACGAAAAGATCATCACTGCCCCAGCCGCACAATCTTTGGCAATTTTCGCCAATTCATGAAACGACTGTCCTACACTTAAGTCTACAATCGATTCGATGGCAGTATTTAATAATTCCATTGCCATCACTGCCCCAATAGTGAGTCCAATAATAGCAATTTCTACTGGATTGAGATTGAGAATCAGACTCAGGCTAATGGCGAGGCTACCAATGACAGTATGAATCCGAAAATTACGCTGAGTTTTAAAGGCATAGGTAATACCCGTCCAAGCATACTGAAAACTGATGAATAAGTTGGTTGCGACTTGCCAGGATTGAGATCGATCTCCTTCTACTGAGGAGTCTGACTCTGAGGAAACAGATTTTTGGGTTTCCTCAGATTTGGAGAAAAACTGAGTCGGCAACGGGGAAATTGTGGTTTTATCTAAATCCATTATTGAGAAAGTTTGAAGTCAGCACAGTTGGGACGAGAACAGTTCGATTAATTTAGGTTGAAATCTAACATCATCATCGTTGCAATGGGGCTAATCTACCTCTACACTATGGAATATAAATTGCGTTCGCGGTTGGCTTCGCTTTGCGGTCTTCTGTAGCGTGCCCTCTTCCGTATCACACTATTTCGGGTAAATAGGAGTGAATTTCTAAATCGATCGCTTGTAGCAAAGTGGCTTGCTGATCGATCATTCGGTTGAGGCTATCTAAATCGGGATGATCCCAACCTAGCAGATGTAAACAGCCATGGGCCGCTAACCAGGCTAGTTCGGTTTGTAATGAGTGTCCCTGTTGTCGGGCTTGTCGATCGGCAGTATTGACTGAAATCACAATATCACCCAGATAGAGGGGTTGAGATTGGAGACATTCGGCAGAGTGGGGCAGATTGGCTTCTAAAGATGCAAACGCTAACACATCTGTCGGTTTATCCTGGTGGCGGTATTGGGCATTGAGGGTGCGAATACCGTTGTCACCGGTGAGACGCAAACTGAGTTGATAGCTTGCTGCTGGGGGTAAGTCAGTTGAGACTAATTGCAGCCACTGGCTAAACCATTGTTGCCATTGGGACACTGAAATCAGAGGTTGAGGATAATCAGACAAAATGCTTGAGTCATCCTCAGGGTCTAATTCGGATTGCCAAAAATTATCCTGAATATTGACTTCGACCTCAACATCCATCTGTTATTCCTCAACGGGTTAAGTAGGAAACTCCGATCAGCAAGCTCAGTAATGCAACTGTTGTCAGGGTAAAGTGAAATAAAGATTTTCCTCCCTTCCGCACCATGTTACGCATGGCTAGCTTGACATAACTCGGCTGGGGTTCGGTGGGTTTAAGTGGACTTTGGGAGGGGTCTGAAGCTGGTTGGGCTTGAGTTGGAGTTGAGGATTGAGGATTCATAAGTTTAGGGTAAAATCCATAAAAACTGCCTCTGCACTAACTTAAAATTGGGTCATCCCTGAAAGTGTTTTGAAAAAGAAAAAGGTGACATCAGCCAGTGATGAGGCAATGAGGCAAAGCTTGGTTGCTCTTGTTTCGGATATTATAGCAAATATGTTAAGTTTTGTATAATTATTCCGGACTTCACCCCATTTTGTCATGATTCGCTCGGTACTAATTCGGAGTTAAATTCATTGAAAGAGCGACGTTTCAGTTCAACTGATTCGGAACGGGGCAATAAATCAAAAACGTCTCGAAAGACATCATCAATCGCCTCAAAAGATACTTGTCCGGCAACATCGAGCACCACAACACCTGCTTGATTGAGCATTACTGTTTGAGGCACATAACCGCTGTAATAATAACCTGCTTGCTCGGCATTATTCACCCCCTCACTGGGGAGAGCATCAACATTAACGGGTATAAAGTCCGCCGCCGTACCATAGTAGCGTTGCAATTGGGATATTGTATCGACAAACTGTTTGCAATCTTTGCTGTCATCGAGGAAAAACACCAGTAAAGCGACTCGCGATCGCGCTCTTGATTCTGCTAGAGTCACCCTGGGGGGAACTAAAGAGCCATTCCCCGCATACAAGGCAAAAATATTACCATCGAAGCGATCGTCATTGATTCCAGCCCAAACGGGTTGAATCAGGGTGATTAACCCGATGACTAGTGCAAGACAACTGAGGAGGACTGATGTCCAAATAACGGAGTGATCTCGATGCAGAAAGCTGAGCTTGAACATTCTGGAAGTTAGAGGTTTAATCTTTGGTATTGTATAGCACCATAGCTGATTAATCATGAGTTGTTTGAGAGAGTAGAGACCCCAGGGTCATGCACAACCGCTTTCGCGAACCGGGTTAAGAGAGTAATTTTTTTTTCCAAGCCCTCACAATGATTGACCACAGCCCACTTCAGTCTCTCCATTACCCCCTAACACCCCTTCACAAATCACCCAAAATCCAGGAATTATCATCCATCTGCTGAGAATAAATGTTAAAAACTATTACAAACTGACTCATATTGTGAGCATCATGCCCGAAAATACATGCGATAGGTACTGATGTCACACAAGCGCTTTTTCCGGACTCAGACCTGAACGATCCCTTGAAGAAATGGGGAGAGAATCGGACAACTAACCCTGAGTTAGGACTTCGGTTAACTGCCCAGCAAGTGGTACAATTGCTGTCAAGTTCGGTGTAGCAGAGGATGAGCTTGTGTCAGGAAGCACGGCCATACTTTGTGTCACCCGGTACCAGTATCTTTATAATCAAAAGATACTAAAAAGTGAACCCCAGCTCCCGCGATTCCTCGCTGAGTGATAGGTTTAACAAATGTCTAGACAAATTTAGCCCGCCGAAGACGGGTGTCTGCCTGTGGACGCTGTGTAAGACTAAGCTGTACTTGTACAACGAGGCAACGGCGGATGAAGCAGGAAGTCCACATCATAATCTTTGATTTGATGTTGGGTACTTCACAAATGAACACGTTAGCTAAACGTTTTGGTAAAAAATGAGTATCGTTACAAAATCTATCGTCAATGCTGATGCTGAGGCACGCTATCTCAGCCCCGGTGAGTTAGACCGGATCAAATCTTTTGTCACTAGCGGTGAACGTCGCGTTCGGATCGCTGAAACCATGAGTGGTGCTCGCGATCGCATCATCAAAGAAGCAGGTAGCCAACTCTTCCAGAAGCGCCCTGATGTGGTTTCTCCGGGTGGAAACGCTTACGGTGAAGAAATGACTGCAACTTGCTTGCGGGATTTGGATTACTATCTCCGTCTAATCACCTACGGAATTGTTGCAGGTGACACAACTCCGATTGAAGAAATCGGTATTGTTGGTGTTCAAGAAATGTACAAATCTCTGGGTACTCCGATTGATGCGGTTAAAGAAGGAGTACGGGCAATGAAGAGCGTTGCAACCGGTTTGTTATCCGGTGATGACGCAGCCGAAGCCGGTGCTTACTTTGATTACGTGATTGGCGAAATGTCCTAATTGGGCGCTTAGAGTCCCTCAAGCTCTCAATTATAAACTGTTAATCAACTCAGCAACTTTTTGAAGAAAGCTCAACATTTATCATCATGCAAGACGCAATTACCTCTGTTATTAATTCCTCTGACGTTCAAGGAAAGTACCTTGATTCTTCAGCTTTAGACAAACTCAAAGGTTACTTCGCCACGGGTGAGCTGCGGGTTCGGGCTGCAACCGCCATCAGCGCTAACGCAGCAAATATCGTCAAAGACGCAGTGGCTAAGTCTCTGCTGTACTCTGACATCACTCGTCCGGGTGGTAATATGTACACCACTCGTCGCTATGCTGCTTGCATCCGTGACTTAGACTATTATCTCCGTTACGCAACCTATGCGATGTTAGCCGGAGATCCGAGCATTCTTGATGAGCGCGTGCTCAACGGTTTAAAAGAAACCTACAATTCTTTGGGTGTACCTGTTGGTGCTACCGTTAATGCAATTCAAGCCATGAAAGAAGTTACCGCTGGTTTAGTCGGTGCTGATGCTGGTAAAGAAATGGGCGTTTACTTCGACTACATTAGTTCTGGCTTAAGCTAGACTGTTTCCCAGATGAAATGGGGAAGGATTAATCTATCAATTGATTCTTCTGTAAGTTCATCGTTGATGAAGCCAGGGAAGTCTAGGATGAATGCTAGAGCGTCAAAGGCTGATCTGAACTAATCGATGAGTTTTAACGAGTTAGTATTGATCCTTGACTCCCGGCTTTACCATTTAATAAATTTCAAGACAGATCCATTAATTAATCATTAAAAATCTGTTGCTTAAAGGTAAAAATTTAATTCAGGAGATTCACAACCCATGAGAATGTTTAGAGTAACTGCCTGTGTCCCAAGCCAAACTCGCATTCGGACACAACGGGAATTACAAAATACCTATTTCACCAAGCTTGTCCCTTATGATAACTGGTTCAGAGAACAGCAACGGATTATGAAAATGGGGGGTAAAATCGTTAAAGTGGAACTGGCTACAGGCAAAGTAGGAGCCAATACCGGATTACTTTAAATTAATTCCTTTAACACTCTAAAATCCTACTCAAACGCTACACAATTGGGTAGGATTTTTTAATGAGCCTCACTCCATGTTATCCTAAACCCTAAACTCCGTAACTCCACAATTTGATCCTGTAGCTCCTCAACAGAACGTTAGTCGAATGGCGATCGCACTCAATTATACTTTAGCGAGAGTAACACAAGAAGGTTAAGTTGTTAAAAGCTCAATACTTTGGTGTTTAGTACTTTGACAAATCTTCTCGCTGCAACCGGCAGTCAAAAAATGTAAAAGTAGGCTAACTGTGCTGCATAGTGGCGGCGGTTGAGCTTAATCGTGAGATAGTCCGAATACACCCTAGTTAGTCCAAGTTGTACAATCTAGAAAGCTACGTCTCTCTGCTAAAGGAGAATAGTAACAATGATAGAGGTCCCTGCTGCTCTCACACTTCTAGGAAC
Organism: uncultured Lyngbya sp.; assembly: GCA_964401105.1. Classification (GTDB taxonomy): domain Bacteria; phylum Cyanobacteriota; class Cyanobacteriia; order Cyanobacteriales; family Microcoleaceae; genus JAAURB01. The sequence continues at coordinate 1,548 of CAYNXM010000388.1, read as the reverse complement.
AATTTCAGGAAAGGTGTTTGATTTTGTACAAAAGCGAAAATCGAGAAAGCTAATGAAGGCGATAGTGTCAGAAATGGCTAGTGTCTCATATGAGATAAAAGAACTATCGGGTTTTCTTCGGGAGGAATTTCTATGGGTAAGAAACAAATTAGATTCGATATCTGAATGGTTTGCTGACGAGGTACGTCGTGATGCACTTAGTACATTTACTTATATTTGTGATGCCATTAATATCGAGGAGGAAAAACTTAGGAGTGAGCTTCTTTTAGAAGCATACAAAACATCCACAAGATTGACCAACCTCAATCCCAATAGTCAAGTTCTCTCTGATAATCAACCAGAAAAAGAAGTTGAATATATGATCTCTTGGGGGTACTGGGGACGATTCATATTCTTTTTAATGAATAACCAGGCATCTTATGCTGAAAAGCAGGTATATCTATGCACTAGTAAATACCCTGTTATCGCTATCAATTTGTTCCCTGGTGCTTTTTTTGGAGAACACTTCACAATTCTGGAAAAAGTAACTGAAGAGATCCAGAAAAGGACAAAGTCTCCGGGTACACACTATGACAGCATTGATGTTCTGGACTGTGCAGACTTGCCTAGTAACATACAACTTCCGCTTCTTGAAATCCAATTTAATGAAGAAATAGAGCGGCTATCTAACTTTGTAAAGGAGAAACTAGGAGAGAAGATGAATGGATAAGTATAAGCGATTTGAAGATTTTATGGTTTCGGTGGTAAAAACGGCTGATGCTCGTAGCAAAGAACTATACAACCTAAGTCTCAATGATCTTTATAAGGTAAAATATAAGAAGATACAAGCAGCAATTTTGGCACTCATCAATAGTGGTTGGTGGGTATTTCTTGCAGTTACTGCCTTATTATTGCTTGGGCCTGTAGGATTTACTATTGCGCTAGCTTCTTTTTTTAGTCACCCTGCTGGATGGATTGCATTAGCAGTATTAGGGACTTCTGGTGGAGTAACAGTTATAAGGACAATGTACCAAAACAAAAAACTTCCTCTCGCAATACGAGACACTGGGAATCATTACAAAGACATCTTCAAATCATATCAAACATATTCAGGGAGTGAGTTGCATAATAGAGTCCATAGGCTAGAGAAAGAGGCGAGTGACTACCTCATTGAAAAAGCACTAATTGAGGAGGACATGAGTTAGCCTACTGTTGCTCATTGTTTCAATGCTTCACTCCCATAAGTCTATTGAAAGGGTTCAGCCTGATTTGCGATTGAACTTTGTTTGTAGAATTCCCCTGCCAGAGTAACTATCGTTTATTTTTTACCCAAAGTGATTAAAGAGGATTAATAACTAACGCTTAAAATTCATTACCAAATCTAAGCGAGATAAAGCACTCGTGGCTGACTCACGCACATAAGAATCCACAGATTCATCCGAAGCAAATTTAGTTAAAACTTCCACACATTTAGGATTGCCAACAGAAGCTAATGCATTCACAATTGCCACTTGTGCTGCTATATTATCTGTGGTTTGAAGCGCTTCGACTAAAATATCAAAAGCGGCT
>CAYNXM010000387.1:0-6134 GCA_964401105.1 uncultured Lyngbya sp. | reverse complement strand
CTAAGTGAGTAGTAACTTTGTCTCGATTGAGAACTCTACAAAAATACCGCCGGGCGGACGGAAATTCACGCTTGAGAAGCTAGTTGAAAGACTAGGCATCACCGCGTAAGACCAGTAGTAAGGGCAACCTGAACGGGCTATAGTGAGTCCAAGAATCCCTCACTTTCAGTCAAGGGAGCGTCAAGAGACCCACTATTTCTTCAATTCCCCTCATACAATTAGCCTCGGGCGATCGCCTGGTGCTTCAAGTTTACCAGTTTAAAGGGGCACAACCGGGAAAAAAAGCTTATCTTCAATCAAATTTACACGGGGCAGAAATTAGCGGTAATGGGGTCATTCAGCAATTAATAGAGTTTTTAGTTAATCTGGATGGGACTCAACTGTCTGGGGAAATTTGCTTAGTGCCTGTTTGTAACCCCCTCAGTACCTCTCAAAGATCTCATCATTTTTCCTCCGGTCGTTACAATATTTATGATGGCAAAGATTGGAATAGAATTTTCTGGGATTATGAAAAAACAGATGCGGATATTACTGCTTTTGCTCAATCTAATTTGCAGTTAGATCCAATAGAAATCAAAAACAAATATCGCCAGAATATTATACAAAAATTTAAGACAATATTACAACAGATTCAATCTCAAAGTTGCCTAACCTATTCTGAATATTATCGATATCAACTCCATTCTTTATGTTTATATGCCGATTATGTCATTGATTTACATAGTTCTAGTAATCAAGCGATTGATTATTTATATTGTTTTCATGCTCGTCAATCGAGCGCCAAAGCCTTTCTCTTAGAACGTGGAATCTTGATGAATGATTATGATGGAGATGCCTTTGACGAAGCCTTTCTCAAACCCTGGCTCGCTTTAGAAACAGCCTTAGAAACCTGTGGAAAACCGATAAAATTTGATATTTAATCTTGGACAGTTGAACTGGGTTCAGGAATGATGATGAATCCTCAATCTGTTGAAAAAGGGGTTCGAGGAATTACAAACTATTTATCAACCAAAGGAATGCTAAATATCCCCGATTTTCCTATTAACAAAACAGATAATAATCAGATTTTACTCACTCCCAAAAGTCAACTCAAACGATATCATGCCCCGGCAGGTGGAATGATTCAATCTCGTGTTGCTTTAGGAACATCCATTAAAAAAGGTCAAAAACTGTATCAAATTCTCAGCTTTAATAAATCCGGAGAACTGCCAAAAATCATAGATATTTATGCTGAATCAGATGGCTTTATCTTTGATATCTCAACCAATCACTCTGTCAATCAATTTGACTATGTTCTAGGAGTGATGTCAAACTGATAAAATAAACAGTTAACAATCATATAAAATTGCAGTTTACCCAAAAATCAAGAGAGCAAGAATAATATCATACCTCAGTCAGTGCGATCGATTCCCCGTTAGTTGCTAAAGTAAACGTTGGAAGATATTAGGAGAAGTCTATTCATGGCATTAGATGAACAAGCCAAAAAAACAATTTTACGAAAAATTCCCCACGCCCTTTATATTTGTGGTGTCAAAGACGGAGACGAGGTGAATGGCTTTACCGCGAGTTGGGTGATGCAAGCCTCCTTTCAACCTCCTTTAGTGGTGAATTGTGTGAAAAATGATTCTAAATCCCATGCTATGATTGCCGCCAGTGGCGTATTTTCTCTCAGTTTCCTCGAACTTGGACAAAAAGAAATGGCCCAGACATTTTTTAAGCCACAACGCCGGGTTGGTAATAAATTTGAAGATGTCGAATTTTACTTCGGAGAAACCGGTTGCCCGATTATTTCAGACTCCCTCGGTTATGTAGAGTGTAAAGTAGTCGGAACAGTTGAACAAGGCGATCATACCGTATTTGTCGGAGAAGTGATAGCAGCCGGGGTACATCGTGAAGGAGATATTCTCGACTTAGCCAGTACTGGTTGGAATTACGGTGGATAATCAAACTTAAAATGGGGTGAGGGGAGAGAATTTATCACCCTCATCTGCTATCCTACTCAAACATAGTCAATCTGCTTCCAGTCTAGCCATGCCATTGATTAAAGTTCAAACCTCTGTTTCTCAACCTCAAAAGTCCGAAGTAGAAGCCTTACTCAAGGATTTATCCGCTACTTTAGCCAACGGTTTAAGTAAACCAGAATCTTACGTGATGACTGCATTTGAAGCAGATGTGCCCATGACATTCGCCGGCACCACTGACCCAGTCTGCTACATGGAAATTAAAAGTATTGGTTTACCTGCCAACCAAACTAAACCCTTAAGTCAAGACTTTTGTCAAAAAATTAACAAATTATTAGATATTCCCCTTGACCGTATTTATATTGAGTTTGCCGATGCCCCCCGTCATATGTGGGGCTGGAATGGGACAACATTTTAAAAGAGTCACCTCAAAGAAAAATCCACTTGTGGGTTTCTTCCCTTCGTTTTCATCACGCTTGATTCAATACCAAAAAGAGTCAAAAAAGATGAGAAGATAGGGAGATGAGTATTGTTATCGGTTTAGTCTAGATCAATTGTTTATTCGCTTGAAAACCATTCCAACTTGGGCAGCACTTTCCCTGATGGGTAATGGACTGTTACTCTTGTGGGTCGTTGTGTTGAACATACAGGGAGAAACTGTATCTCATCATGCTCAAGCTAATACATCTGCTGTATTAGCATCTCCTACTACTGACATCATTCCGCAAGACTATCAACCCGCCCACAGATTGGGGCCAAAACATCGCTGGAATTATCAACAGTGGGTGATGCAGCTAAGACGAGAAGCGATGGCCGCAGCAGAACAAAGCCCGCCTCATTTAACGATTTTAGCGGGTGATTCTCTCAGTTTATGGTTTCCTCCCCAACTGTTGCCGGGAGGGCGGACATGGCTCAATCAGGGGATTTCTGGGGAAACTTCAGCCGGCTTACTCAAACGGTTAAATCTGCTGGATGTGACTCAACCCGAAACCATCTTTGTGATGATTGGAATTAACGATCTGCTGCGGGGTATTGATAACGAAACTCTGTTATACAATTCTCAGGCAATTATTCAAGAGTTACGCTGGGCACATCCCAACGCTCAGATCGTCGTTCAATCCATTTTACCCCACAGTGATGAAAAAGCCACTTGGGAAGGTCGCGATCGCCTCGAAAATATCCCTAACCGCCGAATTCGTTATCTGAATCGAGAATTGCAAGAAATCGCCCAGGCAGAAGGAGTGTTTTTCCTAGATTTACATCCTTTATTTACCGATGAACGGGGTCAACTGCGACCGGAACTAAGTACAGATGGTTTACACCTGAATGAACAGGGCTATTTAGTCTGGAGTTCTGGTTTACAATTATTTAGTCAAATGCAACTTCAATCAAATTAATCTGTTTCTAACGGTTCTGAGGTTACCTCAGACGCAATTGCCCGAGGCGAAGCTGAGGATAACATTCCTCGAGTTGTACCAGAATTGGGATGACCCTCATCTGAGAAGGAATGAAGTTGTTGCATTAAACTCGACATTTCTAAGGCACTCATGGCATATTCCCAACCCAGGTTATTTTTAATGCCTGCCCGTTCTAAAGCCTGTTGCATGGTATCGGTCGTTAATACCCCAAACACAATCGGAACACCCGTTTGAAAGGCGGTAGCTGCTATTCCTTTAGAGACTTCAGCCGAGACATAATCAAAATGTGGCGTTTGGCCGCGAATGACTGCCCCTAAACAGATAATGGCATTATAGCGACGACTCAGGGCCAATTGATTGGCAACCATGGGGATTTCAAAACTACCTGGAACCCAGACATAATCAACCTGTGTTCCTTCTGGGTTAGAATCGACACCATGCCGTTTCAGACAATCTTGGCAGCCTGCTAATAATTTTTCAGTAATCAAATCATTAAAACGACCAATTACAATCGCCAGTCTAAATGATTCGGTTTGAGTAAAAGTTCCTTCAAAAACTGCCATATCTTAAATGAGAGTGAGTTGCAGTTGACATACTCCGTTCCTAAAATCCGAATTGTTGCGGATGCTTAAAAACAGAATCTTGGTGGTAGCATCAGTCGCTACGAACCTACCAATTACGGCAGCACACAGGCGGTATCAAGCCGACCCTACTCTCTCATTCCGAAGAACTTGAGGCTACTTTTTCATCACTTTTGCGATATTTGACACTTTCTACTCAGTATTTAATTTAGACCCCTGACTGCCACCTGTTCACCTAAATGGTAGGCGGCATTTGCGGTTGTGTCTGGTGGTATTTCACCTGTACTGGAGTGGTTGTCGTTGTGATGCTTTGTTGATGACATCGGTGCATAGATTTTAGCAGATGTTCAAGAGTTGAGGTGATGATAAAAATTTCCCCCAACTCCACGAGGACTGCGGTTGTTACACAACCAAAAAGTTCAAAACGCCCACCAAGATGACTAAGATTGCCCAAAGCCCAGAACCGACATACAGTAGAGGCTTAGACTGATCCCAATATTGGGGAGAAGCGTAGGCAAACGGCACCCCAACAACCATCAAAAAAGACAGAATCACTAAAGCAGCTAAAACAAATTGAAATAGGATTGTTAACATTGATTTCTCCGAACCCGAACGATTAAGTAAGTACAAAGACTCACTAACGACTTAAGTTAGTGTGGTCATTAGCTTTCATATAGTTAAGCTACCAGAAATTGTGACATCAAGGTAGTCATTGGTTATGGGTAAGGGTGAATTGAGATTTCTCCTTCCCCCTGTAATTGCCTTCGGAGGTACCCTACTCCCTCCAATGACAAAAGACAGATCTTAAATAAATATGATGAAATGTAACGAAAAAAGTGTCATTATAGAATTTAAAGCGTAAACTATCTACATAGTTAGCTTTTTTTGCTATAGTTCACTGCCGAGTCAAGCCCTTAATACAATGGGCATCAAAGGAAGTGAGTTCAGGCAACCTTATTAAGTCGGATTAAATTATTGATCAGTCTTCAAGTATCGATGATGACGGTGATGTGGAAGACTTGTGTCGTGTTTAATCCTTTAGATAAACCGCGTCCGTTTCCATACTCCCGTCCTGTCCCATGAAACAGTACCTGAGTTTTAAATTATGTCACGCACTTTAGCTAAAGCCATCTTATATGTAGACGGCTACAATGTCATCGGAGTCTGGCCCCTGCTGCAACGCAAGCGGGATGGGGGTGGAATGGAAGAAGCGCGTCGTTGTTTGATTGAAGCAATGATCAGTTATAGCGCTTATGAAGGAGTGGATGCTCGGATTGTATTTGATGCCCACTATCAAAATACACCCGCTATGAGCGAAACCATAGCTCGTACCTTATCGGTTCATTATACGGGTTTTGGACAAACCGCCGATACATATATTGAAAAAACTTGTGCATCTCTGGGTCGTAAGCTTCGCCTCTCACGCCGACGACTCATTGTAGCAACCTCAGACCGTGCTCAACAACTAACGGTAATGGGGTATGGTGCAGAATGGATGTCAGCTCAACAGTTGGCTGAGGCAATTGAATCCTCAAGCCGTCGTTGTCGCCAGCATCAACAGTCTCGTAAAAGAACTTCAACAGCCAGCCGATTTTTAGCCAGTTCCCTCGATCTTGAGTCTCAGCAACGTTTGGCTCAGCTTCGCAGGGGATATAAATAATCAACTTAAGTTTAGCTAATAATTCCCTGAAACTCAACCCTTGAGAGCATTTGAGAAAACACTGATTGAAAACTTTTAATTCGAGTTATTCTCGATTTTGAGACATCTCAAAAAAAAATAGCTCTAGGGGGTTGCCAAAAACAGGGAAGTTACGATATTATTATTTACTGTGGCTAAATTAAAGTCACACCGCAATCCTCGGTAGCTCAGCGGTAGAGCGGTCGGCTGTTAACCGATTGGTCGCAAGTTCGAATCTTGCCTGGGGAGTTTCAAACAAAAGCCGTCGTAATTTACGACGGCTTTTGTTTGAGAAATAACCTTGTTAAAGGTTCGATTGGTTTGTTATATTAATAAACCCTGATCCTCAGTAGCTCAGTGGTAGAGCGGTCGGCTGTTAACCGATTGGTCGCAAGTTCGAATCTTGCCTGGGGAGTTTAAAATTAATTATTTAATTTGTATATTTAGCAGAAGTTAAATAAGCAAAAATATTATTGAATTCTAGCTGGTTTGCTCT
>CAYNXM010000386.1:0-7797 GCA_964401105.1 uncultured Lyngbya sp. | reverse complement strand
TGTTGAGGTAATTCGTCCCTATTATCAACACAAGTTTACTGTACTCGAAACGGCTTTAGATCAAGCCATGCCAAAACATTTACCCTGGTTTCTTCATCGCGGAGAAGGGGCGATTTTTGCTTGGATTTGGTTTAAAGATTTACCCATTACGGACTGGGAATTGTATCAGCAACTGAAACAAGTCGGCGTGATTGCTGTACCTGGAAGTACATTTTTCCCCGGTTTACAAACCAATTGGCCCCAGAAACAACAATGTCTCCGCCTCAGTTTAACGGCAAAAGATGAAGAAATCACCACCGCAATGAAACCCTTAGCGGAGGTTGTAGAAACAGTTTATCAAGGCAAAACCGCAAATATGATGAGTTCATCCCTCGCTTAAGTTTTTAAGGGAATCGGGAATATAGAATAAATCATTAATTATTATTGGTTAATCTCTTTATATTCCCCAGTCCCTATACAATTACTTCGATAACTTCACATTCATAAAGCACTAATAGTGGGAAAGAAAATCATACATCTACAGTAAAGCGATATTTTTTAGTCTGTATATTTCTAGTCTTTTGAGTGCCTGTACAAAGGGCTATACTTGAGAAGATTTGGGTTGTTAAGTGGCTCAAATGATGTGACGAACTCAGTAAAATATTGTAAATTTGATGCACCTTATAATAACTGACAATGAGTGATAACTAACTCCCCATAATCCTTGATGCGTCCTGAAGCATTTTCCATTTTACAAGAAAAACAGAATTAATTTCGATATCTTAATGACAGGAGATTAAACAATAATCAGCACCTGTATTGATCTGAAACTCCCTCAATTCAAGGCTACAAACAAAAGCCTCGATCGCGCCTCTTAGAGATCCTGCAAATAATTTGATGTTTTTTTGACTCACCTCCCTCTAAACAATAGTAACTGCCAGCTCTTTATAAGCATAACCGATGTAATTGACTTTCCAATTCAACTTGTCTACAAATTCAGTAAAAACTTTATGACCATCCTGTTCCCAACCCGGAAAGTTAAAATAGTCATCAAATAACAAAACTGTTCCTGGCTTAATTCGATCTGCCAGAATTGTAAGTATTGTTTCAGTTGAGGAATTTAAGTCACAATCGATATGAATCATCGATATCAGCTGATGGTGATTCTGACTCCACGTGGGCAATGTGTCCTCAAAATATCCTTTCCAAAGCTTTACATTATTTGGTACCTTTGGTAACTTCCCCCCCACATCAAAAGTTCCTTTTGCATGATTCACCCAATCCTCAGGCAAACCCTCGAAACAATCAAAACCATGTAATTCTGAGTCTGGCATACGCTTTGACATATAGCGGAGGGAATCTCCCCTGAATACACCAAACTCCAAAATAACTCCAGAGTGAGTCAGGCTATTGAGTGCTAAATCAATCAGTTGTTTGGGACTACGACAGGCAACAGCTTTGGGGCAATTTCTCTCAATAAATTCAACAGTAGATAGATAGGATTTCTGCTTCAGTTTTGAAAAGGGATGATGAAGACTGTACTCTAACGTATCATATACCTTACAGATAGAGGCTTTGACAAAGTTACGGCGTATATATCTTTCCAGTAGACTCATAGCGACTCTCAACGATCTAATTATCACAGTAACTATAACTTACAACATAACTGTGTCTCAAATTATTGATTTACAAAAAATTTACAAACTCAGTATTTTGAGGACGGTAAAGAGATGAATATATACCGGATTTTTTGAGATTAATTCTGAATACAATAGTTTTAATTTAACAAAATAAAATAGGAGTAAAGTTATAAACCTTACTCCCCGATCGGCCTCAGATAATTTATCATTTTAATGGCTAAATTACCGATCCATAATCTCACTAAGCTGTCACTAACTGCTCTCGTCGGGGAATCTCATAACTGAAGAAATCATAGGCTAACTGAGTATTAGGAAAAATGGCTTGTGCTTCGGTTAATAAATCCTCAAGTCTCAAGGCATTTCCCGGAGCATAACGGGGGCTAAAATGCGTCATAATTAAAGTCTTGACATTGGCTGCTAGCGCCACCTGTGCCGCCATTGTCGAAGTAGAATGAAGCCGTTGAAATGCCATATCTGCATCTTGATGGGCAAAGGTGGCTTCATGTACTAACACATCCGCATCTTGTGCCAGTTCAATCGCATTTTCACAGAAAACAGTATCTGTACAATAAACAAACGTTCGACCCTTTTGCGGCGCACCACACAACTCAGCCCCGTTAATCATACGGCCCGAGTCTAAAGTCACTACTGCCCCTTGTTTCAGTTGGGCATAAATTGGCCCCGGTGGAATGCCTAACCCTTTAGCTTTATCCACATTAAACCGTCCGGGTTTATCTTTTTCAGTAATACGGTAGCCAAAAGCGGTTACCCGGTGTTTTAAATAGCCACAACTCACCAGATATTCCTCATCTTCATAGAGTATTCCCGGCTGACTTTTATGGGTATGAATAGGATAAGAAAAATGAGTTTGGGAATGGCCCGAACAAGCTTTGAGATAATCTTCTAACCCCGATGGCCCATAAAGATCAATTTGTTTGACATTACCCGCTAAGCCGCAACTGGCGAGTAACCCCGGCAAGCCAAAAATATGATCTCCATGCATATGAGTGACGAAAATACGTCTGAGTTGACTCACTTTAAGTTCACTGCGAAGGAATTGATGCTGAGTGCCTTCCCCACAGTCAAACAGCCATAGTTCTGCTCGTTGGGGTAATCTCAACGCAATACTCGAAACGTTACGGGCGCGGGTGGGGACACCAGAACTGGTTCCCAAGAAGGTGATCTGCAAAACTTAAACTCCTGCCATGAAATTGAACAAAGTATGCTATAAATCCAATGAAGCAACTGTCATATTCTTAATTTTAACCAGATTAAACTGAGTCTACACTCGTAAATTGTGCATGAGGATTTGGATATTAACGCTATGAAGCCGCAATTGAGTTTTATCACCCATTGCCGTCGTCTACTCTGGACGACTGTCGTTGCATGGTTGTTAATTGTTGCCCCAGCCCAGGCAGCCGTGTTGTTGCGAATTGCTGTAGAAAAAGATGGATCTCAAGTTAAAGTGGGCAGTTCAACCGAGGCTGTTGTTCGCGATAGCAGTGGTAATGTGATTGGTAATTTGTCCCCTCAGGGGGGATTTGTGGCTGAAGCGAAATCAGGCAAAGTTGTTTTAGATCAATGGAAAAGCAATCAACTTTGGATTGAACCCAGCAATGGCGGTTATGTTTGGATAGGAGACGGTTGGTATCGGGGAACCGCGTTACTGATTCCCCAAGAAGAAGGCATCACTGCTGTTAACTACGTGAACATAGAACAATACCTCTACAGCGTTTTAGGGGCGGAAATGGACGGCGGCTGGCCCCAGGAGGCCCTCAAAGCCCAAGCGGTAGCAGCCCGAACTTATGCCCTGTATAAACGAGAACGGAGTAATGGGGTGTATGATTTAGGCAACGATCAGCAGTGGCAGGTTTATAAAGGAGTCTCAACGGAATCTTCAGGCACTCAGACAGCGGTTAGCGCCACTCTGGGGCAAGTTCTCACCCATAATAATCAAGTGATTTTAGCCGCGTTCCATTCTTCCTCCGGGGGACATACTGAAAACTCTGAAGATGTTTGGTATAATGCTTTACCTTATTTGCGCGGTGTTCCCGATTATGATCAAAATTCCCCGGTATTTGAATGGACAAAAACTTTTTCCCAAGCGGATTTAACCCAACGGATTTCGGGTGTGGGAACGGTTCAAGGGATGACCCCTGAACGCACCTCGGCTTATGGCAGTGTGATCGCGATGAAAGTGACCGGAGATGGTGGCAGTCGCGTCATGGATGGGGAAGAAATTGCTAGTGTACTCGGACTCAGAAGTACGCGCTTTCGAGTCAATCGAGCCGACGGATCAACTAATTTTGTGGTGACGGGTCGAGGCTTTGGTCATGGAGTCGGTATGAGTCAATGGGGAGCGTATCATTTAGCCAGTAAAGGCTACAGCTATCATCAAATTTTGTTGTACTATTACCGGGATTCAACTTTAGCAAAAATTGAAGTCCAATAGCATTGATTGAAAGCTTTGTGGCGAGCAGTTGTTGATTGGCTTAAAATCATCAGCTATTTGTCTACAAAGTTCATCTAAATGATTCTTTTTCTAATCAATTAATCAATAGAGTACTCTCGAATAGGATTTCGATTTAAACAGACTTGATATTCTTCAGCAAACTTTTAGAAATAACCGCTATGATCGGGAGTAACAATATTTAAAATCATTAAGTTTTCTTTCCAGAAAGTCTTAAGACTTAAATATTGATTTTATTTGTTTAAATAATTTGTTTTATTTTCTAGCTTTGGATAAAATTTGCTTTTTTTCAATGATTTCTCTTGATTCTTGACAGATATTGCCTTCGAGAGCTGCAATTTGTAAATCAATAAAGGCCTTCATATCTTCCAAGCCATAGTGAGTTGTTTGTAACATTTGTCTGAGTTGATTTTCCTCTTCGAGACTCAGGTATCCCGAAGCTAAAACTTGATGCACAATCTCACGGATACAACCCATTAATTTTCTCCAAAAAATTAAAACAATACTCGTATTATCTCCATAATAAATGATTTTTGATGTGATGGGTTGATGGCTCGCTCCGTGATCTAACTGACAATTTTATGTGATTTGATACGTTAATTTTTGTGATTTAGATCACTTTAAGTCTTCTTCTAACTTTTCCTCCTATCAGTCAGTAAAAATACACCTAAATTAAATAAGATTGATGTTGCCCTGACAAATCATCAAACCTTCTGCCCATGCCTCTGTTGCCAACAGTCGTGCTATAAGCATTCTCTGCTGGCTGTAGATGAGTGGTTTGAACCACATCCGCTTAAACTAATAAGAGGGTATCAGGCAGCTTATGACCGATTTCAGCGACCCTTGGGACATGGTGACTGAAAAATTGGACAATTTGTCTAGGATTATTCTATATTTTGTGCTGTGGCTAATTGCAGAAATTGTAGAGCAGAAAAAAACGGATTATCCCATATATTAATTAGGAGTTAAATCAAAATGGAACAAACCCAGCAAATGATAGTGCAGCAATTAACAGCGTTATCTGAACGTCACCCGGCTTTAGGTCGTCGTTTGGTTCAGGCAGCCAACAATCTACTGAATTCAGGAACTCCAATTTCCGAAAGTTTGTTAGCAGAATTAGTGAAATATAGCCGAGATTTTAATCAAGTTAAGCAACAATTGAAGGTTGAGACTCAAAATACTCCATATACAGAGATTTCCTTAAGCGATCTCAAACAAAGAATGCAAAATCGAGTTCAACCCGCAGGTAATCCAACCCTTCGTCAAAATAGCTTAAAGTTACTGGAAGGAATTCTCAGTTTAGCCCACAAAGATCAAGAGAATTATCAACCCTTACAGACAATTCAACAACAAGCTAGTCAACTTAAAACCTTAATTTCAACCACGATCGCAACCGATCCGTTACCTAAACCCGTTGAAGAACTCGCTTCTGGTCAACATCCTTTCTCTGCATTACTAACATTAATTGAACAACAAGATCGTTTAAGTGATAGTCAATGGGTTGTACTGGAAGAAAAGGTGGCTGAAGCTTTTGGCAAAACCATTGCCGTTGCAATTTCTCGGGGGAAGATTTACCAGTCAACTGTTAATTCTCCATCCCAAACTCCTCATCCTGATATTGTAATTTTAGAAGAACCCACCCCCTCTCAAACTCAAGATATTATTATTGTTCCCAGTCTAGAAACCCCTCAGAACTTACCCCAAACTCAGACCGAAAATATTGTCTTTGGCAATGCCCCAATTGCCAGTCAATCTCAATCTCCTTCTCCAGCTTCTACTTCTATGATTGGCTTGAATATCACAGTGCATTTACAAGGTTTAGGAGAACGTCAATTTAGTGCCAAAGAATATGCAGGAACACGGGGTCAAGGCCGTCGTTTAGAAGGATTTGCCATCGCCTTAGACCCTAAAATTCCGGATCTCAACCTTCAGTATACGGCTCATATCTCAGGAGTCGGAGATACACCCATGGCCTCAGCCGGACAGTGGGTAGGAGAAACTGGAAAAGGACGACAAGTCGAAGGATTCGCCATCGCTTTAACAGGTTCTCAAGCCGGAAAGTATGATGTATTTTATAATGCCCATATTCAAAATAAAGGGGATGTTCCAGTTTGTTCTAATGGGGAATATTGCGGCACTCGGGGTGAGTCGCTGCGTGTTGAAGGAATTTCAGTTTGGATTCAACCCAAATCTTAAATTACTCATCAATAAATCACTCTATAACCCGCTTGAATTCTTTAATTTTTTGGATGTTAGACTGGGTAATTAGGATGAAGAATCTAAAGCCAAAACTAAACTAATGGTCTTAGAGGTTTAATTGAGCTTCTAAATCATCTAATAAAGTATTGAAGTCTTTACCCAGTTGTTCAAAACATTCTGGGGGAGTGGGTTCAGGTGTAAAGAAGATCAACTTAATGCGATCGCGGCTCATGCCAATAATTAAAACTTCTTCTTCGGGTTTATATCCATCCAAAATACCTAATACTTCTCGGAGTCGATTGTCTGTGTTTTCATTTAATGTTTCAATCGCTTCTCTTGAACAAGAAACAAAGCGAGGTGTAGGCTGTAAATCAATGGCTAATATCTCCTCTGTATTTCCTCTTTCTTGATAGAAAATCCAGACTAAAGCCGCAATATTTTCTTTATTTGCCGCCACAAACTCATCTAATTTTTGCCAGTCTTTTTGCTCGGATGTTGGTGATAGTTTTTCGGATTCAACCATAACTTATATTATTACTATTTTGTTGTTGTAATGCATTTCTATTTTAACAGCTTAAGTGTCCTAATATCATATAATATTGTCTCTGAATGAAAAGAATGGGCAGATAGGGATGAGGCTATCGTAAAATTTCTTGACATTCTTAGGATTCTCGATACATACAGCATTCCTTTTTTCATTTCCTCTTTCTTAAACTTTTATTCATAAATAATAAAAATCTCTTCAATTTTTAGTAATTATGATATCCGTATTTTCACGTAAAATACATTTTATTTAGATCGATAAATAATTTTATCTACGTATAAATAATGAGCAAAAAAAGATTGATATAAATCAAAAAGACTCCGGATTTAAATTAGCAATTGAGAATAATATTTTGGAAGCTTATTCAAGATAAATAGAGATTAAATAAATGTTTGATCCAATTGAAGCTGAAGAAAATTTTATTTTATTCCAGCAGCATGAATATACTGACTTAATCTCAAGTAATAATCCTAGCTTTAGTAGATCATCAGAATCTATTGATGCTAATCTTCCTACAATGGCATCTGACCTAATTTTAGGAACATCAACAGATGATTTAATCTGGAGTTTAGAGGGAAATGATACCCTCTATGGATTAGAAGGAGAAGATATCTTAGGGGGAAATTCAGGACAGGATTTTATTCTAGGAAATCAAGGCAATGATACCTTATATGGAGGTAAAGACAACGATATTCTAGCTGGGGGCAAGAATAACGACTTGCTTTTTGGTGATATTGGCAACGATCAATTATTTGGCGATCGCAACGCAGATGAGATTATTGGAAATCAAGGAAATGATATTCTCTACGGAGGAAAGGAAAATGATACTGTTGCAGGAGGTTTCGGTAACGATCTACTATTTGGTGACTTAGGAAATGATAGCTTATTCGGTGATATCGGTGCGGATACTATAACAGGTGGCGAAGGAATAGATATTTTTTATCTCGGTATTGGTACAGGAGGAT
>CAYNXM010000385.1:0-12449 GCA_964401105.1 uncultured Lyngbya sp. | reverse complement strand
TTTATTTGGGGCGGTGGCAGTTTAATTCAGGATGTCACTAGCGCCATCAGTCCTTTTTATTATGGCGGATTAATGGGATTGGCTCAACAAATGGGGTTAAACACAGTTGCCTGGGCGCAAGGAATTGGTCCGCTGAAGCGTCAGATGACCCGTTGGTTAGCTCAACATTGTTTTTCTCATTGTAGTGCGGTCAGTGTACGGGATGCCAACTCAGCTCATTTATTAAGCCGTTGGGATATTCCTTTTACTTTAGCTCCCGATCCGGTTTGGGCGCTAGATAGTTTACCGTTGAAAGGATTATGGAATTTACCGGCACCGCGAGTGGCCTGTGTGTTGCGATCGCATCCGTTGTTAACTGCAAAACGTTTAGAAATTCTCACAAAAGCGTTAGTGTCATTTCAAACTGCAACAAGGGCTTTTATTTTATTATTACCGTTTCAAGCCTCTCAAGATTTAGCGATCGTGGAGTCTCTACATCAGGCTATTCCCAACCATAGTAAAATTTTAACCTTATCAGACCCCAGACAGTTAAGAGGGGTGTTTCAAGGGGTAGAAATGACGATTGGAATGCGCTTACATAGTTTAATTATGGCGGCGGCGGCTGAATGTCGGTGTTTTGCCCTCAGTTATGATCCCAAAGTCACACAATTAATGGAAGAATTAGAATTCCCCGGTTGGGAATTATCTCAACTCCCGGAAAGTGCCAATATTATTAGTAAAGCATGGCTCGAATGTTATGCCAATGGTGAGGCTTTATCTCCCGATCGAATTGATTTTTTGGCAAATCGCGCTAAAATTCATCAGGAGGTTCTTCAATCCATCTGTCGTTCCCTCAGCTAATCAAACAGGCTCATTTGGATTCGATATTTTGAAATATCTACTGTTTCTCCTTGCATAATACTATCGTAAACTTTTTGCAAATCATCCACACTATTTTCTTTTGTTAAAAATCGGAAAGCTGATGTAGCAGTATAATCTAGATGATTTTCAACAGCAACCCAACGACGACCTTCTACCTCTGCTACCTGCCCAGTAGTATTTGACCCGGCAAAAATATCAAGTACTAAATCATTAGGTTCAGTTAAAAAAAGCTACTTATCGTCTGTAGACGTAAAGTCATCAATTCATCAAGCTGATTGATGTGACCAAAAGTAAAGCAGCTTGTAAAACAAGGTATCTGTTTGCCCGTAACCTGCGCAAGGCTAGAGAAGAAAGAGAACTTTCTCAAGAGAAGCTAGCAGAGCTTGCAGGTCTACACAGAACTTATGTCGGTTCTGTCGAGAGGGGTGAGCGGAATATTTCTATTGATAACATAGAACGGTTGGCTGAGGCTCTTAGTTTAGATCCGGCTGAACTTTTGAGGAAAGATGACCTGTGCTGAGACCCGATCAAGATCTTGAAGAACTACAACGATTATTGCCTGCAATTCGGCAATACCAATCTTTAGCATCAAAGCATGGTATTCGTGATATTTTTCAGGATAATGGTGGTAAAATTTTACAGGTTCTGTTAATACTAGGGTTAACCGTTCTTCCGGGTCGGGAAGGAAATGATGCTCGTGATTTAGAGGGTAATGAGTATGAGTTGAAGTCTGTAAACATTGAATTAACTCGAAGTTTCTCAACCCATCATCATATGAATCCTACAATTATTACAAAGTATCGCCAGGTAGACTGGATTTTTGCAATAATTAGTCATATTGAAATTCGGACAATTTATCGGCTAAAACCTTTAGACTTAGAACCTTTTTATAGAAAGTGGGAGGAAAAATGGTATAGCAGTGGAGGGAAAGACATTAATAATCCTAAAATCCCTGTTTGTTATGTAGAACAGCATGGAGAGTTGCTCTATCGAATGTCATAGTAAACAATTAGTTTGTCTTGATTTCAATATCTGTTTAATTGAGTTTAAGGAGGTAAAATATTTGGCAAGAGTTCGAGTTCGTCAGCACGTCAACCCTTTGGCAATTCAATATTTAAAACCTGTTCAGCCCCCAGATTGGCATCAGATTTATACTAATATTAATCAACCGCTGCATATTGATATTGGCTGTGGACGAGGGCGATTTTTATGGAAGTTTGCTCAACTTGAACCGCAGTGGAATTTTCTCGGTTTGGAAATTCGAGAACCTTTAGTTGAAGAAGCGAATCAATGGCGAGATCGAGAACAATTAGCCAATTTACATTATTTATTTTGTAATGTTAATCAGTCTATTGTTGGGATTTTACAGTCTTTACCGCCACAAGTGATTAAGCGTGTCAGTATTCAATTTCCCGATCCTTGGTTCAAAACTCGGCATCAACGTCGCCGTATGGTACAGCCGGAATTGGTGAATGCAATTGCCAGTCATTTAGTAACAGAAGGAGAAGTCTTTATTCAGTCTGATGTTCAACAATTAGCAGAACAAATGTGGAATTCTTTTTCAGCACATCCCGCCTTTCATCCTTTAGGAGAAAAGTGGTTAGTTGATAATCCTTTGCCCATTGCTTCGGAGAGAGAAATCGCAACAATTTCACGCAATAAACCCGTTTATCGGGCTTTATTTGATAAAATTAGGGATAAAAATATAGATATTATATATTAGTCTCCTTTAAACTTTATTCTGGATTTAAAATTCCTTTAGATAGAATATTATTCGGTCAAATATTGTTAAAATATCAGAGAAATAGTCTTTCGCGATCGCAGTAAAATGAGTGAAGTTTTAATACCTAAAAAACCATTACCAAAAGCCTTTTCATGGCTCTATTCTCTCTGGAAATTTTCCCGTCCCCACACTATTATCGGCACTTCTTTGAGTGTTTTGGGGTTGTATTTAATTGCCCTCAGTGATATAATCCCAATATGGGATACTAGGGTAAGTGTGTCTATACACCTAATTTCCCTGGGACTCAGTTGGATTGCTTGTCTGTGTGGTAACGTTTATATTGTTGGTCTCAATCAGCTAGAAGACATTGAAATAGACCAAATTAATAAGCCTCATCTTCCTTTGGCAGCAGGGGAATATTCACGCAATCAAGGGATATTAATTATTTCCGTCGCAGGCATACTAGCGCTAATTTTAGCAGGCTTTCAAGGATCGTTTCTGTTCGCGACTGTTGCCATCAGTCTAATTCTAGGCACAGCTTATTCTTTACCACCCATTCGTTTAAAACGATTTCCCTTTTGGGCTGCTTTTTGTATTTTCACCGTTCGCGGCGTGATTGTCAATCTCGGCATTTTCTTACATTTTCAACAAATTTTCTCAGCAGTTGCATCACCATTGATTACTGCCTCAGTTTGGGCATTAACCCTGTTTGTTTTAGTCTTTACCTTTGCCATTGCCATCTTTAAAGACATTCCCGATATTGATGGCGATCGCCAATACAATATTACAACATTAACGATTCGTTTAGGAAGTCGTGCTGTCTTTAACTTAGCCCGCTGGGTTTTAGTCTTTTGTTATCTGGGAATGATTGCAAGTAGTTTGATTTTAAAACCGGATGTTAACCCTATTATTCTCAGTTTAACTCATCTCACTGCCCTAATTTTAATGCTATGGCGCAGTACAACAGTCAACCTAGAAAGTAAACAAGAAATTGCCCAATATTATCAGTTTATTTGGAAGCTATTTTTCTTAGAATATTTAATGTTTCCTATCGCTTGTTTACTGGGATAAAACAGTAGGAGTCTATCACGATAGACCCCTATGATACGTCAGTCAAGTTGAGGGTCTCCCTGACTACTATAGAATGAATGATTACTATCTACATTCCAAAAACTTGTGATTGTATATCCGAACTGATTTAACATCTGACGCAATAAAGGTAAACTTAAACCCATCACATTTGTATGACAACCTTCTAACTGTTCAATAAATAATCCTCCTTTTCCTTCTATCGCAAAACATCCGGCACAATTCATCGGTTCTCCTGTTGCCACATAAGCCTTAATCTCATCATCACTCACGGATGCAAAATGAACCTGAGTCATGGGAGATTGTACCTGTTTGTCACCCGATTGAATATCAATTAAGGCATGACCTGTAAACAGTTGACCCACTTTACCTCGCATCGTATGCCAACGGAAAATCGCTTCCGCTTCATCCTTAGGTTTACCGTAAATTTCACCCCCCACCACTAATACAGAATCACAACCTAAAACTAATATATTGTCAGAATTAATCAGTTTTTGAGAATCAGAATCAGAATCAGAACTAGAAGAAAAAAGAGACTTTTCTTGCTTAATTTTATTAACGATAACTTGGGCTTTGGATTCAGCTAAAGTTTCAACTAATTGACCTGGATTACTGACTTGAATTTGAGATTCATCAAAATCACTAGGACAAATTATGGGTAAAATACCAGCTTTTTCTAATAACCGTCGTCGCGCAGGAGATCTCGATGCGAGTACAAAAATAGGTGAATGAAAACGAAGCATAAACAGTCTGAAAGTGGATTAATAGACCCTAAAAGAACGAATAGTTTGTTCTAATTGATCGTGGACTTTTTGCCAGCGTTCTTCAGTTGCAGAAACATTTAAGGTAAATAATTTACCTCGACTAATCGCAACACTGGCAAAATCATGCCGATTTTGATTCGGTAGTTTTACAGCATATTCTAATAGATAATAATCCTTGTCTCCCACTTGCCGAGATTCTGCATTCACGAGTTCTGCCTCACGACCAGAATCCGGAGGTGCAATTGCATTTTTACTGAGTTTATGTCCGACATCGGTTGGGGTTCCTAAAGCCTCCAAATCTTTATCTTCAGGAACGGGGCTAATCACAACGCTAACATTTTCAGTCTGTTCAATCATGTCATGAAATACGACATCCGGGCCATTAGAAACCTTGACTTCTGTCCAACCATTTGGATAAATAAATTCATACCCTTTGGCTGTATTCACATAGGTTTGAAATCCTGCCCCAGCAGAGATACAACCCCCCAGGGTTAGGCTAGAGAGAAGTAAAAAGAGTACGGTCAGTCTTTTCAACATTGGAATAATTTATAATCTACATTTTATTATTGTCTCATGAAACTATCCTTTTGCTAAGGGGCGATGCTATCAAATCCCTTCTGGGATAACAGAAATGCAAGAAACTTAAATCAAGTACAGGATTTAACTCTGCTGATATTGCTACCCTTCCCCTAACTTTTTACGGTGAAGATTGATTGAATTAGAGATACAATCGATAGGGTTACTTCCCAATACTAAATTCAATTTCAGTATATTTACTGAGATCGTTAATTTTTTCATGTCAAAAAAATATCCAAAATATCCGTTAAATTACAATTGAATATCAGACTTTAGCTAGTTAGTCTGGTATTAGAGTTTAAAACCATCATTATGTCTTCAACTATATCTTCGTCAAAAATGTCTGATTTAGTTCGTCATCTGCGAGAACGCTTAGAACTCTCTCAAGTTAAGTTTGCCCAGCGCTTGGGCGTTTCATTTCAAACAGTAAATGGTTGGGAAAATGGACATCATCAGCCCTCTCGAATTGCGATGAAATTAATCAGAAAAGAAGTGGAAGCCATGGGAGAAAAAGGGGAAGATTTATTAAACAAGTATTTCAATTAAGTTGAGTGATATCATCAAACTTTAGGCAAATACAACCGTGCGATGATTATACACTAAGACTCGATTTTGTAAATGTAGCCTGACTGCCCGTGCTAACACTAATCGTTCCATATCTTTGCCTTTACGAATCAAATCATAGACTGTATCACGATGACTAATCCGAACCACATCTTGTTCAATAATCGGACCTTCATCTAAGTCTTCTGTAACATAATGGGCAGTAGCACCAATAATTTTAACCCCTCGTTTATATGCCCTTTGATAAGGATTTGCGCCTGGAAATGCAGGTAAAAATGAGTGATGAATATTAATAATATGAGGAAAATTGGCTACAAAATCAGCGCTCAAAATTTGCATATATTTTGCTAAAACCACTAAATCAATGTTGTATTGTTTAAGTAGTTCAAGCTGTTTAGCCTCTTGTTCATGTTTGGTTTCTTTAGTAATTGGGATATGATGAAAGTCAATATTAAATTGATCTGCAATCGGTTTTAAGTCGGTATGATTACTAATGATTAAACCAATATCTGCATTCAGTTCTTTTGCTTGCCAACGCCATAATAAATCAAGTAAACAGTGATCTTGTTTAGTCACCCAGATCGCAATTTTAGGCAGATTATCTGAGAAATGAATTTGCCAGCTTGCATTAAATGGTTTGGCGATCGCGCTAAAAGCAGGTGCAATTACTTCTTTTGCTAAATTAAATTCTGCTAATTCCCATTCTATCCGGGTTAGGAACATTTCTGCTGCTGTATCTGTATGTTGATCGGCATGAATAATATTGCCACCATTAGCATAAATAAAGTTAGCAATTTTAGCGACTAATCCTTTCTGATCTGCACAAGATAATAATAAAGTTGCTGTAGATTTATCCATCTTTTTTGAGAGTTAAATTATGGTTTATAATTTTACAAAATTAGACTAAGGATGGGGTTTTAGATAAACAGAAGGGAGGGGACAGGTTAATAATGTACCACATCGTTTACAGTAAAGCGCATCTGCATCATGAGGAGATAAACCACAATCTAAACAAACCGTTTCAACTTGGTTTGCTGTTTTGACAAATTGTTTAATTAGATTTCCGATTTGCCAGGGAATTAAGGCGACACCCGTTAATATCATTAAAATGGTTAAAAAACGTCCCATTTCTGATAGAGGGGTTACATCCCCAAACCCAACAGTGGTCATGGTGACAACGGAGAAATAAACCGCATCTAGAAACGTGCCAAAAGTCTCTGGATTAATGGGATGTTCGACTTGATAAATTAATCCTGAAAAGATAAAAATAATTGTAATTAAGGTGAATAGAATTCTAGCAAAAATGATTCCGTCTTGGGTTTGAATTCGTAAAAATGAGACTTTAAAATCTAAAAAACGGATCAATCTTAATATTCTAAACCATCTTAATATTCTGATAAATCCGATATTAAAAAATCCTAATAAAAATGGTAAAATTGCTAATAAATCAATTAACGAGTATAAATTAAAGATAAAACCAATTTTCTTTTCTGAACCCAAAAAGCGAATTAAATATTCAATTGAAAAACAAATGATAATCCCGCGATCGATAATAGCTAAAATAGAACGAAACTGTGATGAAATGGGATAGGTTTGAATCACAAAAATAGCAGCAGATAAGAAAATCAAAGCTGTAATAATAAAACTTGCAGCTAGACCAGCAGGTGTTTCTAAATCCTCGATATAAAACACCAATCTTCTGCAAATTTGAGTAATTTTAGAACGTTCTGCTTGACTCATCACCCTAATCTACCCCGTAGAAGTGAAGAAATAATCATCAGTTGAACCCATAGCGCGATCATTACAACTCTAACAATTGACGAATCCGTTCGCGATTTTCAGTCGTGGTTAATGATTGTCGATTGAGCCAGGATATCGCTTCATTCTCTCCCCGCTGGGCTGCGACGACTAAAGCGCCCCAGGCTTGTAGATCGGCTTGTTCTGGGTTTTCCGCTAATGCGGCTTTAATACGAAGCTTTAAACGGCCGTCATCGGCTTGTAAGAGGGTATTGAGATCCGAAGCACTCATGCGATCGCTCTGCAAGACATTTAACGCCTCTGTCCAACGTCCATCAATTAAACCCGCCAAGATTTTTTGGCTAGGACTGGCCCAAGCGGCGGCGGCTTGAGCATCCGTAATTTTGGCATGAAACTGAATTAAATCCAGTTGTGCCTGAGCCACTGCTGGCCAAGTTGAAGGATATCTGCGGCTTTTGCCAGTATTTTTCTTTAAAGATGTCATCAATTCCAATGCCGGAGACCACAACCCACTACGAGCCAGTCGTAACGCTTTGCGATAGTTATAATGATCTAAAACGGCTTCATCGAGAGAAATACTGGATAACTGAATCGGATTGGGGACAAACTTTTGGGGTTTAATCTGAAACACGCTAAATTGGGGTTCTAAACCCAAGGTTTCTTCAATTAATAGTTCTGGGTTAGCGCCGCCTGTAATCTCTTGCCAAACCGGCTGTTGACCCGCTGGACTCTTCCATTCCAGCATCATACTGAGGTGATTGTAGGTAGGATTGTAATGTATCACCTGTCCGTAAGGCACCTTTTTACCGGCTACAATCCGAGTACTGTGAAGATTAAACCAAATCCCCATTGCTGGAACTTTCCCGGTAAATCGTTTTAAGTTCATTAAGGGTTGAGGCTTATTTGAGCCTTGTTGATTCATCCGTTTTCCGATTAATGACGCTAACACATAGGATTCAGCCGGCCCATTGACTTGAAGTTGATGCACCATCCGGTAATAGGGGGGTGTTCCGGAGCGTTGATAGGGCATTAAAATAGATTCATACACTCGCAATTCTACAATTTCCTGACAGTTAGATTCGCAAGGATGAACCACACTGGCTTCTCTTTTTCTAACAACCGGAATCAATAAATCTGTTGCCGTTTGAATTAAATCTTCTGGCGGCATTAAGAATGTGCGTAGCGGGTAAAGATAGGGATTTTCCTCAAACAACTTATCCTGAAATTCAGCGACTTTATCCGGGGTAGGTAAGGGTAAAGGGTTACCGAGTCTAAGTCCTTCAACTTGCAAGTCATCCCGAATTTCATCTAGAGTTTTAATCGTCTCATGGCGCTGTAGCGGAATCTGAGTCCAAGCCGGTAAAAATTGATTCAGCCAAATCCCGATATCGGGATTAACAATCAGTTGATAACTAAACCAGCCACATCCTGCAATTAATGCCGACCCCCCAAACATCAGGGTAAATGCTAGCCCGTCAGCGATCCATTTTTTCATTGTTACGGATTGAGAGTGAGAATTATGAGATGCTGTTAAAGCTGATCGAGGTACATGAGCCCTTGAAGTCGCCCGTCGATGATGACGAGTACTGGGATGATTAGGCTCTGCGGGGCTTGACCACCCCAATCTCCGAAGAATTCTGACCATTTGAGGGATGTGTTTGGGTATGCGATTTCGACTAACTGTGAGGGATAGAGGATAGAGGACAGAGGATAGAGGATAGGGGATAAAGGAGGGAGTCGAGATGATGATTTTTTTTCATTCCCGACTGGCTTTGACGAATGACGACTCTCCTTAGGGGACAGCAACTGAACTCAGTAATACTTGTTCATAGCATTGACCAGCTCGTTCCCAAGTATATTCAGTTTCAATTAGCGATCGCCCATTTTGGGATAAGGTTTGTCGGAGTTGGGGCTGTTCAAAGAGTTGACCCACAGCGGTAACATATTCCTGTACGGTGTTCGCCCGTAAGGCTCTCAAAGGGACTGAATTCCCATCTACAGCTAATCCTTCCAAACCGCGATCGCTAGCGACCACAGGAACTCCTGCTGCCATTGCTTCTAGGGTTTTGTTTTTAATCCCGTAGCCACTCCTTAAAGGGGTGACACAAACTGTGGCTTGATGCAAATAATCTACCACTTGGGGAACCTTTCCTGTCACCTTCACCCCGGCAGAGTTAGCCAAAGCCTGAACCTCAGGAGTGGGTCGTGCCCCGACGATGGTGAAGGTGGTCTCTGGGTAACTCTGCTGCAAACTGGGCAACACCTCCAGAACGAAAAAGCGAGCTGCATCAATATTGTGAGAAGCATCCATTGCCCCTACAAAGACTAAATTATAGCCTGCTGGATCTGTATTGCGACAAGGAAACAATTCTAAATCTACACCATTGGGAATCACATGAATTTGGGCTTGAGACTGAAATTTTGAAAATTGACTTTTGTCATCATCTGTGGTAACTACTAAATGAGTGAATTTTGCAGCATAACGTTTTTCATAGCGTTCAAGTAACAGATTGAGGTAGAGGCGATCGCGTAATTCATGAGGAGAAGCCCCCATTTCTAAATGATTCCGAGTCCAACCTGCAACTGAACTATGGATATCGACCACAGTTGTCACTTTAGCCGAGAACGCCGGACGAACATAAATTTCATTGACGCTATGTTCACAAGTGATTACATCACATTTGCCCGATTCAACCCATTGATCGATCATCGCCTGCATCTGGGGGCTATAGCGATGTAAGACATTGGGGGGGGTACTTTGTAACATTGATTCGGCGAACCGCCCTACTTTTTTGACTGTTCCCGCTAGAGGATTAGAGGAGTTGGGGTCTGGGGGTAAAGGAAATAAGACTAACTGATGTACCCACTGCCGTAATTGATCGATTTCGGCTTGAGAGACCCGACTATCGTGTTGAGCCACTAAAGTCACACAATGGTGTTGCTGTAAGTATTTGAGTAAATTAAACGTTCTAATTTCTGTTCCCCCGCGACTGGGTGGATAGGGAAACGTTGAAGAAATCATTAATATATTCATGAGGGATCCAGGCACGCCGTATTAACCGGGCAGCAATCTTCTACATCTCGTCTAATCTAAACAACTTTTAGCGATCAAGCCAAGTGTTGTTAGACTCGATCGCCTCATGGGTTGGTGGTGGGGGTAGGTTGTAGCGCACGTTTATACCCTACTTATGTTTAAATAATCCAATTCTTCGCCCGTTCAACAGCTTTTTGCCAGGTGCTAAAATTCTCTTGGGCGGCTGCGATCGCCTTGGCGGGTTCAAACACCCGATCAATTTGACGACGACTGACTAATTCTGTATAATCTTGCCAAAATCCAACGGTTAAACCTGCACCAAAAGCTGCCCCTTGCGCCGTTGCGTCTGTAATTTGAGGACGTTCAACTGGAATGCCTAAAGCATCGGCTTGAAACTGCATCAAAAAGTTATTTTGGCTTGCGCCACCATCGACTTTTAATAACGAAACGGATATTTGACTATCGCGGTTAATGGCATCGACCACTTCTTTAACTTGATAGGCGATCGCCTCTAAGACTGCCCGCACCATGTGTTCTCGTTTTACACCGCCGGTAATGCCGAGGAATGCCCCTCTAGCACTCATATCCCAGTGGGGTGCCCCTAAGCCGCTTAATGCTGGAACAAAGTAAACTCCATTGGTATCAGAAACCTGTAACGCTAAGGGTTCAGTTTCAGCGGCACTATTAATCAATTTTAAGCCATCTCGTAACCACTGAATACAAGCACCAGAAGTGAATATAGCTCCTTCTAAGGCAAAATAGGAATAGGGTTGTTCTTGGGTGGTTGTCCATGCAACAGTAGATAATAATTGATTATGCGATCGCTCGACTTGATGCCCGGTTTGTGCCACTAAAAAACATCCCGTACCATAGGTACATTTGAGTAAACCGGGTTGGTTACAACCATGGGCAAATAAGGCGGCTTGTTGATCGCCAAAAATTGCGGTGATGGGAATGGTGGCATCGAGAAAATCAACGTTTGTTTCCCCAAAGTTGCTTAAACTGGGTTGAATTTTCGGCATCATTTGTGGCGGAATACCGAATAATTTTAATAAATCTTGATCCCAGCCTAAGGTTTCTAAATTCATCAACATGGTTCGACTGGCGTTACTGTGATCGGTGGCATGAACTTTTCCCCGGGTTAAATTCCATAAAATCCAAGTATCAATTGTACCTGCTAATACTTGATCTAAATTAATATCCGATTTATGGGTTTTTACCCAGTCTAATAACCAGGCTAATTTTGTGGCTGAAAAATAAGCATCTACTACTAAACCTGTGCGTTTTTGAATGTCATTTGTTTTGCCTTGATCTGCTAACTGACGACACATTGAAGCGGTACGCCGATCTTGCCAAACAATGGCGGGATGAAGGGGAACTCCTGTGCTTTTATCCCAGAGTAAACAGGTTTCTCGCTGAACCGTTAAGCCTATTGCTGCGATGGCTGAAGCGGGGATTTGAGTTTGTTGTAAAACTTGTTGGATAACGGTACAAGTATCTTGCCAAATTTCTAACGGATCGTGTTCTAACCAGCCGGGTTTAGGATAATATTGAGTTAATTCTTTGTAGGCTTGGCTAACTATATTTCCCTTGCGATCGAAGATGAAGGCTCGGTTTCCCGTTGTTCCTAAGTCAAGGGCTAGAATATACTGAGATTTGTTATGGGTCATCATTGTTTTAGCCCTGTCTGTTTCAACGGCAATTTTCCGGTTATGTGATACGTGAGTCACGCACAGGCTACGCCACCGCAATTTACCAAATGGCTTAATCTCTATGGCGATATCTTCACATTTTTTTAAAGTTGTTGTTTGAGATCGCAACATCAGATGAAATCAAATCTCAGACGATACACTCAAAATGGATATCCTGTTTTTTTGGGAAGAGGTGCTGCATCCTCTAATGTCAGAATTCATTTGATCTGCGGTAATCTGTGTAATCTGTGGAGCACTTTTTTGAAATAATTAAAAACCGATTAAAGATGGCTGATATTTGTTTCTATTTGCCCAATAAAGTCTCTATTTGGAGGTATTATCAGGCAGTTTTATGAGAGGTTTAAACATTTAGATAAATGGGACCATCA
>CAYNXM010000384.1:0-6016 GCA_964401105.1 uncultured Lyngbya sp. | reverse complement strand
TTTTTTTCGGGGATTCGATATTTTTTTTGATAAAGTTTCTATTTTCTCTCGCTGTTATCTATCTGTAACTCTCTCCCTGCAAAGAATAGAGGTAATTTTGTTAGACCCTGTTAGAACAAAAAAAGCGTATAGCCCTGGCGGGCATGGCTTCGCTAAGGCGCAGCCTGTGCTTGCACGTATCGCATCAATTTACTTAGATATTCATTCAGGGACTGTTTGGATGAAGGTTGAAATTACCGGCGTTACAACATCATCCCACTGAAAATTATAGGTATTACCTGGATGAATATAATACAGCCCCAGCATTGCCGGGGCTATCGTTTTATGAAGCAGTAAAAACTTATTGATTCACTTCAGTTAATTCAGGTTGTTCAGCAGCAGTTAAACTTACTTTCACAACACGATTAACTGTTTCGGGTGCTTTTGGCATGGTAACGGTTAAGATACCATTATTGTAGTCTGCTTTGACTTCTGTGTGGGCGATCGCTTCTGGCAGATTAATTACCCGACGAAATTCACCGACCGGGAATTCAGAGTAGAGGTATTTTTCTCCGTCTGCTAATTCAGGACGATGGGTTTTACCGGAAATGGCAATGGCTTTCTTAGCCGCTTCAATATTTAAGGCTTCAGTATCTAACCCCGGCAAAACAACTCTAAGAATGTAGCTTTCAGCATTTTCTTGTAGTTCAATGGCTGGAGTCCAACGATTAGTTAATTCAGTATTAAAAACACGATCCAGTTGACGTTGCATTCTTTCAATTTCAGCGAAGGGATTAGAAGTGAACATCATAATTATTGTCTCTCCTTTAAGTGTCGAATAAATGAATAATTATTGATTACAATTCTTATGATGCAACAACTAATAAAGAGATAACATGGCAGAGAACCGTACTGTAATAGATAACTTTCCTCACCTCTCAAAGGACTAATTTAAAGCTTTTCTGGAAAACCGAATAGTTAAATTAGGGTAAACTAGAAAACAGGCAATCTTGCTATAGGGATTAAGTTGACTTTCTTGACTTCTGTACAGACGTAGCATGTTACGTCTCTTCTGAATTAATCTCCCAGAGTACGCAGTCCTGCTAAAATTCCAATACCTAAGATTAACAGAACCAATGCCCAAATTACAAAAGTGGGAATGGCTGCAATTACTCCGAAACCTTTCAATAAAATAATAACAGCGATCGCAACAAAAGCTATTCCTGCCGTGGAGAGGAGAATTGTAACAGTTGTATTGGACTTGCGACGATTACTCATAGGGGACAAACGTTAAAGTTTAATTCTTAAACAAGGGTTATTGTACTTTAGCCTGTCGGTGCGTCATTGACGCACCCTACCATCTACCATTATCACTCTACAATCAATAATACTATTATGCCGCAGCCACGTTGCAGGGTTCAGCCTCCACAATACGCCGTCCAACCGCAGCCGCAACAGGACTTAACGCTGTCACTAACGTTGTCATTTCCTCTAAAGATAAGGCTTGTCTAGCATCAGACACTGATTTTTCCGGTTGCGGATGACATTCTATCATCACCCCGTCTGCCCCGGCAGCAACGGCTGCTTTGGCTAAATTTGTCACCAATTCTCGTTTACCCGCAGCATGAGAAGGGTCAACAATAACGGGTAAATGGGTTAACTGTTTTAAGCCCACAACAGCGCCTAAATCTAATACATTACGAGTATAGTTATCAAAACTACGGATACCCCGTTCACATAACATCACTTGAGAATTACCACCACTGAGGATATATTCGGCTGCCAGTAAGAATTCTTGTACAGTTGCAGACAAGCCTCTTTTGAGGATAACGGGTTTATGAACTTGTCCCACGGCTTTGAGTAACTCGAAATTCTGCATATTACGACTGCCAATTTGCAAAACATCGACTGCATCAACAATGGCTTCAAGTTGGGGAATAGACATCACCTCCGTGACAAACGGGATATTGTAGCGTTGACGAACTTGCTTGAAAATAGTAATTCCTTCCGGGCCGAGACCTTGGAAGGAATAAGGAGAAGTTCGAGGTTTATAAACCCCACCCCGTAATAGTTGAACCGGAATGGTTGACAAATGACGGGCCGTTTGTTCCATTTGGTCTAGACTTTCGACGGTACAAGGGCCACCAATGATTAAGAGTTCTTCACCGCCGACTCGAATTTGAGGGGTGATGTGAATAACGCTTTGTTGAATCGCATCAGATTTTGAGACCAGTTGTGTATCAGACATGGGATGTTTTTCCTGTAGAAGTTGATGAGTCATTAAAAAACCCGGAACTCGGGGTCCCGGGTAAGAAGCAAATCAGCACAATTGCTTACCCGGAAACTATTGCGGTGTAAAAATAATAGCGATAAAACCAAAAACTAAATTGAGTCATTGCTTTGCCATCAAGGGTATTAGGGAATTTGACCATTAAAAAACCGCAGAGGCTGGTCTGCGGTTCACCTAGAGTTGCCATGGAAAGCTGGACTCACTCCCGGTGAACCTTGCTAAACCAAAAATAAAAATAACGACTCTGGGTAAGCATTGATGTATTGCTTGTTTTAATTACTCTTGGACTCAGCTTAACAAACTGTTGGGGCAACGTCAACCCTATTGCGGCATTTTCTGCGATCGCAAATCACAACTTTTCCGAAATCTTTTGATTAGTATCTGTAGGGGATGAATAGCAATGCAGGAAATAGTATGAAATGAATACATTTACCTAATTCATCCAAAGCGGAATACTCAGCAATTAGAGTGACGTGTGAATCCACTATTACCTGAGTATTAATAGAATTGACAACGATAAAGGCAATATGAACCATGAAACTGGGTGAAATTTTAGTTCATCACGGCTGGATTTCTCAATGGCAATTGAAGGAAGGACTGCGATTACAGTTCAGTCAATCTCGACAATTAGGACGTATCTTCATTCAGAAAAAATGGATAGAAGAAAAACAGTTAGAACAAGCTTTATTAGAACAGTATTGGCGAAATCATGGATATTGGGTAATTGACTAGGAGATGTATTAACCATGAAGTATTTGAGTAAATTAGTAACTGTTTTATCCACTTTACTGTTGACCGCCTGTCCGGCTGGTAATAATCCGGGTTCACAACCAGGTTTTGAGGTTAAGTTTTTAGTGGGAAGTGCCCTCGATGAATTCTGTCAACAAGCCGCCGAAAAGTTCAATCAACAACAGCCTAAATTAGAGAGTGGGGAACGGTTTTATCTGAGTTGTGAAGGCAAAGGCAGCGGAGATGTAGTATCAGAAATTGTTTCATATACTCAACAACTTCAACGGGGTATATTATCCCCAGATGCACCCAAATTACCCAGTTTGATTTCAGTTGATGGCGAGATTTATCACAGTCAGATGCGGGCACAAGTTGAACAATTGTTTCCCGGACAAAACTATATTCCAGCAGTTACAGATGCACCATTACTCGCCAATAGTCCAATGGTGTTTATGACTTCTACAGAATTAGTAGAGGGAGTCAGTCAAAGTAATAATTTATATCAAGTATTAGTGACAGCAGAAACCCATCAAGATCTAGATAATAAGAGTCCTCAAATCCCGATTCGTTTTGTTCATACTGCCCCGACTCGTTCTAATTCTGGTTTACAAACGTTAGTCGCGCAATTTGCAGCCGTTTCTGGAAAAAAACCGGAAGAATTAACTGTAGCAGATATTCAACAATATCAAACTCAAGTTCAAGGGATTCAAAGTAAAATCACTCGTTATGGAGTTTCGACTCATTCTTTGGCTAAAGATATGGTTAAAAATGGATATTACTGGGCTTCAATTGGATCGGTTTATGAGTCTTCTGTGATTCAAGCCAATACAGATTTACCTCTTAATGCCAGTCGTTATCAAGCGATTTATCCAACAGAAACATTTACCTCAAATATGCGGGCTATTTTACCCAATACCCCTTGGATGAATGCAAATGAAATAGCAGCAGCCCAACAAGTTATCGAGTATTTACGTTCTCCTGAAGTTCAGAAAATTGCAACCGATTTAGGGTTAAGACCGGGTGTTCCTGGAGTCAATTTAGGGCCTAAGTTTTCGCCAGAGTTTGGTGTTAATCCTGATGCCAAATACAACACTTTACGTTCTCCAAAACCAGAAGTAGTTAATGGGATGTTAACCTCCTGGCAAAACCTGGCTAAAAAGCCATCTCAAGTCGTTTTAGTGGTAGATTCATCCGGTTCAATGTCAGGGGATAAATTACCAGCCGTACAGAATACTTTACGAATATATATTGAAAGTTTAGGACAAAAAGATAAGATTGCTTTAATTGATTTTGATCATGAAGTTCGTCCTCCTGTCATGGTTGATAATACACCAGAAGGGCAAAATCGAGGATTTCAGTTTATTAATCGTTTAAATGCAGATGGAGGAACTCGACTGTATGATGCCGCATTATCGGCTCAACAATGGCTACAACGAAACTTAAATCCTAATGCCATTAATGCAGTGATTATTTTAACCGATGGAGAAGATTCTGACTCTTATCTTTCTTTAGAACAACTTAGGATAGCACTAGAAAGAACAAGCTTTAATACTGAGACTGAGAAACAGCAAGGCATTGCTTTTTTTACGATTGGGTATGGTAAAAAAGGAGAGTTTGACCCAGAAGTATTAAAACAAATTGCTGATATCAGTGGGGGTTATTATCGCAAAGGTGATCCTCAAACGATTACTCAGTTAATGTCTGATTTACAAGTTGAGTTTTAATTCTTTTTGAATCACTTTAGGAGACAGTATCAATGCTTCAATTGGCTAATCCGTTATATTATCCCACTGCTGTATTTATCGGAGGAACAATTTTAGTGATGGGTGTTAGATTTATGAGTCTATCAAATAAGATAATTCTACCAACATCTATCGCGGCTACCGTTATCAGTGCGGCGGTTTTAAAAGCACAAGAACCGGATAAAAATAAAATTGCCAAGCAACAGTTAGAACAGGAACTTAAAAGTCTAACAATAGCGAGTAAAGAGATAGCAAAACAAGCTGAAGAACTGCGTCAAGAAGCCAATAATCTTTTAACTCAAAATTCCTTTCAAATAGATTTATTAGTCACAATTCAACAAGCTTGCGATCGCGCAATTGAATTACCCGATAAAATTAATAGAGTTGCTCAAACTCTCCCTAAAAATCAGGCTTTATTATCGCTTGAGCAGTTAGAAAAGCAGTTATTAGAAGTTCAAGATAAAATTCGTTCAAATTCAGGAGTTTATCGGCAGCATTTACAAGAATTAGCGACTAGTTTAAAACGAAATATTGAACTAGCTAAAGCGGGACAAGATACGCGGCAAGCTAAACTGATTAGTTTGCAAAAAATGATTCAAGATTCGGCAGGTGTTTTACAGCAACTTCAAAATAAGTTAAGGACAGCAGACTTAACTCATTATCAAGAGATTCAAGAATTACAAAATCTGAGTGAAGAGTTAAAAGCCTATCAACAAAACGTCGATATTTTAACTCAGTAATTGATGATTTAAAGATATTATCTATATTGATATTAGTGAGATGAAAATTAATCAAAAACTGCTTAAATTATTAGCTATTGTTCTGGTTGCACCCCCAACGCTATTAATTGCTACGGGAAGATCAAGTCAGTTAAGTTGTGAAAAATTGGAAAAAGATTATGTTATGTGTCAATTAGAACAGCGATATATTCATGGTTTATGGCCGACTTCACCCCAGGATTTACGTCTGGCTAAAGTTGATATTGAATCTCAACTTCATCAAGATGATGATGGAGATTACTACACCTATGAAACTTATATTTCTTCTCCTCATAAAAAGCATCTTTTTCATCATTACGGACGGTATAAAATTTTAGCAGAAATCGATCAAGAAAAACTGAATCAGTTGATCAATGGTCCCATAAAATCATCGCTTCAGTTAACCCGAAGCTATGTTTGGGGCGATCTCTTCTTGGTCATTCCGGTCGTTATCTTGGGTGCGTATGTTTTGCGATAATTCAAATAATTAAATTGGGAATTTAGCGATCATGAATCTA
>CAYNXM010000383.1:0-6206 GCA_964401105.1 uncultured Lyngbya sp. | reverse complement strand
ATTGATAAAGGCGCAAGCGCTGAGGCTGAATGGAATAAAGTTTGGGAAGAATATAAAAGCAAATATGCCTCGGATGCCGCTTTGTTAGAGCGGATGATTGCCCGTCAGCTTCCGGCTGATTGGGATAAGGTACTCCCCACTTATACCCCAGAAGACAAGGCTTTAGCCAGCCGTAAACACTCGGAAAAATGCCTGAATGCATTAGCCCCTGTGTTACCAGAATTAATTGGGGGTTCGGCTGACTTAACTCACTCAAACTTAACCGAACTCAAAGTTAGCGGTAGTTTCCTTAAAGGACAATACGAAAACCGTAACCTGCGTTTTGGTGTGCGGGAACACGGTATGGGTGCGATTTGTAACGGAATTGCCCTCCACACTTCGGGTTTAATTCCTTATGGTGCAACGTTCCTAGTGTTTACCGATTATATGCGGGGCGCGATTCGTTTAAGTGCATTAGCCGACTGTGGCGTATTGTGGGTGATGACTCACGATTCGATTGCCTTGGGTGAAGACGGGCCCACTCACCAACCGGTAGAAACCATCGCGTCTCTGCGGGCAATTCCCAAGTTAACGGTTATTCGTCCGGCTGATGGCAACGAAACCTCTGGGGCTTATAAAGTCGCCATTGAAAACGCGGTTAAAAATACTCCCACGATGATGTGTTTCTCTCGTCAAGGCTTACCCAATTTAGCCGGAAGTTCGATTGAAGGCGTGACTAAAGGGGCCTATGCTGTAGTTGAATGTGACGGCACACCCGATTTAATTTTAATTGGAACGGGTTCAGAAGTGAATTTGTGTGTCCAAGCCGCCGAACAACTCAGCAGCGGCGGTACAAAAGTTCGTGTCGTTTCTATGCC
This sequence comes from uncultured Lyngbya sp., assembly GCA_964401105.1. Classification (GTDB taxonomy): domain Bacteria; phylum Cyanobacteriota; class Cyanobacteriia; order Cyanobacteriales; family Microcoleaceae; genus JAAURB01. Next base: position 5,349 of record CAYNXM010000383.1, on the reverse strand, counting down.
CAGTTGGGAACTGTTTGAAGCCCAAGACGAAGCTTACAAAGAGTCTGTATTACCAAAATCTGTGAAGAAGCGGGTCTCTGTTGAAGCGGGGTCTAGCATGGGTTGGCATCGTTATGTCACCGATGAAGGCGCGACTATCAGTGTTGATACCTTCGGGGCTTCTGCACCCGGTGGTACAGTGATGGAGAAGTTTGGCTTCACCGTTGATAACGTTGTGGCTACAGCGAAGAAAGTTTTAGGTTAGTGACAAAATTGTTAGAATAAACCACATCAGGCACAGAGAATATATCTTTGTGCCTTTTGTGTCTTTGTGGTTCATATTATAGCACTACGCAGATTGGTGTAAGACAATTCTATAGCGCTTCGCGGGGCGCATATTTACAAGTAAGGGGTAGATTTATAAAGATCATCGTTCACAATTGTAAAGAGTTGGTATAACCGTCCACTTCTTGATATTTGTTTGATTTGAACTGATAATATATTTCTCTAGTGAAATGATTCAATCAACAAGTCAGTCATGTTTAGCATCCTAAAATCTTCTTTTGTAGCTTCTGGATTTCTCCTTCTAAGTCACTTTCCTGCCCTAGCACAGTTAGAACAAAGTCCTATTGATCTTTCTGCTGATGATTCAATCTTTACTGACTCAATTAGTTTATCTGAACAGGATTTTGGTTATGGAAATAATATTACATTAAATCTTGTCAATACAGGTTCACCCGATCTCGAAGCTACGATTAACGCGAATCCAAATACACCCAACAACACTTTTACTTTTAATGGTGAGCTTTATAACCTACTTCAGTTTCATTTTCACACACCAAGTGAGCATTTACTGAACGGACAAGAATTTCCCCTAGAACTCCATTTAGTTCATCAGAGCACTGAAGACGATCTTTTAGTGATTGGAAGTTTTATTAAAGAAGGGGATTTTAATCCTTTACTCGATTCAATTTTTTCTAACTTACCCGAAAATGGAGAACCTGATGTCACCATCAATAACTTCAATCTTTCTGCTTTACTTCCTTCTTCTTTAGATTCATTCCAGTATCAAGGATCGCTGACAACATCCCCATTCACTGAAGGTGTACAGTGGGTCGTTTTAAATGAAGTTTTAGAAATGTCTTCATCGCAAATTGAAGCTTTTCAAGCTCTCTTTCCCGCAGACAATTCACGAGAAATTCAACCTCTCAATGACCGCATTGTTCAAACTGATGTACAAAACGTCGCAACTGTTCCAGAACCTACGACTGTTTTGGGATTGTTAGCCTTTGGAGGAACCGGATTATTGACTTCTAAGAAGAAAAGATAATTTTCTTTTTACTATAGCGCTTCGCGGGGCGCGTGTTTACAAATACTGAAAAGCTACCGATGCTGCTTTATTTACAATAAGAGTAATTAACTAAGCAGTCAGGTCGTAATGTGTGCATCTTACTTACAACTACAAGTTACAACCAACATTAAAGCAGATAGAAATCATCGAACATAACCTTGATGTATGCAAATCTGTTTGGAATTACGCTCTCTATATCAGAAAGCTTTGGTACAACTCTCGTAGTTGTAAGTAAGATTGACAAATGTTCAAGACGTTCTGAATATATTGTTGAACCGTTTGAGTATCCGCCCTTACTATTTTCAATCTTCAGCATTAACTAAAGCAAAGGAAACCAACCCTTTAGTTCTCAGATATTTCCTGAATTAGAATTAACAGTAGAACAGATTTTTCAAGTTTAGTGAACATTATAAATACCGCTGACAAGCAGATTTTAAAGCTGTGGCGGCATCTCGTTGCATTTCAGGGGAAAAATAGTAAGAATTATAGAAAGAGGTTTGATCCCCTAAATCTGGGCGCTGAGCGGCTAAGTTAATGGCAAAGGGTTCTCCGGTAAAACGGCTGATTAGGAGTTGAGGCATTCCTCGGTTAGAAATACATTCAATATAAGCATCACAATAAGGTTTAATTTTCTCTATCATTTCTGTATTTACTAATTGGGGAAAATCACCAAATAGAGTATAGACATCTTTGTAGGATTCTTGATAATGGGGTTGACGTTGGGAAAACCAAAATAGAATTTTAGGAACTTTAATTTGTTGCAATAATATTTGAAAATGTTGCACCCAATTCAGGCGAGTTTCTGCAATAATCATTTTAATATAATCGGGTTCATATTCTTCTAATATTTTCTGATAAGCGGGTTCAGCCCCTAAATATTGACCATTAGAATTGAGTGTTAATTGTTCAACGCCTTCACTACTGAGTAAAGCGTTACTTTCACTGCGACCTGACATCACTTGAATAATAGCAAATTGAGCTTGATTAATATATTTCAATACACTCTGATGTTTTAGAAAAAAATAAGGGCCAGCACCGCCGTGTCCTAAATTTAACACCGGTAAATTGAGCCATTTTTCGAGTAGCTTAGGATAGGGTTGTTCACAAAAACAGCCAAAAGTTTGAGCCGCACCCAGACAAACAAAATATTGCTGAGGATTTAAAGATTTGGGTTGAGGACCTCTAAATGATAATCCGGTTTCGGCTAAGGGATAAATATGATAATCGACAATTTCCCAATCCCGTTGCTGATAATAACTCATAAATTGTTATGGTTCAATCAATTCTAAAATAGACTGACTTGGCTTTTTAGTTTCCCTCATCACCCACTGCATCAACTGTTGCCATTCCGGAGATTGACCCAATTCATCTACATCAAAGTCCTGCTGTAAATTAGCAGAATATTCAGCAAAACTTTCTATCCAATTGATCACAGTTTCAATCGGAACAAAAGGTGAAGATTGCCAAGATTTTTTGAGATAATTAACCATTTCTTTTGGAAAACCAGTATAGTACAAATACCAAGAACTCCATAATAATGTACTGTAACGCACCCAATCTTCAATCAACTGAATTTCTAAGGGAATATTAGGTTGACGAAAAAAACGCTCAAGTACCCAATTAATGGATTTGGCTTGAGATAAACCATCCCGCATTGTGTTACGATCGTGTTGACGATAACAAACCGTAGGCTGGCGTAACCAGTCCGATTTGCAGCCATTGAGGCACAAGCGTAGCACTAAATCCACATCTTCTGCATGGGTTAGTCCCGGTTCAAAACCCCCACAGTGTTGTAAATCATCACGCCGAAACATTAGGGTTCCCATTGTACCAAAGGGTTTCCATCGCAGCCAAGATTCTAAATCTAATTGAGGGACTTGTTGCCAAAGTTCAACATCTATCAGGGTTTCTCCTTGTTGGTTGACTCGCCGCCAACCACTTTGAACAATACCTAACTCGGGGTTGGCCTCGAAAACAGCCAATTGCAGAGTTAATTTATCCGGTAAGAAGACATCATCTGCATCTAAAAACGCCACAAATTCCCCTTTTGATAACTCAATCCCCTGATTTCTGGCCACTGAAACCCCTTGATTTTCTTGATAAACATAACGAATTTTATTTTTGTAGGGTTGGAGGACATGGTGTGTGTTATCCTCAGAACCGTCATCAATTACAATGATTTCATAGTCAGAATAAGTTTGGTTTAAAATACTTTCAACGGCTTGGACAACATAGCGATCGCAGTTATAGACTGGAATGATTACACTAACTTGAGGAGAGTTTGAGAAGGTTAACATCGATTGATTCAAATGAGAGTATGAATAAGTTTTATTATAGATATAATTATTAGAATTAACACAGGTAAACTGAAAAATCAAACCACTGCTGACTGATTTCAGTCAGATTTTTGAGTGATATCATATTAGAATGATCCGAAGCTGTGGCTAGTCTAATTTAAATCAATTCATTTCTATGACAAACAAAATACTTCGTAAAAACAAGCGTAATATTCCCTGGTTTGAACGGGTAATGGCACTTTTAGCAACACTCAATTTTATTTTAGTCCTGTTTAATTTAACTTATACTCATTGGCGAGATTTTTATTTTCGGTATTTCCCTGAGTTAACTGAAATCTACGATCCGATTAAAGGAATTGAACCTCATCGTGATACCCAAAAATATTTAAATACAGTCAATAAATTAAAAACAACAGTAGTGCAAACGAGCTTAAACTCGTCAGAGGTTTCTCGGATTTTGGAATACTTGCAAACCCAAAGTACTGAGATGATTAATACCGATCCTTTTGCGATTGCTGAGAAAAGTGGTACTTTAGAAAAAATTAAAAACCGAATGCGAGATCATATTCCAAGTGCTGAAGATTCAGCACAGGTTGCATTTGAAGTGTTTTGGAGTCCAGCTTATTTAAATAGTCAGGGATTTAATTCCGAACTAGAGTGGTTCGAGGATGAAATAGCACCTTTGATTGCTAAAAATTATTATCGTACTTTAGGGGAAAATGGTGAATATATCAGCTATTTCTGGCGAATTGATTTACCCTTTATGATTATTTTTTTTGTTGAATATTTAGCCAGAACCTATTGGATTAGCCGTCAATTCAAAACATTTACCTTTAAAGATGCCATGTTGTGGCGCTGGTATGATGTCTTTTTATTTATTCCTTTTTGGCGATGGTTACGAGTGATTCCTGTGTCGATTCGTTTAGATCAAAATGAATTAGTGGATGTGGAGCGCGTCCGCAATCGAGCGATTCGGACGATCTTAACCAACTTTGCTCAAGAATTAACAGAAATTGTCATTGTTCAAACCATCAATCAACTGCAAAATGCAATTCATAGCGGTGAATTATCTCAGCAGATTATAGAAGGCTCACAACGGAAATATATCGATCTCAATAATATTAATGAAATCGAAGCGATCGCCACTCGTTTAGTTCAAGCTACCGTCTATCACGTTCTTCCTAAATTGCAGCCCAATATCGAAGAATTACTCCAATATAGTTTAGAAGCAGCATTGAAAGAATCTTCTTTGTATAAACAGTTTAAAAATGTTCCAGGATGGCAAAATATATCCCATAAAATGACTGAACAGTTAGTCGAGCAGTTATCACAACTGGCTGCAGATAGCCCTCAAAAAATGTATGAAGCGGTCAAAGAAGCCATCGAAGATCCAGTGGGGACTCAATTATCAAATCGTTTAGCCAATCGATTTAGCCACTTACTCAAAGAAGAACTTCAACAAGAGCAAAGCATCGCGGAAATTGAATCACTCCTGGTTGATTTCTTAGAAGAGTTTAAGATTAACTATGTCCAGAAAGTAGATTCCGAGCATTATGAACAAGTTCTGGCTGAAACTCAGCAGCTTCGCCGTATTACCGAAGGACAGTCACCGTCCTAGGATATTTGTTTGAGCAGATCGCTGAAGTGATGACAGTTTTGTCAATTCTGAGCTAACATGAATGAAGGAGGCGAGTTGTATAAACTCGTCTTTAGCTTCTTGCA
>CAYNXM010000382.1:0-9714 GCA_964401105.1 uncultured Lyngbya sp. | reverse complement strand
ACTCGTTCAATAAAAATAACTGTTGCGTCTTCATCTGGGAGAAGTTCTGTTAATGCTGTTCCTAATGCCTCTGCCAACGGTGAATTATAAAAAGAAGTAACTGCTGTTTTAGCGGTATTATTATCTAACTCCAGTTCTTTTAGCCTTTGACTTTGGGCTTTCATTAATACTTTGAGTTTGAGGTTGTCAGCGGCTTGTTTTAAGCCTGTATTTTCCTCGCTATTTTCCAGACGCTTAAGAATATCTTGAAAACTTTCTAAATAAGCTGCTTGCCCAACCATCACAACACAATCACTCAAAGTCGGGTCTTTTTGTGTTACCTGGAGACAAGCTTTTAACACACCAATACTAATTGACCCAAACGGCAATACATCCTTAACAACTGCTATCATCGGAGAGTCTAACATCTCAATTAAAGGTTCAGCATTTTCGATAACAGCAGCCAGTTGGGGAAGGTCTGCCTGATTTTCATTTAAAGTTCCGGCTAAATCAATTAGAGAAGTGGTTCCTTCAATTAACGTTTCTCCAGTTAAACCTAATTCCTTGACATCTGTATTGAGTAATGTCCAGAAATCTTGTAACCATCGCTTCGCCATAACATCCCTTCATCTTAATTGTTGTCAAACGTCTCTCATAATTCTGTTATAGCTGATATTTGATTTTAATGCGATCGCGTAGCCTCTCTGTCAAGAGAATCACTGCCGATGCCGCGCTTGGGTATAGTAATATTAAGGGATGCGTTTGCTTTGCAGCAACACATCCTACTTTCTAATACATGTACATGATGGCATTATTAATTATAAAGAGTATATTTTCTTTACAACAATGAAATATGAATGGGATGAAGCAAAACGTGTTGCCAATATTCATAAGCATGGAATTGATTTTATCGATGCCTCAGTAATTTTCAATCGGGATATTTTGACGATTGAGGATAATCGCTATAATTATGGGAAACAGCGTTTTGTTACTTTGGGTTTGTTACAAGGACGCGTTATCGCCGTTGTCCATACAGAGCGTGAGGATTGTATCCGTATTATTTCTGCAAGAAAAGCAACGAAATATGAACAGCAAGTTTACTTCAAGCAACTCTCAAACTGATTGGCAGAGACTAGATGCAATGGCCGATGTTGATATTGATTTATCAGATTGTCCAGAGATTACGCCAGAAATGTTTGCAACAGCAGTAGTCAGGCATGGTTTGCCTACTGAAAAGGCTAAAACCCAGGTGACATTACCAATTGATAGGGATGTCTTAGATTGGTTTAAATCTCAAGGGGAGGAATATCAAACACAAATCAACCAATTGTTACGAGCTTATATGGAAGCACATCAATAATTGGGCTTGCTGAATGATGAGTCAGTGCGATGCCGACAGGCGGCGACTACACCATCGCCACAAGGATAATATAATCTTAGTAAAAGTTTATGAAAAGGGAAGAATACGAACTCTTGATTGTGTTTCATTAACTGTAACCAAAGCACCTTCTTCTAGAAAATTGCGAGTTTGATTAATCGCATTAATAACAATATTTCCTAAGTAACCCGGTAAAACATTTTGAGTCCGAACTTGAATCACACTGGGACTATTTGCTTGAGTTGCTGCTGGTAAAGTTCCAAAGTCTAAATCGTGGGTAAAAACAATATATCCATTCGTACTAGCCCACTGCATTATAACGCGATCTGTTGCAGAGGGATCGCCTACAGATGACCAATGAACTGCTTCAATTTTGTGTTTAGCAAATACGTCAATCCAATCAGGGGAGAGATTCATATCAATCAAAATCTTCATGACACATTTAAAGGCATTTCAACTTCCTCAACCCGCCATGCAGCATAAGCTAAAGACTCTGTTAAATCTTCAGGTTCTAAATAAGGATAGGCTTGTAAAATTTCATCATGGGAATATCCAGAAGCCATTAAACCCAAAATCATGCTGACAGTCACCCTCATACCTCGAATACAGGGTTTACCTCCCATCCTCTCTGGGTTAGTAGTAATGCGTGTGAGTTGCTTCATGGCTATTGTGTTTGTCTGGAAGTCATACCTATCATATTAATCTCCTTAATGACTAATTAAGTAGCATCGGAATATTAGATACAAGAAAATCGCTGGCTTAAATAATACCTATAAATATGAACACCAATCACTCCAACTCCCTGCATAGAGTTTTCCGGTTTTCAGTCCGGCTAATTCCATTGACCATAAATTGACGCAAGCAGTGACACCCGAACCACAATAAACGATAATTTCTTCAGCATCATTATACTCAGACCATCGTTGCGGTTGTTGAGTTTGTTTGACTTTCCCCGTCTCATCTGAAACCTGTTGCCAAGGTAAATTAATTGCCCCCGGAATATGACCTGCTACTGGGTCAATGGGTTCATGATTACCCAAATAGCGATCCGGGTCTCGAGAATCTATTAAAATAACATTAGGTAAGTCTTTACGGGCTTTTACGGTTTCAATATCGACCAGCATTTCTGGATGCAGTTTGGGGATAAATTTTCCGGGTTTAGCAGTGGGAATTTCTGCGGTCACGGGATATCCTGCGGTTTGCCAACGGTCAAACCCACCATCGAGTAAGGTCACTTGAGAGTGTCCTAAATAACGCAATAACCACCATAACCGCGATGCAAAGGCAAAGCGAGAGTCATCATAAGCCACAATTAAGCTTTCCCCAGAATTGACCCCGAAGCTTTCTAATTTTGCTGCCAATAGGTTGACATCGGGTAAGGGATGGCGGCCGCCATGTTGTTTAACAGGACTGGATAAATCTTGATTGAGGTCGAGGTAAAATGCCCCCGGAATATGATTTTGTTGATATTGTTGTTGTCCGAGTTGCGGGTTAGCTAAGGCAAAGCGACAGTCAATAATGATAATATTGGCATCATTGAGATGTTCTGCTAACCATTCTGGGGAAATTACAGGGGCGGTTTGACTCATGAAAATTACGTTAAACTGATTAACAACAAATCTTTATTATCCCATCTCAAAGCTTAGTTTAAACCGTGTCACATCCGCTTGAGAAAACATCAAACTATCTCAAAACCCATGTTGCCCCTATTGCCAATGAGATCGATTTTACACCAGATTTGCTTGCGACTGCCTTTGAGGGATTAGGCAATTTAGGAGTATTGGGGTTAAGAATATCATCGACTTGGGGTGGGTTGTCTGTTAATTCTCGCACATTTAGTCAATTTCAAGAATTAATTGCACGATATTCTGGGGCATTAGCATTTTTGCAGACTCAACATCAAAGTGCAAGTGCGATGCTAAGCCAAAGTTCAAATACGCCATTACAACAAGCTTATTTACCGTTAATGGGGTCTGGGAAAGTGAAACTGGGGATAGGTTTTTCTCAACTCAGACGACAAGGACAGCCAACCATTACAGCGACTGCGGTTGAGGGGGGTTATCAACTGAATGGTTTAGTACCTTGGGTGACTGGATGGGGAATTTTTGATGAATTTATAGTGGCTGCTACCTTAGCTGATGGTAAAGCAGTATTTGGAATAGTGCCACTGCGAACAACTCAAAAATCTCAGGGAAATATTGAGGTCAGTTTGCCTATGTCATTATGTGGGATAACGGCAACTAATACTGTTTCAGTTAGTTTAACGCAATGGTTTTTACCGGAAAAACAGATAGTGTTTCTCAAGCAACCGGGTTGGATAGATGGGCGCGATCGCCAAAACCCTTTAAAAGCGAGTTTTTTTGCGTTAGGATGTGTTAGAGCTGGGATTGATGTGCTAGAAACGGCTTTTGAGAAAAAAGGGTTTGAGTTTATTCAAACCGCTATTAATGCTTTTACCACAGAATTAAATCAATGTCGAGATGCCATTTTACAAGCCCAGGATAACCCTAATTTAACCCTAAGTGAAAAGTATCAATTACGGGGATGGGGAATTGAGTTAGCGGTTCGTTGTGCCCATGCTGCGGTAACAGTATCGAGTGGGGCAGCTAACTTAACCCATCATAGCGCTCAACGGGTTTATCGGGAAGCTTTAGTGTTTACAGTTTCGGGTCAAACCACTGGGTTAATGGAAGGGACGTTAAATCATTTAATCCGATCTCCTGATTCAATTGAGATTGTATAGAAAATTGCGGCAAAAGGGAATAGTGAAGAAGGTCAGGGTCTCAAAATCAAAAACTTGAGACTTTTTAGCAGTGAGTTGCAATTCCAATAACTTTTGATGACTTCACCACAATATGAAGGATATTCTGTTAATCACATTACTGTCAAGCTATCTGAAAAATTTGGGAATACTAATGTTTATAGTCGCCCCTCTCAAGCTTTATTAACCAAAGCAACGGGGTTTATGCAAGGGTATGATTTTACCCTTAATCCTTATCGCGGATGTCAATATGGCTGTAGTTATTGTTATGCTGCCGCATTTAGTCCGAATGCAAAAATGCGCCAAGATTGGGGAAAGTGGGTGATTGTTAAACAAAATGCAGTTGAACTATTAGAAAAAGAACTGATTCGATGGCAAAAAAAACATCCTGACCAGTCGCCGAAAATCTATATGAGTAGTGTAACCGATCCTTATCAACCGATTGAATCAAAAGAGAAAATTACTCGACAATTATTAGCTGTTTTAGTTGAATATCAACCCCAGTTAGTGATTCAGACTCGTAGTCCAATGATTGTTAGAGATTTAGATCTATTGCAGCAATTTAATCAGTTGCGGATTAATATGAGTATTCCGACAGGGAGTGAAACCGTTAAAAAAGATTTTGAACCTCAGTCACCCAGTATTAAATCTAGATTTAATGCTATCGGAAAACTTAAATATAATCTCCCTTTTGATGCTGAACATAACGTTAGTTTTACCATCACAGTTACACCTTTGTTACCGACTTTACCAGAAGACGAAGCCCAATTTATCTTTCAGTTAGAAATTGCAGATCGAGTGGTTATTCAAGCCTTTCATCAGCATAAAAAACAATCTCTGACTGCCAGTACTCGCGCGTGTGCGATCGCACTCCAACAAAAATATAGTTGGTGGTATAACCATGAAAAAGATAACTATTTCAGTTTTAAGCAAAATTTAGAATCTATGCTTTGTGATGTAGAAATTATCGAAGGACAACAAGGATTTAGTTATGATTAATTTACTCGAAAAATGGTATGTATCCCATCAGTTTAGTAAAGCGATGAAACGGGGTAATTCTCAGCAAGCTACGAAACTATTAAAAAAAATTATAAAATCTGGGAATCAGCTATCTTGGCAAGAAGATTTATATCGAAACTATTTAAATTTAAACTTAAGTCTTAAACAGCAAGAAAATAGTCTCCAAAAACTGAATAAACAACTAAAAAATTTTAATAAACAATCAAATGATTTAAATCTACCTTCAGATTTCTTTGGTGATGAATCTAATTTTATCCCTGATGCAAAAGTGATTCAACATATCATTCAAGACTTTAAAATTATTGAACATGATTCAGCTTTGCTACAATGTACTGGAATTGACAAAACAGTTTTTAATCAATTTGAAGCTCATTTAGCAGATTTTGTTCAAGAAGAATTTAATCAATATAGTAAAAGACCTAATTTTAATACTTTACTCTATCAAGCTGTCGAAGATATTAATCGATTAAAACATGGAGAAGATCCGAGTTATTATTTTGAATTAAGTCCCCATGTTTATTTAATTCGATATTTTTTAGAAAATGTTTATTGTGCATATTTAGCTTGGTTTCTCATCTATCAATCTGGACTATTACCCACTCATCTCAATATTCTTGATATTGCGGCAGGCCCGAGTACAATCGCTTATGGCTTAGATTTATTCTTAGAAAGTGCCCAAAAACTGAGTCATTTGCCTTCGATGCAAGCTTCATATTATTCTTTAGAAAAACAAGATAAATTTCAGTATCGAGGATTACAATTATGGCGGAGATATATTGAGCAAAAACATAATCCTAGTAATGTTTATTTTCGATTTGATACCCAAGATTTGTTTAATGATCCTTCCAGCTTTAAAAAAATCCCTGATCAATTTTTTGACTTTATTTTTATATCCCATTGCTTATTTTACGACCTAAAAAGTAGACAGCATTTTAATCAATTATTTAATAATATATTTCTGAATAACCTTAAACCGAATGGCTTTGTTTTACTGATTATTCAAGATAAAAAGCTATTTAAAGCATACAACCTCAAACCGACTAAAAATTATAATCAAGAAAAAGAGATTATTGATGACTTATTAAAATCTATGGGGTTAAAACTGTTTTCGTATAAATATTTAACCTCTACCGATCGACGAACTGGGATGAAGGGTCGTGAATTTGGTAAATTTGCTAGTGATTATCTGCCCTCTCAAACAAGAATCAGTCAGTTAACAAAAAAATATTTAGGGATAAAATATGACTTGAACTATACATTAGATGATTATGTAATTTTGGCGCAGAAATTATAATGATTATCTTACTCTTCTATCTTCTCTTCACTAGGCGCATAAGTAGGAATTTTAATCATAAACTCAGTCCCTTCTCCCAGGATAGAATTACATTGAATTGTCCCACCATGAACCTCAGTTACAATTTGATAACTGCTTGAAAGTCCCAGTCCAGTCCCTTGACCCACTGGTTTTGTAGTGAAAAAAGGATCAAAGATTTTCCCTTTAATTTTATCCGGAATTCCCATTCCATTATCACTAATATAAATAGCTACCCAATCTGAATCTACAATAGCTGTTTTAATCCGAATCAGCTTTTCTTCTGTTCTTTTGTCTAAAGCATCAATCGCATTTTCAATTAGATTCATAAAAACTTGATTCAGTTGTCCAGGATAACAGGTAACCGGAGGCAACTGACCATATTCTTTAATGACTTCAATCGGATTACCTTGTATTTTTTGTAGACGATTATTCAAAACAAGTAAAGTATTATCAATGCCTTGATGTAGATCAACTTCCTTCAGTTCAGCTTCATCCAATCGGGAGAAATTTCGCAAAGATAAAACAATATCTTGAATTCGTTTTGTTCCTACATTCATTGATTGCAGTATTTTTTTTAAATCTTCTTCGATATAATCTAATTCAATGTCTTCAGTCAATGCTTGAATGTCTTTTACTGGCTCAGGATACTGTTGTTGATAAAGATGGATTAACTCTAATAGATCTTTGATGTAACCTTCTGCATGAATAATATTTGCTGAAATGAAGTTCACCGGATTATTAATTTCGTGAGCAATGCCCCCCACCATCTCACCTAAACTTGACATTTTTTCAGCTTGAATCACTTTAGATTGAGTTGTCTTTAACCGTTTTAGCGCCTTTTTCAAGGCTCTAGTTTGTAGAGTTAGCTTGATTTCTAAGTTCTTCCGTTCCGTCACATCCTGAGCAATTCCGGCTGTCCCCATCACTTGATTTTTATCATCAAAAATAGGCGTTTTATAGGTTTCAATCCAACGAGTTTCTCCGGTTGAATTAACCATATTTTCCTCAATTTGCTGACGCTGTCGGGACTGCATCACTTTCAAGTCATCGGTGCGATAAGCCTGAGCCAATTCAACTGGCCAAAGCTGATTATCCGTTAGACCTACAATTTCGGGACAACTGACTCCACAAGCTTCTGCAAAGGGTTGATTCACCGCAATAAAATGACCCTCTTGATCTTTGAGCCAAGCGATATGAGGAATATTATCCAAAATTGATTTAATCTGAGATTGCTGTTGCTGTAACATCGCTTCAGATTGTTTACGTTCAGTAATATCCCGTAGAATCCCCTGTAGTCCGATGACATTGTCCTCATCATCTTTAACCGGCCAAACATTGGACATTACCCAGTGCCATTCTCCGGACTTCGTGGGATGGCGAAACTCTATCCCAGTCGCACATTCACCTGTTTCAATCACTTGATTGATAAACGTCATTAAATGAGGTAAATCATCAGAATGAACCAAAGGACAAAAGGATTGATGCAGCCAGTCTGACACCGGATACCCAAACATTGTCTCAAATGCAGGGGAGAGATAGGTGAGGGTACTATCCAATTCAGATGCCCAAATTAAATCATTTGCATGTTCAACTAAGCGACGAAACTGAGCTTCACTTTTCATCAAGTCTGCTTCTGCTTGCTTTTGTTGAGTGATGTCTGTGATAGCTCCACTCCAGACAATTGCACCATCAGACTGTTTTTCCGGTTGGGAGGTTCCCTTTAACCATTTTTGCTCTCCGCAAGGTAAAATAACCCGCCATTCACACAGCCAGCGTTGTAGAGTTTGAGCCGACTTAGTGATAGTTTGTTGTAACTTTGGTAAATCCTCAGAATGAGTAAAATTAAACAGTAATTCGGCATTTTGTTGGACTTGTTGCGGTTCAACGCCATAAAGCTCTTGCACACCCTGAGAAATATACGGAAAAGATTTCTGACCATCACGTTCTAGGCGAAATTGATAAATTGCTCCCGGCACATTGTCAATTAAATATTGAAGTTGTACAGGAGATTGAAAGATAGGTGCAAGAGTTGACTGTAAATGAGTCACTAGAGAGTTCTCCTCGAGAATTTGGTAATCAGAGGTGAAGAGAGATTCTGAAGTAAACATTAAATTGCCTTTCATACTGTTAATCTCATTTTATAGATATTGTAGTAGTAGGCATTTTGATAATAACACTGTCTTTAGGTATAAAAAAGGTAAATATATTTCAGAAAAAATCTTCTAATCGTAGCACTATCTACCTATTCTTGTTGCCTTTTTTATAATATATTTATCAATTCACTGAATTTTATTTTTGTATCATTTAAAATTTTATGATTTTTTATCATAATTGTAGATAATTTATTAGATTTAACAATCAAGGTATGCTCTTAAATCAAGCATAAATCAGTTGATTGAAATCGACAACTGTATTTTTTCTCATTTTCATCAAGATGTACTGTATAAAAAACAACTTGAATCAATCGATTTTACTAATGCTTTAAGAAACAGAACTCTAATTAAATAATCTGTGTAGAGAAGCCGGATAAGATTCAGCCCAGAAGAACTAAGGCTGGTGGAATAAGGCTGGTGGACAGGAGAATCAAAGTTGTTTTTTCTCTACTTTAATATCCGATTAATTGATTCTGAAATCTTACGATAGATGCTCTAAATTTAATCTGATTTATAAGAATAAAAAAACACTCATATCAATCGGGTTTTCTCTTAATATGTTCACCAACGGGTAAAGAAAATGGGATAATATCCCACAAACACAATGTTATAGTAAACCATGAGTAAGATTGAACAACTCATTGCGATCGCAGAAGATCAGTTAACAGAATACAGTACTGATGCTCGTAAAATTGAGAAAATGCGCCGCAAATTTGGCTTTCTTGTGCCTTATCCACAGCAACAAGCCATTCGTAATCAAATTGAAGCCGAGATGCCCCAGAACTTCTTTGCGAAGCTGGTAGAGGACAATCGACAGACGGTAGCGCTGCCTTTCTGGGGGATTGGGGGACTGGGTTTACTGTTTGGGATTTCCTTTCAACAACCGTTTGATTTAATTGCCACAGCCATTGGTTTTTACGCTGCCTACCAAATTCAGAAATGGGGCTGGCGGCTTGAAGCCCAACGTTTAGTGATTCAAACCTTTGATGCGATTGAAACGGATATGCAAGCCTCAAAGGCTTCGAGTGCCTCATCATAGATTCGATTGGACTGATTGCCAATAACTGTTGCGGCGGGAAGCCTAGATGCTTTACCCGTCGTTTTTTAT
>CAYNXM010000381.1:0-34664 GCA_964401105.1 uncultured Lyngbya sp. | reverse complement strand
TAAGGTCACGGGCAGATTACCCGTTGATAGGTGCTCGGTGGAAGTGCAGCAATGTATGTAGCCAAGGCACACTAATAGACCGAGGGCTTGACCTACTCTCTTGACATAAACTCTATGCAGTCTTCAATGTTTGATTAATATTAAAAACCTCTTTCTGGGTATCAGGAAGAGGTTTTTGTTAGAAGCTAGAAAAAAGCAGGATACAATAGGACTACAGAAATTACTTTCTATTACTTAGGTGGAATGATGTATTAGTCATGAGTTCTGACTTAGTATCTCCTAACTTCCAGCGAGTTTCTATGTGGCGACGTGCTGCTGCTTTGGTTCTTGATGTATTAGTTATTAATTTTTTGAGTTTCTTCATACTATCAAATGGGATAGTCAGACTTCTATTATTTATATTATTGTGGCTGCTTTTACGGATTATTCTTGTTACTAAAAATAAAGGACAAAGTCTGGGACGATGGGCACTCAATATAAAAGTTATTGATACTCGACTCAATAGAACACCAGGGATTTTGGAATTATCAAAACGAGAAGGACTTTTGGGATTAGCCGTTTTTTTAACTCTTGTTGGAATCAGTCAGCTGGGTTACGGAAATGCAGGTATTTTATTATTGATTTTACCATTGCTGATTGACGCTGGAGTTACTTTATTTGATACCAATCCAGATCCTCAGACAATTCATGACCGTGTCAGTCACACAAAGATGGTTAGTTCCGCTCGAGGTTATTCTCTCGATCTGAAATTTAAGAATTTAATTAAAAAAATTGACAAACTTAGAAAAGATGTGCGAAGATAAATATTTGCGCTTAATTTAATTAAAAGATAGGTATACACCCATGGCAAAAGGAGTACGGATAGTAGTCACTTTAGAGTGTACTGAGTGCCGCACTAACCCCGATAAACGTTCTAAGGGGGTATCTAGATATACAACAACAAAAAATCGTCGCAATACAACTGCACGTTTAGAGTTGAAAAAGTATTGTTGTCACTGTAATCAACATACAGTTCATAAAGAAATTAAGTAGTTGATTATTTATACTGAAATTAGAAAAGGATAAGTTTTGTTATGAGTTATTTTCGTCGTCAAGTCTCTCCGATTGATCCGAAGCTTCCGATTGATTATAAAAATATTGAGTTATTGCGGAAGTTTATTACAGAACGGGGTAAGATTTTGCCTCGTCGGATTACAGGTTTGACCTGCAAGCAACAACGAGACCTGACAAAAGCAATTAAACGAGCTAGAATTTTAGCCATGCTGCCTTTTGTTAATCGGGAAGGCTAATAGTATCGGTGGAAAAGGGAACTTTAATCGAATTTAGACTGCATGGAGAGCGTCGTCTTGCCGTGACCGATCGTCCGGAAGGCAAGAAGCATTGGATTGTGATTGACGAGCAAGGCAACGCTCACACCGTTCATCCAAGACAGATTACTTACACAGTTGATTCAGGTAGCTATAAATCTTCAGATATTTCTGAATTTTCTCAAGATTTACAGCTTTATCTCGATCCATCTAGCTTAGAGGTAGCTTGGGAAATATTGGTTGAAGATGGAGAAACGGTAAATCCGCAAGAGATGGCGCAGTTACTCTTCTCGGAGAATACCCCTCAGCATTGCTATGCGAGTCATCTGTTACTCGCTAATGATAAGCTTTACTTCAAGCAAAAAGGCGATCGCTACGAACCTCGTTCAGCAAATCAAGTTGCTGAAATTCAACATCAACATATTGTTGAGCAACAACGTCAGCAGGAAACTCAGGCATTTTGGGATCGGGTTCAACGCTGTTTGGCAGGGGAGTTAGTTGAATGGCAACTCAGCGATCGCAATCGTCTAGATGCTATTGAGCGGTTTGCATTGTATGGTGAAGAAGGATCAAATATTAACCTGGCTTTGGAAACCCTTTCCGAGTTAAATCGCCCTCAAACATCACTGGCAGCGTTTCAGCTACTGGTTGATCTTAGCTTATGGAGCGTGCATGAGAATTTATCTCTACGCCGTGCTCAAATCCCAGCAGAATTTTCCACCCAGGTACTTGAAGTGGCACAAACTTGCCTGAATTCTCCTCTACCGGATCGAGATGTTGACCGCTTAGATTTGACTAATCTTAAGGTTTACACGATTGATGATGAAAGTACCCGTGAAATTGACGATGGTCTTAGCCTTGAATATTTAGACAGTGGTGAGAAACGGATTTGGATTCATATTGCTGACCCAACTCGTCTACTCTCACCTGGGGATCAACTTGATTTAGAAGCCAGACGGCGGACTACCACGGTTTATCTACCGACCGGGATGATTCCGATGTTTCCGTCTGAGTTGGCAACCGGGCCAATGAGTTTGATTCAAGGACAGACTTGTTGTGCGTTAAGTTTCGGTGTACTTCTGGATGAGAAAGGCGCTGTCAAGGACTATAGTATTCATGCCAGCTTAATTAAACCCACCTATCGCCTCACCTACGATGATGTCGATGAAATGCTTCAATTGGGTATTCAAGCTGAACCCGAGATTGAAGAATTAGCGAAGTTGGCTAAATTGCGGAAACAATGGCGGGATGCTCAAGGCGCGATTAGTATTTATATGCCAGAATCATCCATTAAAGTTGAAGCAGATGAGATTATCATCAAGGTTTTAGATGATTCTCCCTCTCGGCAGATGGTGGCTGAAATGATGATTTTGACCGGAGAAGTGGCGGCTCGCTATGGCCAGGCTCATAATCTGGCTTTACCCTATCGCAGTCAGCCTCAACCGGATTTGCCCCCTCAAGAAGAATTGATTCAATTACCTGCTGGTGCTGTGCGTTCCTGTGCCATGCGCCGTTATATGCCACGCAGTGAGGTAGCATTGACTCCTGCTCGTCATGCCAGTTTAGCATTAGATACCTATACTCAAGTGACATCTCCCATTCGTCGCTATAGCGATTTGTTAACCCATTTTCAGATTAAAGCTCACCTGAGAGGGGAAACCCCACCTTTCTCCACGGAACAAATGCAAGAGATGGTGATGAGTTTAGGGCCGGCTGTTAAGGAAGCCTCACGCATTGAACGAGAAACCAATCGATACTGGAGTTTAGAGTATCTTCGCCGTCAGGGTCAGCAAGTTTGGCAAGCGATTTTACTGCGTTGGCTGCGGGAAGATATTAACCTCGGATTATTAATGTTAGAGGAGTTAGGGCTAGAGTTACCCATCCGATTAAATCGTCCCATCCAACTAGGAGAAAATTTTGCAGTCAAAGTGACCCATGTTGATCCTCGTACTGATGTGATTCAATTCCAAGAAATAGAATCTCCCCTCACAGAAACGGCTTCTTCATAAGAAGATGGGCAGCAATATTAATCATGAATTTCTCCATTAGGCATAATCGCCCCATAGAGTTGAACGCCGACGATGCTGGCACTACTCAGTTCAACCCGCGTTAGATAAGCATAACTCAGATTAGCATTACGTAGATTTGTTCGCGCGAGAGTTGCATCCGTTAAATCCGCTTGAGTCAGATGGGCGGAACTTAAA
Source organism: uncultured Lyngbya sp. (assembly GCA_964401105.1). GTDB lineage: Bacteria > Cyanobacteriota > Cyanobacteriia > Cyanobacteriales > Microcoleaceae > JAAURB01. The sequence continues at coordinate 31,153 of CAYNXM010000381.1, read as the reverse complement.
TCGGTTCGAGTCAAATCCGCCCGAACTAAGTTAACACGACTCAAATCCGCATGAGTTAGATTAGCATGACCCAGCTTGGCATCCGGCAGAATAGCATCACATAACTCAACACCAGGCAACTGAGCATTGGTCAAAATCCCTCGTTCTAATTTCACCTTGCGTAAATTTGCCCCCACTAAATTCGCCCCACTTAAATCCACCTCTGTCAAAAATGCAGACTGAAGATTAGCCTGAGTGAGATTAGCTTGGGTTAAAATCGCACCTCGTAATACCGCTTCACTTAAGTTAGCTCCCCTTAAATTGGCTTTGGTTAAATCTGCCCCTGTGAGATTCACACCTTGCAAATCAGTCCCCCGCAAGTCTGCCCCTCGTAAGTTTACGCTTTCATAGATTCTCCGTTCATACCGCAGATTAGCACCTCGCAAACAAGCCCCTCGTAAGTCTGCCCCTTGCAGATTAACGCCTCGTAAATCTGCTTGGATGAGATTAGTATCAATTAAAATAGCCAAAGCCAAATTGGCTTTGCGAAAGTCTGCCCCTTGTAACATTGCCCCTTGTAAATCCGCATCACTCAGATTGGCACCATTCAAATTCGCCTTATTGAGGTTAGCGCCACACAATTTAGCATTCATCAAATTCGCCCTACAAAAGTTGACTTCATTGAGATAAGCCAAAATCAAACTGGTACCTTGAAGATCTGCGCGACTTAAATTGGCAGCAATTAAGTCAGCATAACTCAATTCAGCATTCCTTAAATTGATTCCTTGAAAATTTTTCTCGCCCGTTTGATACTGTTCTAAAAGCATAGTCTCATCCATGTGGCTTTTCCTTAGAGATGATTGTAGGCAAACTCTTGTGCCCAGACAATTGCTTTGTTGCCTGTTTTGCGCCCATAAATTTTGATACTTTGAATTGACTTTATTTTTAGAAAAATTAGTTTTTTATGTACAAACTGAGCGGTTGATTCTTTTGTTGAAACTGGCTCCGATTCTAAAAAGATATGAAGACAACTGTTACGAATTTTAGTGAACGTATTAATCCCCCGTGGATTTAACGATTGATTAATCAAGGTTGTAATAGCTTGGCAGTTTCCCTGTTGAGCTAGCTCCATCATATAATTTTGCTTGTGTGATTGAGAAATATTATGAGCATTACTCCCAACAGAAGTTTCAAAGTTACTAATGTTGCTACTGACATCACCTTCGGATGTCTCAGGGTGACTTAAGATTTGATCAAACTCAACAACCTTCCTCTGAAAGTGGCTGATAAATTTTTTCAAAGTTTGATGCTTCATCGTTGCTTTAACTTCTAAGGGATAACCTTGAAGACGGCTTTCAACCTCTATTTCTAGATCTTTCAGTAAGGTTTTCATTTGACTGATGGCAAAACCTACACTTTGATTAACTTGTTTCTCTATTTCCGGCTCTACCTGAAGCAATGAATCAGAGAATTCCTGACGTGGCTGACCACTACTATCACTAAAATCTGATGTAACGCCGGAATAACTTGAGATTAAGTCGCTATCTACCTCTAGCTCCCGATCAATTTTTAAGTCTTGATGAGATAAAGAGTTAAATTGATGATAGCTTTCTAACTCCATCAAATTTAATGTCTCATTTTCATTTAAGTTAGAATGCTGAAAGCTTTGATAGATAGTCCGAGAAGTTGGCGCTTTGCCAACACAATGATGTTGAAATATTTCTTGCTCAAGACTTGTTTTGCAGCGATTCAAGTCAGCAACTGGTTGGCGTCCACTTTTCCAATCTTCTGGATTGAAAACTTGAGGGACGTTATTTTTTTTGTATAAAGGGGCAATTGATTCGAGAATAACTAGGGCAACTTGTAACATCTCATCCGATTTATCTAAATAGGATGATACTTTTTTGAGATGAGATTCAAGGTCCGACAAAGCTGGAAAAGTTTGAACTAACTGCTCTAAAAGCTGGTCTAAACTGATGGAGCGAAGCTGTAGCCAGTCCTGACTACTAAAGTTAAATTCCCGTTCAATCGCTGAGAAAATTAAAATTTTAACTTTTAAAGGATTACTATGCTGCATCAATTTAAAACGAACTTCAAATAAAGTTCTTGAGTCGGGGGTCAGCATCGACTGTTTGACCCTGGACTGACTATTATCTGGCATTCGCTCAGCAGAATTAACCAACCATGGAATGTCAGTATTTTCTTTCTTGGCAACGCTCGCTTCCAAATAAAGCTTGCCTACTTGTTCTGAAATAGTATTTATAACTAAACTGTACTCTGTCTTTTTATTAATCTTAGACAATATTTTGTCAAATATTTTGTCTAGCTTATCAATTCTTTGAGTTTTCCAGTAGAGTTCTTTAACTAAACTCTCAACAGAAATATTGTGTAATTTATTCCGATCATTTTCCCATGTGCCTTTACAGGCACAAAACATAACCTTTTTAATCCGAATTAAGTTCGGGCTTTGTTCGAGATTTTGAACGATCTCATTGAGAATAGATGTAACTGACATTTGAGCCTCCTGTTAGGTTTTTGTTTGATTTTCAGAGTTTTTAAAATCAGTATCTCTTGAATCAGTAATCAGATTGCGAATACTTCTAATGAATCAAATAATTTCAATGATTGTTGTGATACATAATGACTCCGTTAAATTACTGAAAACTGATTCAAGAGAGATACAGATTAAAAACCGAGAATACCCGTATATTCCGATTGAGGAGACTTCAGAAAGCCTGATAAATTATTGATATTTAGCATATTAAGTCAAAGCACCCTAATCAAGATTTCAGTGAATAAACATCACTTCAGAAAATAAATCTAATTTCTAGGATAACCTGATTTTCTCTAGTTGTAATCTGCTTGGATCATCTCTGTAAAAATAAGTTTCATCAAAATGCTTGATTATAGGGTTTGAGCCTTCAGGAAATCCAATGAACCCACTCCTACAATAAAATTTGAGATTGTATAATCTCAAGTCTCTCTCAATCTAAAATCAATGCATCAGCGGGATATTATTGTCGTGGGCAGTGGCATCGGCGGCTTAGTCGCAGCAGCACTTCTGGCTCGTTATCAAAAACGTGTTCTCCTGCTCGAAAGCCATACCACCCCTGGAGGCGCTGCTCATGGTTTCCGGCAAAAAGGATTTCATTTTGACACCGGGCCATCATTTTACTGTGGACTCGCAGATCCCCATAGCCTCAATCCTTTGAGGCAAGTGTTGGATGTACTCGGAGAGTCTCTACCAACCATTCCCTACGATCCCTTGGGACATTACCATTTCCCTGAAGGGGTCTTACCCGTATACGGCAACAGCGCCCGATATCGGGCCGCAGTGGCTCAATTTACCCTTACAGGTAGTCAAGAGCTACAACGATTTGAACAACGGTTGCTGAGGCTTTACGCTGGGCTGAGAGACATCGAAGCGATCGCACTACGGGCAGACTGGCAACTGATCCCTTTTTTAATAGGACGTTACGGTTTTGCCCTATTGAAATTGTTCCCTCGAATCACAGAATTAAACGCATCTGTCGGCAAAATCCTCGACCAAGAGGTGCGCGATCCTTGGGTGAGGCGACTGATTGACTTAGAATGCTTCTTACTCTCGGGACTCAAAGCCGATGGCACTATTGCCCCGGAAGTGGCTTTTATGTTTGGTGAACGAACCCACTCTGCGATCGACTATCCTGTAGGAGGCAGTCGAGCCATTGTTGAAGCTTTAGTACGAGGACTGAAACGTTGGGGAGGACAACTGCGTCTGGGTGCTCATGTCGAACGAATTTTAGTCGAAAATAATCAAGTAAAAGGGGTAAAACTCCGTAACGGCGAAGAGTTACACGCCCCGATTGTGATTTCTAATGCCACACTGTGGGATACTATAACTCAGTTATTACAACCTCAAGATTTACCCGAATCTTACCGAACTCAAGCCTTACAAACCCCTGCGGTTGAGAGCTTCATGCATTTACATCTCGGTATTGGCGCTGACGGACTTGAAGGGTTAACCGGTCATCACGTGGTGGTGCATGATGCTCAAACTGATATTACTGTTCCTGGTAATACTTGCATGATATCTATCCCTTCCGTTTGGGATGCGAATCTCGCCCCACCCGGACATCATGTGGTTCATACCTATACCCTCGAACCCTATGAAGGATGGGAAAATTGTCAAGATATCCAACAGCGTAAACAGCAGCGATCGCAACCGCTTTATCGCGCTTTAGAAAAAATTATCCCCGATATCCGGCAACGCATTACTCTAGAATTAATTGGTACTCCTTTAACCCATGCTCGGTTTTTACGACGCTATCAAGGCACTTACGGGCCAGCGATCGCCGCAGGTCAAGGGATGTTTCCCAGTTGCCATACTCCTATTCAAGGACTATATCGTGTCGGAGATAGTACTTTACCCGGCATTGGCGTACCAGCAGTCGCTGCATCAGGAATTATCTGTGCCAATACTTTAGTTTCTCTCAAACAGATGAGCCAGTTACTAGAGACGTAGAGAATCAGGTATAGGTTAAAAAGAGTTTGTTATTGTCAGTATTTTTTCTGAGGCACTCGCGTTGCTGCTGACTTGATGTCAATGACCCATTTGGACTTTTCTTGTAACGGTTTTTTACAACTGTAATAGACTCAGGCTCTATCAGTGATAGGATGCCGTAAAAACCTCATTAGAGAAATCTTATGGCAGAAGAACTGACAGGACAACCTCCAATCTTTGGAGGAAGCACCGGTGGGTTACTATCAAAAGCAATCGTTGAAGAAAAGTATGCCATCACTTGGACAGGTCCAAAAGAGCAGGTATTTGAAATGCCGACAGGCGGCGCAGCCGTGATGAATGAAGGAGAAAACCTGCTGTATTTAGCCCGCAAAGAACAGTGTTTGGCTTTAGGTGCTCAATTCCGGACTAAATTTAAGCCCCGTATTGAGGACTTTAAAATTTATCGGGTGTTTCCCAATGGAGAAACCCAATATCTCCATCCCAAAGATGGTGTCTTCCCTGAGAAGGTGAACGAAGGTCGCGAACAGGTTAACACAGTTGACCACAATATTGGCGCTAACGCCGAGCCAGCTAAAGTGAAATTCACAGGCAAAGCGACTTACGAAGTTTAACTGTAGCGCTCGAATGTCATTAAAATTTGGCATCACTGTGTTAATCTGCAAAGGATGAAGGAGTTATTGATATTCTTTCATCCTTTATTCATGTTGGTTGGCTGATCATGTTTCCAGAGTTTTCTCAATTTACTCAACTGGCAACCCAAGGTAATTTTGTCCCGGTTTATCAAGAGTGGGTGGCTGACTTAGATACTCCCGTTTCAGCATGGTATCGCATTTGTGCAGGTCAGCCTTATAGTTTTCTCTTAGAATCAGTCGAAGGGGGAGAAAAACTGGGACGCTACAGTTTTTTAGGCTGTGACCCAGTTTGGACTTTAGAAGCCAGGGGCGATCGCACCACCCAAACCTTTCGAGATGGTTCAAGCCAGCAGTATGAAGGCGATCCGTTTGTCACCTTAGCCAACTGCCTCGCCCCCTATCAACCCGTAAAATTACCCCAACTGCCGCCGGGAATTGGTGGGTTATTTGGATTTTGGGGATATGAATTGATCCGGTGGATTGAACCTAGAGTCCCAGTCACTTCTCCCACCCCAGAAGACTTACCTGATGGGTTGTGGATGCAGGTGGATCATTTGTTAGTGTTCGATCAAGTCAAACGGAAAATTTGGGCGATCGCCTACGCTGATTTACGTCATAATAATCCAGAAACCGCATATCAGCAAGCCTGCGATCGCGTTACCCAACTCCTCAACAAACTACAATCTCCTTTATCGGTTCACACCCCATTTTTAGAGTGGACTCCCCCCAACCCAAACGATCGCACATCTGCCCCTGTTAACTACAGGAGTAATCTCTCTCAAGAACAGTTTTGCGCCAACGTCGTTAAAGCCAAAGAATATATCAAAGCTGGGGATATCTTTCAAGTTGTCATTTCCCAGCGACTGACGGCTGAATACAATAGAGAACCCTTTGAATTGTATCGTTCTCTACGGTTAATTAATCCTTCCCCCTACATGGCTTATTTTAACTTCGGTAGTTGGCAAATGATTGGTTCAAGTCCGGAAGTGATGGTCAAAGCCGAAACTACCGACAGCGGTAAAACTATTGCGACGTTACGCCCCATTGCCGGAACTCGTCCCCGTGGCCAAACGAGTGCAGAAGACGACGCTTTAGCTGAGGAGTTATTGGCAGATCCCAAGGAAGTAGCCGAACACGTAATGTTAGTAGACTTAGGCCGTAATGATTTAGGACGAGTCTGTGAAAGTGGAACAGTTAAAGTTGATGAATTAATGGTGATTGAACGTTACTCCCATGTGATGCATATTGTCAGTAATGTTGTGGGAGAATTAGCAGAAGAGAAAACCGCTTGGGACTTATTAAAAGCCTGTTTCCCTGCTGGGACTGTGAGTGGTGCCCCCAAAATTCGGGCAATGGAGATCATTCATGAGTTAGAACCCTGCCGGCGTGGCCCCTATTCGGGTGTTTATGGTCAATATGATTTTGACGGACAACTCAATAGCGCTATTACTATTAGAACCATGATTGTTCAACCTCGAAAACCGGGTGAATACGCCGTTAGTGTCCAAGCAGGGGCGGGGTTAGTGGCTGACTCCGATCCCCAAAAAGAATATATTGAAACCCTGAATAAAGCTAGAGGATTATTAGAAGCTATTCGCTGCCTGACTCGCTAACTTAACCCCCTAAATAACACTGATGAAATTCTACATTGTTGATGTCTTCGCAGAAGATAAATATGCCGGAAATCAACTGGCTGTTTTCTTAGGAGAAGGCGTGAGTTCTCTTTCCGATGCTGAAATGCTGGCGATCGCCCAAGAAATGAACTATTCTGAAACCACATTTATCCCCTCAACCACGCTGCAAGATGGCGGATATGATGTGCGGATTTTTACCCCTGCAAAAGAACTGCCCTTTGCAGGCCATCCCACTTTAGGAACGGCTTATATTATTCAACAAGAAATTATTCAGAAACCTGTTGAACAAATTATTTTAAATTTAGGCGTTGGTCAAATTCCAGTGACTTGGACAGAGACAGAAGACACAGGAAAAATCTTATGGATGCAGCAAAATTCACCCGAATTTTATCAGACTTTGGATGCAGAAAAAATTGCCTCTGTACTCAATTTAACCCCGGCTGATATTGATGAACGCTTTCCAATTCAAGAAGTGTCAACAGGCATCCCTTTTATCATTGTTCCTTTAAAAGATCTGCAAGCACTAAAAAATGCAAAAATTAATTTAGATCGATATGAAGAATTAATTCAAACCACTCATGCCACGGAAATTCTAATCTTTTCACCTGAACCTTATAATCCCGAAAATCAGCTTAGTGTGCGAATGTTTGCGCCTGCCCTCGGTATTCCAGAAGATCCCGCTACAGGCAGCGCCAATGGTTGCTTAGCTGGATATCTGATTCAACATAATTACTTTAATGCTGAGCAAATTGATATCAAAGTTGAACAAGGCTACGAAATTAATCGTCCATCATTACTATTTTTAAAAGCTGCTAAAAAAGCAGAGGAAATTGAAGTGAACGTGGGTGGAAATGTAGTTAAAATTGCTCTAGGAGAATGGATGTGTTAACTTATTCAATTTCTTCTAACTCTTGAGTCGATTGCCATCCCGGTTGCCACAAAGAACGATCTTTGAGTTGTTTGGCATTTAACCAAAATCGCACATTTGGATCGCAAGAGGAAACTAACTCAGCAAATACCCACTGTTCTTGATTCTTCCGGTTGACGACTTGAAAATGTCGCCAGCCCCAAGTTTTTTGGCAAGCTGTCCATTTAGAACCGACTAAATGAGGATATTTTTGCTTCTTTGACATTTTACTATTAACTATTATGCTCAACTTCCCCTCAATTGATTATGACATTTTTATTCTACAGTGTCTATACAACTGCTATATTTCATTAAATATCTCTGAAACTATTGATGACATAAAGGCTGTATAATTTAATTTAAAAATAATTAAAATCTTTGTAAAAATACAGAGTTTAGTTGTTATTTAACATACTGCCTATTTCAAAAATAAAGGTGTAATTCTATGATTTCAGCGAAATTCATTAAAGTTTTAGTAAAAAGTTTATTTTTTTATAGTCTTTCTCTGTGAAAATAGCTAGATTGGATTGACAGAGAAATCACAGTACATAACTCAGCTAAAATTTATGAATTACTCATCTAGTTCGTCTCGCATTCACTACTCAACTGTTGCTATGTTATTAGGGATTTTTATCAGTGGTTTTGTCAGTATTATATGTTTTCAGCAATCAGATCCTCACGGCTGTCAGGTGAGTCCTGATAATTCAGGGTGTGTTCTCAATCGACCCGTTGACATTAAAAGACAACAAGAAAAAGCAGATCGTCAATCTCAAGATTTGCTATTTGTTGAACATCATGGGATACAATCTGAGTTAAATTTTGAAAAATAATTGATAACTTTATTCAGATATAAAAAAGTTGTGGGAGAGGAGATTAAACCCGACTAGGTACTCTTGATACAGAGAGACAGATGGATGAGTTCAATCAGATATCGGCAGAAATGATTAGGGCGGCGATCGCACTGCATTGGGAGTTAGAGCTAGTCCTATAGAAATACCCTGATGTCTTTGCTGTCAAACTGAAGTAAAAGCTTGATTTTGGGCGGAAATGATAGAAAATCATTAAATTTTCTAAAAGTAATAAAAGAGAGTTAGACAGTTCAATAATATTTACATTCAATTCATCATTTTATCGGTACTAATAAGTTATGAAACGAGCAAATCCAACAAACATTGTCTATCATGGTCACTATATCAAATGCCACAGCAATTGAAGGACTCGATCAATATTTAGTCTTTAATTTAAGTCTTTCTGAATCTTTGCCCTTGAGCCAACTTTTAACATTAGAATTAGGCACAGAAGAAGGTACAGCCAGGGGAGGACCAAGAAATGAATTTAATCGCAGTCGGGGAAATAACCCGATTGATTTTGCCAATCAAGACCTAGAATTTAGCCTCGATCAAGGTGAGACTTGGTTACCGGCAACCGATGGCAATGCAGTCACTTTTGGCTTTGGTCAACAAGCTTTGCTCGTTCGGATTGAAATCAATGATGATCGCGCAGCAGAAGGCTTTACACCGGAGACCATGAGTCTGAGGATTAACGAGATCTTATCGGGTAATGCTCCTGCCAATCTAGATCTCACAGATATCGGTACAGGGTTTATTGAAGATAATGATAATCCCCGTCAACCGATTAATGTCGTCATTTCAGATACGACAGTAACCGAAGGAGAGGATGAATACATCGTCTGGGATGTGGGACTCTCCTCTTCTAGTGGCCGACGAACAATATTAAAGCTAAATGCCAGAGGCAGAAGCGCCAGGGGTGGCCCGATTGCTGAATTCGGACAAGGGGGTGATAACCCGATTGACTTTGACGATCAAGACTTTGAATTCAGCGATGATGGCGGTAGTACTTGGCGAAGGATACCCAATCGCAATGCAGCAATTCCGACTGGCTTTGCTACCGGCTTAACCAAGATTCGGACAAAACTCAACGATGATGATGTGCCCGAAAATACCGAGTCAGTTGAACTGCGTGTTAGTAATGTTGAGGAAGGTATTGTTGATGATAGTAGTAGGGTGGGTGTTGCCACCATTATTGACAATGATCGCGCTGCAACTGTTACGACTACCTACCAAGCCGAAGATGCAACCCTCATGGGGCCAATTGTATTTTCAGGTAGAGGAGCAGAAGGGACAGGCTACGCTGACTATCAAAATCCGACAGGTGATTATATTGAGTGGACAGTGGATGCAGCCAATGCTGGAACCTATGACTTAAGTTGGCGTTATGCTAATGGTTCTTCCGATCGCCCCCTAGAACTCAGTGTCAATGGTGTAACGGAACTGGCAAGTCTGGGCTTTCCAGGCACAGGCACTTGGACGACCTGGGATTTCGTGACGGAGTCTGTAGCCTTAAATCAAGGAATCAATACTGTGCGACTGACGGCAATTGGCAGTAGTGGAGCAAACTTTGATTGGCTCCAAGTCTCTGGCCCAGACGATCCTGGGGATAGCTGTATCCCAATTTCCACATTGCCCTGTACAGAGGTGCGAGTGGAGGGGGATCATGTTTTTAACTTCGATGGAGCCGATGGAGGATTGAGTGACCAAGATGGTGAAGACATTGGTTTTACCATGGTCGATCCGGCCTCTAATCCGGGCAATCCTAACCCTCCCCTGAACTCTATCGTCGGCTATTGGCCTGAAAGACTTGATGTCACTAATGGCGTACTTCAAATTACCACAACCTCTGGGATTCAATTTGACGACAACAACAGTCAGGATAATGCCCTCGGAGTCGGCTTAAATGTTCCCAGTCAGGCCATCAACCTAGATACGACTTTAGTTAATTTACCAACAGCAGCCGGAGGCTTTTCCCAAGCTGGACTGTGGTTTGGTCAAGCATTAGATGGAGGGGCCGGCAGCAGTGAAGATAACTATATCAAGGTAGTGGTAATTTCTCCCACACCGGGAGACTATCAACTGGAAGCCTTAATGGAACAGGACGGTATCAGGGTTCAAAGCACAAGAATTAATATTCCGGATAATCCTAATTCAGTCGATCTCAACCTATTTATCGATCCGGAGACTCAAACCGTAACAGCTCGCTATACTCTTGATAATGGTTTGATCCAAAACTTAGCAACATTTACCCAAATCCCTCAAGAATGGTTTAGTTTCGATCAAGCGGGACTCAATCCTGAAATTGCCACTCGCAGTTTTGGCGGTATTTTTGCCACCGATCGCAATTCGGGTACTTCCCAAGTCTTTAGCTTTGAGGACTTCTCCGTCACCGAGTCCGATATTATTATCGAAGATTCCTTACCGTTTGATCGGTGGTCTATCCCAGTCAATAATCCCACAGCAATGGATGTAGGCCCCGATGGCCGGCTTTATGTTGCCACTTTGTTCGGTGATATCTATGCTTTCACCATTAACCCAGATACCCGCAGTTTCACCTCGGAACTGATTGAAACGATTCCCAATAGTGAAGGGGGTAATCGCTTAACCCTAGGGCTGGCTGTTGACCCTGACTCTACTGCTAACAATGTCATCCTATGGGTTGGTCATTCCGACGGTTCTGTCAGCAATGGAGGCTTAAACTCCGGTAAAATCTCCCGTCTCTCGGGTCCCGGTTTTAGCCAAAAAGAAGATGTGATCACAAACTTACCTCGCGCCATCGCTAACCATGCCACTAATAATATTGATTTCGGCCCGGATGGCCGTCTCTACATCTGGCAAGGCGGTAATACAGGGGCAGGTGCGGCCAACACTGAACCCACAGAATTTGGCGATCGCCCAGAACAAGTGCTGTCGGCGGCTGTTTTAGTGGCGGATGTCAAAGACCCCAATTTTAACGGTACGACTGGCTCGAATATTGGTGAATTTGTAGAAGAATTCTATACTCGCACCGGGAGTGATGTTGAGATTTATGCCAGTGGACTGCGTAACACTTATGATGGGGTATTCCACAGCAACGGTAATCTTTACGCCCCTGACAATGGCTTAGGGGTGACGGGAACAGTTCCTCCTGTGCCTCGCTTAGGGGATCCGACAGACCGCAATATTACCACCCTGTTTGGTGAAGATCCAATTGATAACCCCGGTAAACAAATTGATCCTTTGAACCGGATTGTTGAAGGGGGTTATTATGGTCATCCTAATCCCTACCTGGATGAAGTGGTATTCAAAGATGGTAGCTTCCAAGGGTTTAACAACACAAATATTCCCCCTGGTCATCCAGATTACGATCAACCCTTATTTAATTTAGGGGAAAGTCGATCGGCTAATGGCATTATTGAATATACCGCAGATAACTTTTTTGGCGCACTCCAGGGGGATTTGTTAATTAATAACTTCTCCCAAGGGGACGATATTACCCGGATTGAACTGTCCTCAAATGGTTTATCTGTCAGCAATTCAGGTACTCTCACCGCTGGGTTTGTCGATCCACTCCCCTTAGTAATGGGGCCAGATGGATCGATCTTTGTCGGTGAATTTAATGGCGATCGCGTCACTATATTAGAACCCATTGGAACTTGGCGTGAAGACTTACCCCCCGTGCCGGCAGATATTTTAGATCCCGGTAGTGCCGTTGTGGATGGCAAACTGTATTTAGTCGGTGGGAAAAACGCCAACACTCACGTTAATACGGTATCTGTTTATGATCCTGGAGATCCCTTCGATCCAGCAGATGATGTTTGGACTACAGCCCCTGACTTACCAGGAGTGGCGGTAGAAAATCCGGCGGTGGTCTCTTTTGACGGTGACCTTTATGTATTTGGCGGATCGACAGCGCCCTTTTCCGGTGCGGTGGACAATGCCGCTGTATTTGATCCGGTGACTTCTTCTTGGTCTACCCTGGCTGATATGCCCACTCCACGGGGCGGAGCAACAGCACAGGTACTCAATGGTAAAATTTATGCCATCGGCGGTTTAGGAGCCAATGGAGCTTCTCTGGATACGGTGGAAATCTTTGACCCGGTAACGGGTCAGTGGAGTACTGGCACAGATCTACAAACACGGCGAGATAACCCCGGTAGTGCTGTGGTTGATGATATGCTTTATGTCTTTGGCGGTCGGACTCGTAATAGTGATGGTTTTATAGAAAATGGCACCCTCAATACTATCGAGATTTACGACCCGGTTAGCGATTTATGGACATTCGGCACACCGATGCCGACGGGACGGCGAACTATGAGTGTGGGTACCCTGAATAATCGCATTCAGGTGATTGGGGGTGAGGCTGGTGTGGGTGGGACTTCGTTCGATCAAAATGAAGAATATAATCCCGCCACAGGCACTTGGAGAACCTTACCTTCAATCCCGACACCCCGTCATGGGGCAGGGTTTGGCACGATTGATGATGTGGTTTATGTCATCGGAGGAGGGCCGACTGCGGGCAGTGATTTCACGAATGTAACCGAAGGGTTTACTCTCTAATATCAAATCCGGTTGAATACTCAATCTTGTATGGGCGTAGAGACGTTCGATGGAATATCTCTACACGCCCGTAAGATCAAAAAATCCCTTATGATGCTTCATTAGACTTTTATGATGATTAATTATCCGGACTTGATATAAGTTGGAAAGTTGAGACTCAAGCTTGACGAGGGTGATGTAGTTCATCTGAATATATCCGACAATGAGTTAAGTTTAATCCATTACTTAGCTCATCTATGTCTCGTCTTGTGTTCACACCTGGTAGTCCGAAACATCAAATTAGAGTCAATCACACCTCTATTAACCAACTGTGGGGAGTGGGGTTATTTTTAGCCGCCCTATTACTCTTCTGTGTCGCCCTGGGAAATGTTCCCCTACGAGATTGGGATGAGGGGATTGTAGCACAAGTGGCTCGGGAAATTGCCCTAGGCCATGGTGATTGGCTGCATCCGACGTTACACGGTACGCCCTATCTAAATAAACCACCTTTAGTACATCTGTTAATTTCCTGGATGTACAATCTTTGGGGAATAGAAGAATGGACTGCCCGGTTCCCCTCAGCATTTCTGACGGCGGCATCGGTGCCGATTTTATATTGGACAGGATTAGAATTATTTCATCGTCGGACTCCTGCCCTATTCTCCGCTTTGGTGTATCTGACGTTACTTCCGGTGGTGCGTCACGGACGTTTGGCGATGTTGGATGGGACGGTATTGTGTTTGATGATATTGATGATGGGGTGTATATTGCGATCGCGACGAGATTTACGATATGCCTTGGGAAGCGGTTTAGCCTTTGGTTTTCTATGTTTAACTAAGGGAGTGATACTCGGAATATTATTAGGTGCGATCGCGATATTCTTTTTATTATGGGATACACCACGTTTACTAAAATCTCGTTTTTTTTGGTTGGGAATTAGTTTAGGTTGTGTTCCTGTTTTATATTGGTATACTGCCCAATGGACCCGTCAAGGTGAAGTATTTATTACAACAAATTTATTGAATCAATCTTTACGCCGTATTTGGCAACCGGTCGAAAATCATCAAGGAAATCCTTTTTATTATTTATTTGAGATTTTCAAGTATTCTTTGCCTTGGTTAATTTTTTGGATACCCGGACTGTATTTCAGTTGGCAAAATCGTCATTTTAGTTGGGCAAAATTAATTTTAGTTTGGACTGGGGTTTATCTGTTGGCTATTTCACTGATGAGTACGAAATTACCTTGGTATGTTTTACCCCTTTATCCGGCGTTTGCTTTGGCGGTGGGGGCTTATATTGCAGAAGTTTGGCGAGAAGGCGATGGCGAAACTGGACATTGGCATCATCAAGACTCTGCTAATTCAAATTTTCTATCTCCGTTGCCCGATCAACTTTGGCCAATTTTTGCTTGGCTAGCTGGGGTGAGTTGGGTGGCTTGTTTGTATCTGAATAATTTAATTCCGTTAATTCCAGTCAGTGGGGTTGATTTACCCTTAAAATTGACAGCAACTGCCCTAGCTTTAACCTTAACTGCTTCGGCTTTTCTTCTAGTACAAAAAGATCGACAGTTTTTATTAATTCTAATTTGGGGATTATATGTTTCTCTATTTTTATTTTGTACTTCAACCCATTGGGTGTGGGAATTAGCAGAAGACTATCCTGTCAAACCGGTAGCGGAGTTAATTCAAACTCATACCCCTGCTAATGCTAAAATTTATATGTCTCATCCCTATTCTCGTCCTTCTTTAAATTTTTATAGCGATCGCAAAATTCAATCTCGAAATTTAGAAGAATTACAGCAATATTGGCAAGAGTCTAAATCAGCTTATTTTCTGTTAGATCGTTCTACTTTGAATGCAATGCAATTAAAATCCAGTGATGCTTTGGGAACCGTTAAAGGCTGGACATTATTTAAACCTCCGTTGCCTTCAGTTTAAAAGTAGCTACAATAATTGTTTTAAACTTTCAATCGTGACATATTCTCCTGTCAAATTTCCTGATATTACAGTCATGGGATTTTTAGGTTCACCTAAATGATTAATCACTGCGGTGGCTGCAGAAAAATCTAGATCTTTGGTATAATCATTGACTGTGACAATGGTTGTTAAATTCAGTTTAGAAGCAGCCGTTAAACCTATATTTGAATCTTCAAATACTATGCAGTGTTGAGGATCTAAATCTAGCTGATTTAAAACATACTGATAAACATCGGGTGCAGGTTTTTTTTGCGGAACCATATCCCCCGCGCCAATCACTTCAAACCAGTCTGGATCGAGTTTTTTTTCGAGTAATGTTATCACATTAGGCAAGGCGCTAGTAGTCGCAATTGCTAAGGAAATTCCTTGTTCTCTTGCTGCTGTCATTAACCGTTTTACTCCTCTTCTTAATTCTATCAATCCAGCTTCTAGCCTTTCTTGATAATATTGATTTTTAATCTGGTGTAAATCGGCGGCTAATTCTTCTAAATTTGTTTGTGATTTTAATTGAGATTGATACTGATTTAGATAATAATAAATTCGTTCTTCTCCCCCACCAATCTTGAGTAGTTTACCATAAAAATCAACTGACCAATTCCAGTCATATCCAGCTTTGGCAAAAGCTTGATTAAATGCGACCCGATGTCCGTCTTCTTCGGTATTCGCAATTGTACCATCAACATCAAAAATCAGTGCTTTTAACTCTGCCATTTTAAACTAATTTTAAATTTGAGGTTTAACTGAGTTATCCGGAATTTCTGGACTTTTTTGAGTCTCTTTTAATGAATAACCTTCCTTTTCTAAATGCTTAACAAATGCTTGAGGATTACTATCTTCTTGTGATTCTGTTGAGTTAATCACAGGATTGTGTTGTGCTTGCTTGCGTTGTTTTTTTAGCTTGGCTTGCCGTCCCATAATTGTCTCCTTTTACAATCACTTCAATTTAATTGTTTTTAATTTGTTGATTCAGAGAATATAATATTAATATTCCGAGTATCACACTGAAGGCAAGAAATAACCAATAACGATACACAGTTTGGGGGCTTTGATCGAGTGCCCATCCTCCCAAAGGCGGCCCGATTAAATAGCCAATTGCCCAACATTGAGCATTAATGGCGAGGTAAGTTCCTCTCAAGGATTCGGGGGCAAGATCTGCAACTAATGCCGAGGCAGAAGGAGTATAACTAATCGTGGCGATCGCCAATATCCCTAATGCTAGAATACCATAAATCAGGAGGTTTTCTCCCGCGATTCCCATTAAGAAAATAAAAACAAATCCGATTCCCCAAATACTGGCTGATACCATCAATGCTTGAGCATGACTCCAGCGGCTCAGTATTCGAGCAACAGGCAGTTGTAGCAATACAGAAATGGCAATATGTCCTGTAAATAGTCCACTAATGACTGTGGGGGACAGTTGAGGTTTAACAAAGTTATTTAAATACAGAGGAATGGCAGTATGAACTTGAGAAATATACAGAGTAAATAGAATATTGACTGCGACAAAAGTGAGTAGGGTTCGGTCACTGAGTGCCTGTTGCCAACTCTTTTTTAAATCTGGTTTTTGATCGGATAAATTTGATAAATGAGGTTTATATGTTTCTTGTATTCCCCAATAAATTACGACTGCATAGACAATAAAAGAAATTCCTTTAACAACAAATAAAACTCGATAGGCTGCTGTCGTTGCAATCAATATTCCCGCCACAATAATCCCAATCTGTAAGCCAATATTATCGGCTAAACGAGAAATTGCATAGGCTTCATTTCGTTGTTTTCCGACCGTTAAATCTGCAATTACTGCTTCAGTTGCGGGCCAATATAATCCGACTCCTAAACCCAGAATTAAATTTCCCAGGACAACCGTAAAAAAGTCTTGCGCTGAGGCTAAAACAAAAGAAGCAATCGCAGAAATAATCGCGGATAAGATTAAAGTTTGTCGTCTTCCCCATTTGGGAGAATCTGAAAAAGAACCCCCTAAAATTCGGCCAATTATTCCACAAATTTGACCACTGCCGATACCAATTCCGACGGCTGTTGCAGATAATCCCACTTGATTGACAAAGAAAATGGGGGCATAAAATAATGTAAATCCTGAACCGATTTGAGACAATAAGCGACCCAATGCTAAAATCCAAACTTGGGGATTAAGTTGAGGTAGCCATGAAAATAATTTGTTTGGGTATGATCCCATTCCTAAAAAATCCCCAATTTTATTCACCGTCTCATCTATTTTAGCAGATTTTAACAACTAAATGCTGAATTTTTTAAAGGGAACAATCATCGGAATTTACAAACAAAATAATTCTCGGGTGATGCTAGTGTTAGAAGTTAATCAGATTGGGTATGAATTACAAATTGTGCCGCGAATGATGACTCAACTGCCTGCTATCGGAGACACTATTCAAGTTTTTACTCATTTACAAGTGCGAGAAGATCAAATGGTTTTATATGGCTTTTTAAGTTTAGCAGAACGGGATTTATTTCGACAGTTAGTTAGTGTGAGTGGCATTGGGACACAACTGGCAATTGCATTATTAGATACATTAGGAATTCAGGATTTAGTTCAAGCTATTGTGAGTGAAAATACTCTGATTTTAATACAAACGCCGGGAGTTGGAAAGAAAACCGCAGAACGAATTACTTTAGAGTTAAAAACAAAACTGTCTCAATGGCGACAACAAATGGGATTAATGACGGCTTCTACTCCAGGTTTAACAGCGGAAATTCAAGAAGATATTGAAATGACGTTACTGGCTTTAGGATATAGCGCCTCAGAAGTGATGCAAGCATTAAAAGCAATTAGTGACAATTCTCAAGAAACTGCACAGAAGACGGCTGACGAATGGATTAAAATGGCAATTAATTGGTTAAATCAAAACGGATAATATCAATTATTTCAAAACTAAAAATGAACGAATATGAAGTGATTGTTAATAATTATTGACGATAGCAATCTCAGTAAAACTATCTAAGCTATGATGGGAAAAGTAATGGTTTTTATGAAACTAAATCACAGGAATTTATTAGGCGATCGCTATGATTGATTTTAGTAATATTTTTTATGAAATTGCCATTATTTTGGCGATCGCGACAGGAGTCGGATTCTTTGCCCTAAGATTACGACAACCGCTCATTATTGCTTTTATTATTGTGGGTATTTTTGTCGGGCCAGCCGGTATTAATATTGTTAATGCTAACGAACAATTAGAACTGTTTGCAGAACTCGGTATTGCCCTACTTTTATTTGTCGTTGGATTGAAATTAGATCCCCATGAAATTCAAGCAGTGGGTCCAGTTGCGCTAACAACAGGAATCGGACAGATTTTAATCACAGGAAGTTTAGGATACTTGATAGCAGTTGCATTAGGACTCAATTTAATTTCTGCATTTTATGTAGGTGTTGCTTTAACGTTTTCTAGTACCATTATTATTGTTAAGTTGTTATCAGATCGGCGAGAAATTGATGCTTTACATGGAAGAATTGCCTTAGGAATTCTGATTGTTCAAGATATCGTCGTAGTCTTAGTCATGATTGCCATGAGTGCGTTTACTGAAAATTCAGATAGAGGATTAGCACAAGAATTGATAATGGTATTGTTGAAAGGGAGTCTTTTTCTAGCCTGTGTTGCCTTAATTACTCGCTACCTTTTCCCAAAACTATTACCGGCTTTAGCGCAATCTACAGAACTATTACTCATCTTTGCAATTTCTTGGGCGGTGGCATTAGCTGCCTTAGGAGATGCCCTAGGATTTAGTCAAGAAGTTGGGGCATTTCTAGCGGGTGTTTCCCTTGCTGCAACCCCATATCGGACAGATTTAGGCGCACGTTTAGTGAGTTTACGAGATTTTCTTTTACTATTTTTCTTTATCAATTTAGGGCTTCATATTGATGTCGCCCACTTGGGTGATGAAATCTTACCTGCTTTAATTTTATCTGCATTTGTTCTGCTGGGTAAACCATTAATGGTGATGGTATTAATTGGACTGATGGGACATCACAAATATACCAGTGTGATTACCAGTTTATCTTTAGGTCAAATTAGTGAATTTTCTCTAATTCTTGCCACATTAGGCGTGAGTTTAGGACAAATTACAGAAGAGACTTTAGGCTTAATTACCCTAATTGGGATTATCACAATGGCAGTCTCAACTTATATGATTATCGATTCCCATTTGCTTTATGATTTTCTCTCGCCCTATTTAGCTTGGATTAATCGTCTCAATTCTACTTTCAAAAAACAACAAGATGAACTGACACTTTTTAGTCATACTGAGGTGGATATTATTGTTTTTGGATTAGGGCGATATGGCGGTAATTTATTACAATATTTGTCTCAACAGCAGTTTTCAATTGTGGGAATTGATTTTGACCCCGAATTAGTTCAGAGTTGGCGCAAACAAGGAATATTAGCGTTTTATGGAGATGCAGAAGACCCAGAATTTGCCGCAACATTGCCTTTAAATCAAGCAAAATGGGTCGTTAGTACTCTTCCTGGAGAACGGGTAGGAATTGCTTTATTACGAACCTTAAAACAGCTTCAATTTCAAGGTAAAATTGCCTTAACCAGTCATAGTGTAGAAGAAAAACTAATTTTACAAAAAGAAGGTGCAGATTTAGTCTTACTGCCGTTTAATGATGCAGCCAAAGAAGCGGCACAAACATTAGTAGAATTAACCGCCTGTCAAACTGAACCCTCTGGGTATACTAATAACCAGAATTAAGTAGGAGTTTACGCCTTGCTGCAAGAACGAGATTATTGGGTGTGTTGGTCACAAATTTCCGGAATAGGGCCAATTTCTCTACAACGACTGCAACAACAGTTTGGTTGTTTAAAAGAGGCTTGGATGGCTTCTAAAATTGCCTTGCAACAGGTGGAAGGTTTTGGCAAACAAACTGTGGAAAAAATAAGTCAACAGCGTTCTCAATTTAACCCCATTGAATTCATCGAACAACACGCCGCTAAAAATCCCCTATTTTGGACACCTGCTGATGCTGAGTATCCTCGCTTACTATTAGAAATTCCCACCCCGCCACCGGTATTATATTATCGCGGCATCCCAGAACCTCAGGAAAATCAAGGCATCACTCCCGCCATTGCCATTGTTGGAACCCGTCACCCCACAGAATATGGTCGTCGGTGGACTCGCAGAATTACGACTATCCTCGTTAAACATGGCTTTACCATTGTCTCAGGAATGGCAGCGGGAATTGATACAGAAGCCCATCATAGTTGTTTGCAAGCCGGAGGACGAACCATTGCCGTATTTGGAACCGGGGTAGATATAATTTATCCCAAAAATAACCAAAAACTGTCTCAACAGATATCACAAAAGGGATTAATTGTCAGTGAATATCCTGCCGAAACTCCACCTAACTCTCGTCATTTTCCTGCCAGAAATCGTATTATTGCGGGTTTAAGTCGCGCTATTTTTGTCATGGAAGCCGGAACAAAATCAGGTGCATTAATTACCGCCAATATTGCGAATGAATTTTGTCGAGATGTGTATGTTTTACCCGGACGTTTAGATGATTTACAGTCAATGGGTTGTTTAAAATTAATCAATGGCGGCGCAGGAATGATTCCAGTAAATTTAGAAGAATTATTAGAACAACTCGGTGCAATTCCACCATTGGATGGGGAACAACCGCAACAGTTATCTTTACTGGAACCCACTCCAAAACCCCAACCACCAATACCCCAATTAGAACCGCAGTTAGCAAAAATATTGGCAATAGTTACTTCTGAACCGATGCCATTTGACACAATTGTTGCCAAATCTGAGTTGGATACAGCAACTGTTTCCAGTAGTTTATTACAGTTAGAATTATTGAGTTTAGTTTCTCAATTACCCGGAATGCGTTATCAACGGATTTAAGTCCATCATCGCCTCATAAAGCTGTTAGTATTTTTATTAATAAAAGATGTATTTCTCGATATTATCATCCACAGTTTACCGTTTAATTTAAAATATAAATAACTAGAAAAATAATTAAAATAAATATTATAAACAACTTCAAATAAAATCTCAAAATTAAAGACCATTTTAGTCTGTTTGCAACATAGGGCTGGAATTAGAAATCAAAACAATTAATTGATCAATTTTTTTCACAGACATCCTGATTGATAAAATCTCACATTTATAGATAATACTTTTGACAAGAAGTCAGTAAGAACTCTAAAATAAAACTCCGTTGCGATCTGAGATTAACCACAATTTGATTTGAATTCATTTTCACTAAGTGAATCCCTTGAAAATATTGAAATATCCAAAAGTATGCCACCTGTGGAATCATCATTGGAACGCCAGACTGGGGCTGTAGAGCGCGACCCGACACCATATACGTTGAGCACAAAATAGGTTAAAATCCTCTTAACAAGAGGTTAAATTTCCCTTAATTCGGCTCTGATTAGGCAATTCAACGCTTCCCAGCGCTCTCCAGATTTAAACACAACAGTTGGAAGCCTGGGAACTTAGGCTGTCAGGTGGAACCTCTTGAATGGATTAGTTTTGTAATATTAGAATCCCAGATGACAACAACAGCACAAGTTAGAGAAATCCCACAGGTTAGGAAAGGAACACAACCGAAAAAAACAACACAACTTAGAACACTGCTGAATTCTAAGCAGTTAGAGTTTCTGATAGAAGCCCATGATGGAATCAGCGCCAAGATTGCTGAAGAGGCAGGCTTTCAGGGGATTTGGGGTAGTGGTCTGAGCATCTCTGCCCAGTTGGGGGTGCGGGATAATAACGAAGCCAGTTGGACTCAAGTCTTAGAAGTAGTTGAGTTTATGTCCGATGCCACTTCGATCCCAATTCTGCTGGATGGGGATACGGGCTATGGAAATTTTAACAATGTCCAACGCTTAGTCAAAAAATTAGAGCAGCGTGGTGTGGCTGGGGTCTGTATTGAAGACAAACTCTTCCCCAAAACCAATAGCTTTATTAAGGGCACAGCCCAGCCCCTGGCTGATATGGACGAATTCTGCGGCAAAATCAAGGCCGCTAAAGATGCCCAAACGGATGATGACTTTGTCTTGATTGCTCGGGTAGAAGCGTTTATTGCGGGTTGGGGACTAGAGGAAGCATTAAGACGAGCCGAGGCTTATTATGATGCCGGAGCCGATGGTATTTTGATCCATAGTGCCTTGCGGGTGCCTGATGAAGTGTTGGCCTTCAAACGGGAGTGGGGCGATCGCGCACCAGTGGTGATTGTACCGACCAAGTACTACGCAACACCGACTGAGGTCTTTCGAGATCGGGGTTTCTCCATCGCTATTTGGGCCAATCAACTACTCCGCGCTTCCGTAACGATGACCCAAAAGGTGGCTCAGCAGTTAATGGTAGAGCAGAACCTGCTGAATGTTGAAGACAAGATCGTTCCTGTAGCCGAGATCTTTCGGCTGCAAGGGGTTGCCGAACACCAGGAAGCGGAGCAGCGCTATTTACCCCAGAACGGGGGTGGGATTCGCACAGTTCTGCTCGCAGCCTCCCGAGGAATTGAACTGGGTCAATTCACTCAAGATAAACCCAAGTGCATGGTAGATCTACAAGGTCAACCCCTGCTATCACGGATTGTTGAAGAGCATAACAGTGTTGGGATTCAAGACATCACTGTCGTGCGTGGCTACAAAAAGGAAGTTGTCAATTTACCTGGCCTCGATTATGTAGATAACGACAAATATGACAGCACCGGTGAACTCGTTTCCCTGAGTCGAGGCTTGCAGGAGTTACCCCAGGACGGACAGGATTGGATCATTGGCTACGGTGATGTGCTGTTCAAGAAGTACATTCTGCAAATGCTGTCAGGGGTTGATCATGACTTTGTCGTCATTATAGATTCGACTCAGCACCGCCAAGCCGAGCAGATCCGACCCGATTACGTTGCCTGTTCTCTACCCGACTCGACTGAGGCATTTTATCAAAATATTCATCTGCAGCAGATTACCCCTGACCTCCCCCATCAAGAAATCTGTGGTCTATGGACTGGATTACTGAAAGTGTCCCAACAGGGGCAGCAGCAATTACGGCATACCCTTAATACTCTGCTCCAGTCAGAGAAAGTGCAGCAACAGGGGCGTATGCCGACTCTGATTAATGAGTTGATCGCCCATGGCTATCGGGTACATGTGCTTTACGTCAAGGGACATTGGCTCGACATCGATCAAGTCGAAGATCTGTTAAAGGCTGGAAGTTTCTAGATGATCAAATCCGAATACTTTATCCAAGCAGCTCAGGAAAAGGGGTTTGGGTTATACACGGGGGTGCCCTGCTCCTACCTCAAATCTTTTATTAACACCGTGATTGACGACCATCATCTCCGCTATGTGGGGGCGGCCAATGAAGGAGATGCTGTGGCGATCGCGGCCGGTGCCGAGTTAGCTGGAGTCCCCAGTGTGGTCATGTTTCAGAATTCAGGGTTTGGCAATGCTGTTAATCCCCTCACCTCTCTGACTCACACCTTTAAGATTCCCATCTTGGTGATTGTGACCTGGCGAGGACAACCGGGTGGTGCACCGGATGAACCCCAGCATCAGCTTATGGGTGCTATTACGCCCCAATTGCTAGACCTAATCCAGGTGCCATGGGAGCCTTTCCCGACGGAAATAGACCAAGTTGAGCCGACTCTGGAGCGGGCTATTGCCCATATGCGACAGTTTCAGACCCCCTATGCCCTGGTGATGCAAAAGGGTTCGGTGGAATCTTGCCCATTAAGCTCTCAACTGGCGATCAAGCCCCAGTCAATCTCCACGACTAATCTGCCCCAGCAACAGGCTCCTGCCTTCACTCGTTGTGACATCCTTCAAGCTATCCAAGGAGCAACCGGTGCCGATGACATTCTGTTGGCGACGACGGGTTATACCGGTCGGGAATTGTATGCCATTGAAGACCGAAGCAACCAACTGTACATGGTCGGTTCTATGGGTTGTGTATCCAGTTTAGCCTTGGGCATCGCTCTGGCTCAACCTCACCGCCGGGTGATTGCCATCGATGGCGATGGTGCTGCGTTGATGCGCTTGGGAGCTTTCGCCACCATTGGTTATGAACGTCCGCCCAACTTGCTGCATATTCTTCTGGATAATCAGAGACATGAATCGACAGGGGGTCAGTCTACAGTGTCCGCCTCTATCAATTTTGGCGCGATCGCAAAAGCCTGTGGTTACGAACAAGTTGCTGTAGCCACAACCCCTGAAGAGGTGAAAGCTTTGACCCAAGATCCATCCGAGCAATTAAAGTTTATTCACGTCAAGATTAAGCCTGGTATTCCTGACAAGTTACCTCGCCCCAAAATCACCCCCATTGATGTGGCTCAACGTCTACGGCAGTTTATACAAGCCCGATAATCACACCCTTGATCGGATCTGAATCTAGCCCAACTCTAAGCTTTACATCAATATGAACCGGACGATCTTACTCAACCCTGGCCCTGTTACCCTCACCGAGCGGGTGCGCCGTGCCTTGCTCCAGCCCGACCTGTGCCATCGTGAACCTGAATTTGCTGAACTCTCCCTCGATATCAAAGCACGCTTAGCTCAGATCTATCCCGCAGCATCTGAGGAGTATGAAGCTATTTTACTGACGGGTTCGGGCACCTGTGCTGTAGAGGCGATGCTCTCAACCCTTGTACCTCAGGATGGTAAGGCTCTAGTGGTAACAAATGGGGTTTACGGTGAACGGATGGCAGCCATGATTAAAGCCCATGGTAAGTCCCTACAGGTGGTCACAGCTCCCTGGCAGGAGCCAATGAACCTGAAGGAGGTTGAAACCTGTCTGACCCAGGATTCAGCCATTACCCATGTGATTGCTGTTCATCACGAAACTACTACTGGACGGCTGAATGATGTGGCTCAGTTAGGACAAATTTGTCAGCGCTACAATGTCGCGCTGCTGTTGGATAGTGTCTCCAGTTTTGGGGCTGAGGCGATCGAGTTTGGGTCTTGGAATTTAGAAGCCTGTGCGGCAACAGCCAATAAATGTCTGCATGGTGTACCGGGTCTATCGTTTGTGTTGGTGAAGCGATCAATTTTTGAGACTCGCCCCTCTGCCGCTGGGACGGTTTACTTAGACCTCTATCGTTATCATCAAGAACAAGCAAGAGGCTATTCGCCCTTTACTCAAGCTGTGCAGGTCGCCTATGGGCTCCAGGAGGCCCTCAAGGAGATGGAGGAAATGGGGGGATGGACAGCCAGACACAAGGGTTACACTCAGATTTCTGAGCAGATTCTGAAAGCTTTGCAAAAACTGGGGATTAAACCACTCTTGGATGTGCAAGATTATAGCTGTGTTCTGACTTCTTTCAAGTTGCCCTCAGGCTACAGTTATGAGCAAATCCATGACAGGCTGAAAGAATCCGGTTTTGTGATTTATGCAGGGCAGGGGGGATTCAAAAATGAGATTTTCCGAATCGCCAATATGGGTGATATCCAACCGAGTGATCTAGACCGTCTGCTGGATTGTTGTCGTGCTTTATTTAAGCATTAACAGAGACTATCAACTTAAAATAGTAGCTCCAAAAATTAGGAGCTACACACATAGTTTTTGGATTTTTGGAGAGGTCTTTTTGACAGATAAAAATGGAAGCTGAAGCTGTTTTTTTAGATTTTGATGGAGTAATTGTAGATTCTCTTGAAGAATGGTATCACATTGGTGTACTGGCTTATTATGGTATTGACAAAGCTATTCCCGATCGTCAACACAAAGAATTATATCAGGATAATTGTCATTTTCTTTATTCAGATGCAGATGAATATTGTTTATTGAAAGCATTAGATCATAAACAGATAAAAAGCTTTGACAAAATTCGTCAACAAGTCAGCCAGCAAGAAGTTGATGTTTATAGTAAAAAATTCAAAAAAATTAGAAAATTTTATCAAAATAATCATTTAAATTGGTGGTGTGATTTACATAGCCTTACTGATTATGGCAAAACACTAACAAATCAAAAAAATACCAAAAATTCTTTTATTCTAACTCGTAAAAATATGGATGATGTTTTGATTTTAAAAAACTATTTCAATATTAAAATACCCGATCTAAAAGTATTTGATTATAGTCATTCTGTAAAATATGGCGGTAAAGTAGATTTTATTGAAAGGTTTTTAGATCGGCATCTAGACTATAATAAGGCGATTTTAGTTGATGATAAAATAGAGAATTTGTGTGAATCTTCAAAAGTCAAGTGTTATTTCGCTGATTGGGGTTATGGCAAAGGAAATAATAAATTTGAAGCATATCAGGGGAGTTAAAAAGTAGTATAACTTATGGATTGTACATTACAAATATCAAAAAAACCTATAGTTCAATGCATAAAAACAATCATCAAAAATGAAAAAATAGATGGTATTGTCATCGGTTCAACTGTCTATTCAATGAATTGTTTTGCTCCCATTTGCAACCATTTTAATAATAATAAACTTCCGATAATTGTACCAAATTTTCCTTTGATTTATTCAAATATTGATAAATTCAATTTTCCTACCAGTGGTCAACGTTTTTTAGTTTTTGGGGGGGGGAGTCTCATAGATTTTGTAAAAGTTTGTGCTAAACGGGATAAGATTTCTTTAATTGTTTTGTTATCTTCTATTTCAAATGATGGGTTTTCATCTAGTTTTAGTTCGTTAAAGCCAGATGAAAACTCATATAATCAGAGTTATCCATCAAAAGCACCTCAGTCTGTTTATGCTTGTTTGCCCTTATTAAATAAGCACATGCCACATAAGTTTTGGGTGAGTGGCCTGGGTGAATTATTGTCAAAACTGAATGTGTGGGAAGACTTGAAAGTTGATCAGAAAGTAAAGGAATTTGATCAAACACCTTTTTATGAAATTGAAAATTTTATCAAGAAATACACAAAACGAAATGAAAACTCATTAATCGAAATGATCAAACAGCTTTACTCATTTTCTATATTAATGAAAAATGATAGTAGTTGGTGTAGCCGTTCCGAACACGAATTTGAGAAGTTATATGCAGACAGTGAAATATCACACGGTAAATTAGTTTTAATGGGTGCTTTAGTTGCCATGAAGATCAGATGTATATATAAAATGCCTCATTTATATGAGCGTTTATTATCTTATTGTCGAAAATTAGAAATCAGCTTAGAATTAAAACGAGCATTTGATACTATGATACAATTAAAGACTTATAAAAGAATGAAAAAACTATCTTCAGTACGACCCGAAAGATTTGGGTTGTGGAATCTTGTAGATTCCACAATTGTTGACTGGAAACCGATTATCAATGAAATCAGAAAGGAGTTATAGATATGGCGATTAAACCGAATCACATTACATTATTTAGATTGATTTTAATTTTTATAGCTTTTGTTTCATGGTATCTTGTTCCCCCTCAATACTATCTGTATATTGGTGTGTTGTTCTATATAGCATTTTTATTGGATGCTGTTGATGGGTGGTTAGCTAGAACAAAGGACTTAAAAACAGATTTCGGTAAGTATTTCGATCCGATTGTAGACTATATAGGTTTCCTAGCCTTATATGTCATTAGCATTGAAATGGGAATTCTGCCTCTATGGTTTATTTTTCTGGCTCTGACAAGAGACTTTTTAGCAACATTTGTAAGACAGATATTAAATTTAAATAATATTGTAATTGAAGCCAATGTTATTGCTAAATTAAAAGCGGTATATATTGGTTATCCGTTGGTCGGGCTTTATTGGTATAAAATTTATGGGTTTCCAAGTGAATGGTTGTTTATTATTATTGGGTTACACATACTACTAGAAGGTCGAATTTTTGGATATTCTGATCCTTTAGAAAATCGTTGGAATTCTATAATATTGTGTTTTGCGACTATTGCAGTCGTTACCTTAACGACATTAAGACCTGAAAGTGAGAGTTTTTCTGATCTGACTGTGTTATTCATACTTATAACTCAATCATTGATCTGGGTTTCTGGTATTAAATATTTATGGGATGCCAGAGAGTATATCGTGAAATCATTTGAATTAAAATCATCACGATAAATAGTTAAAAAAATACTAAACCACGACCCGGTTGAGAACCGTAGTTTTAAAAATCGGGGCTAGAAGGGTCGATCGGGTTGCGAACCATATATGACTGAAGCTGGATGAAACTAGATCAAAACAGTTGCGAATATGCTATTCTATATCAGGCTAGTAATTAGAGTTAGAATTAAAGAGAATAATTAATGACTAATAATCAACAAGCCCAATTCTTAGCTAAGTGGTCAAACAGATGGAACACTGAGATCGCAGAAGTTGAAAAAGAATATGATACTTTAGCTCAAGTGTATGAGGATAAAGTCTTGAATTGGCAGTATGCTTGTCATCAGGTTGCTGCTGAACTGATGGCAAAATTTGTTGCTACCGATGGCAAAATTTTGGATCTCGGATGTGGAACGGGGCTTGCAGGACAAGCTCTTCGAGAACAAGGTTATCAAACCATAATTGGAGTTGACATTTCCCAAAAATCTTTGGACATTGCTAGGGATAAAAATATTTATACTGATTTATATAAAGCAGATATACAGCAAGAACTTCCATTTCAAGATCATGAATTTGATGGAATCATTTCCACTGCTGTGCTGACTAATATGGAAACGTCAAATGTATTGTATAAGTTTTGCCGAGTCGTAAAGCCGGGAGGATATCTGGTGTTTACAAACCGAGAGGATATCCACTATCAAAAAAAATTCGACGTTACCTTGCAACAGATGGAGTCAGAAGGCATTTTAAAACCAGCCTATCTTTCGCCACCACAACCCTATCTTCCGAATAATCAAGATTATGCGGATAATATCAAAGTTCTTTATTGTGCCTATCAGATATGCATGTAATAGGCAAAGTAGAAACAGCCGTTATTCTAGCTGCTGGTATGGGCAGTAGGCTGCAAAAACTCGGTAAATCGGCACCTAAAGGGTTTCTCCAGTTGGGAGAGCAACCTATTATTGAGGAATCGATCAAGCGACTGACTGACGGCGGTATTGGGCGGATTATCATTGTAACGGGTCATTTATCTGAGTTTTATGAGAGTTTGCAGCAACGTTTTAATCAACAGATATTGACAGTTCATAACCCACAATATGCCGACTCAGGTAGTATGTATTCCCTCTATTGTGCCCGTGAGCTAATTGAGGGTGATTTCCTGTTGTTGGAATCCGATCTAATTTACGAACAGCGTGCTTTATCGGCAGTCTTGAACTTTCCTAAAGACAATGTAGTTTTGCTATCTGGCCAAACGAATGCTGGCGATGAAGTCTATGTGGAAACCTCTGGTGATAGAATTATGGCGATGTCTAAAAATAAGGCTGAACTGGGGAGTCAAATTGCGGGGGAATTGGTCGGTATTTCCAAAATATCCCAGCCTTTGTTTCAAAGGATGTTAGCGATCGCCAGTTTAAGATTTCAAACAAGCCTCAAGCTGGATTATGAAACCGATGGGCTGATAGCAGCAGCAAAATCCTATCCAGTTTACTATACGGTGATTACCGATCTACTCTGGGCAGAAATTGATGACCACCGCCATCTTACCAGAGCTAGAGAGCAAATCTACCCAGCAATTTGTAAGAAAGATGCTTAGTGATGAAGAACCTGGTTACACATCATCCCATCAAAGGTGTCATTCTCATAGGGAAGATCGAGAAGACTGCCTAGATCTAAGTGAATATTGGGGTGATTGCGGAACTTTTCTGTTGCTTGCGCCAACATTCCCCCATTGAATTCTAAACCCCACAGGCTATTGACTTTACTCTTCAACGCCTGGATATAGTTTCCAGTACCACACCCACCATCTAAGATCACCTGCTCTGCCAAAGGACGAGGGCTAGTGGCAACCCAGTCCAATAAAATCTCAACCCCGATTGGGATACGAGTTGTGTCGTAGCTTTTGGATGTATCCTGATAGTTCTCAAATTCCTTAATCATGCTGCTTCCTTTACTATTTGGAGATATTATGTGCTGTTGACACACCTGCAAGAATATCCACTGTCAAAAGAAAGCAGTAGCATTATCCCTAGATTATCCCAGCCGAACTTAGGTAAACTAACCCATTCTCATACTAATATCTAACCAAGTTGAACGGGTAATGGTGGCACTGGTGGAAATATAATCGACTCCGGTTTCTGCAACGGCGCGAATCGTTTCTAGGGTAATATTACCAGAAGCTTCAATTTTAATCAAAGGATTATATTGACGAATCAAAGAAACGGCTTTTTTCATGTCTTCAATTGCCATATTATCTAACATAATAATCTCGGCATTATGTTCTAATGCGGTTTGAACCTGTTCTAGGGTTTCGGTTTCCACTTCTATTGTCAACGGATAGGGAATAGCGGCGCGAACTTTTGCGATCGCCTCGGCAATTCCACCAGCGGCTGCGATATGATTGTCTTTAATCATCACTGCGTCATCGAGTCCCATCCGGTGATTTTTTCCCCCCCCAACTAAAGTGGCGTATTTTTCGAGTAGTCTTAGTCCGGGGGTGGTTTTGCGGGTATCGACTAGTTGGGTTGGTAAGTCCGCAATCGCTGTGGTATACTGATGGGTTAAGGTGGCTATTCCACTCAGTCTCATGACCAGGTTCAAGGCGACTCGTTCTCCGGTTAACAAAGCGTTCATTGGCCCTTTAATGCGGGCGATCGCGATTCCGGCTTCACATTGGGTGCCATCAGAAACGACTGATAGCCATTTGACTGAGGGATTGAGTAATTGAAATACTCTCGCGGCGATGGGTAAACCTGCAACTATTCCGGGTTGTTTCACCACCCATTCGGCGGTTCCGATTTCTGAGGTTTCAGAGAATAGACTATCCGTGGTGCGATCGCCACGACCAATATCTTCGAGTAACCATTGTTGCAATAGGGGATCGAGGACGATCCAAGGCGGTAAAATAGAGTTCATCTTTTTGAGAAACTTTATAGGGAACTAAAGACGTTTCATTGAACGTCTCTACAGACAGACTAAAACTTCCCCCCAATTATCATAGGAGAGAAGTCTTAGTTGTTATTAACCTGGCACTTAGCTATTTTCCCAGGCGGCTACCCACCAAGTATCTTTGCCGTTTTAGCGTTTCACATCCGAGTTCGGGATGGATCGGTGTGGTTCCACTAAGCCATCAGCACCAGGAAAGCTTTTTAATTCTTTCTCGGTTGGCTTTGGGTTAACGT
>CAYNXM010000380.1:0-10963 GCA_964401105.1 uncultured Lyngbya sp. | reverse complement strand
TCGACTGCGTCCGTGGGTTTGTTCTTCAAGTTGGGGAAACTGCTGGTTAATAAAGGCGCAAGCTTCCTTAACATAGTGAATATAATAAGTGTCGCACAGTCCACACTCGCTACACAGTTCCTTGGCAGGGCGGCGACTGCCTGGTTTTAAGGCTTTTGCTTTTTGATGCTTAGGTGTTTCCCGTACTGATGTCATAGAATCTATTATGTGTAGTGCCCAGTCTTTATGTTTAGCATGAGATTTAGCTATATTTTGAGTTCGTTATAATTTTTAAGGGTTTCAGCCAGGATCTGGAAAACAGAATAAAATTTCTAGTTTTTGTCGGTAAAAATTCAGGTGTTGACAAGATAAATGTAGATGATGTTATAATACTCAAGTCGATCAAAAAATATTGCTAATTCATCTCAAAAGTTTGACGCGCAAAAGTCAATTTTATTTTCAATAACTTTCGGTGATTTTTGTCAGAAGCGATTCAAACATTTGTTTTTAACTGGTTTCAGGGTTTATTTATATCTGGATAATACCAGATATTTTGGTATTCATAATTTTATGATAAATCAGAAAATGGCAGATTTCAAAGAATATAGAAGTGTAACTGAATTTCCGTCAAAAGCTGAAAAGTTAACCAGACAAGAGTTAATCGAACATTATTATGACTTGCGTCAAACATACAAGAATTTAAACACAAGTAGAGGACAGCTTGTTCGTCGTCAACGAGAAGCGAAAGGAAAAATTGTCGATCTCAATCAAGACATAGAGGATAAGCAACGAGAACTTCGGTTAATTTCTGGCACTTTAACACAAAATCAGTTAAAACTAAAGCAAGCTGAGCAAGAGCAACAGTATCTCAATCAACAAATACAAGGAAAAAGTCGAGAGTTACAGGGTAAACAACAAGAACTTAAGGCAATTTCTAGTAATTTAAAGCAAAATCAGTTAAAACTAAAGCAAGCTGAGCAAGAGCAACTGTATCTTAATCAAGAAATACAGAAAAAAGATCGGCAACTGATGCTAAATTCAGAAAAATTAGAAACAGTCGTTGCTAATTTTAACCAGAAAAATCAAGAATTACAGCAAAAAGATCGAGAACTTCAAAAGACTTCACAGGCTTTAGAAGAAAGTAAGCAAAGCTTGAAGAATATTGATCGAGATAAAAGAGTTCTTCTAGATGAAATTACACAAGGTCAGTTAAAACTGGCTGAAGCTGAGAAAAAACAAAAGTATTTAAATCAAGAGTTAGAAGAAAAAGATCAAAAGCTGCTAATGGCTTCGGAAAAGCTAGAAACAGCTACTATCGGTTTACAAGAGAAAGAACAAGAGTTACTACAAAAACAACAAGAAGTTCAAGAGGTCTCTTCGGAATTAGAAAAGAGTCAGCAGATTTTAGGAAAAATTGACAAAGATAAAAAAGTACTGTTGGGTGAGATTGAGGAAAAAGATAAAGAATTAACGATTGCTTCAGAAAAACTACAAACAGCGATTATTAGCTTAGAACAAAAAGATCGAGATTTAATACAAAAACAACAACAAATTAATAGTGTATCTTTGGCGTTAGAAAGAAGTCAACATAATTTAAAAGAGATTGACAAAGATAAAACATTACTTCTCAATGAAATTAATGAACTTAATACAGAAAGACAATTGATTGCTGCTTTAGTTCGTAACCTTAAGACTGAATATAGCGCTGTTCAAAATGAAGCTGGACTTTTAGGGACTGTACATCGTCTCCGCCGAATGATGAGTGCAGTTAAAACCTTTTTAAATACCGATATTACAGAGTTAGTGAAACAACAAAAAAGAGAAATTGAGGCAGATAAAAGCTTCAAAGAAAATACCCAAAATATTGGCAGAAGTTTACTTAATGACAAATAAGGAGGAACAATGCCTAATTTATTAGACGCACTGGAAGATGAGTCTCGATTTGATAAAATTAAGCAAGGTGTAAATAGTCTGGCTAATACTGCGGAGGAGTTAGCAGAAAAAATTCCTAAAGTAGCAGAATCAGCAATGCGGATGGGTTACGCTTATGCTAAAGCTGAGGAAAATTTCTACTCTTCTATTAATTTAAGCAAAGAGGAAATTATAGATGTTGAAGAAATCATAGAGGCTGATTTTGAACCGATAGATTCTAATTCTTCACAAGTTTTAGAAAAAGAATTTCTGGATAATACAGATTATTGGACAAAAGCAGCATTAACGACTCGTTTTGGAAATTGTACAGCCGCTTACCAACATTTAAAAGATCAGTATAGTTTTAAATTTAGCAGAAGTTGGGATAAAGTCATTGCTGCCTTTAATGGGGAGTTAAATCATGAAGTTGGCTTATCTCCAGCATCAAATGAAGTCAATTTAGATCAAAAAGTGGAAATCTTAGAGAATACTGTCAAATCACAACAACAACAAATAAAAGCACTAGAAGACAAGCTTAATCATGTTTTACAAGTTATGATGAATGTACAGAAGTAGCCTCAATATTTTTATTTTGGGAGAAATACGGGTTAATAAAAGCACATACTTATTTTAAAATAAGTATTTTTACTGAAGTTTAAATTAGTTAATTTGTGTACTTTATAAATATCGTAAAAATCATGAAACTATAGTCTTATGGGATTATTTGATCGGATGGGTCGTCTAGCAAAAGCTAACCTGAATAATACTGTAAGTCAGGCTAAAGATCCTGAAACAGTTATAAATCAGAAGATTTGTGAAATGAAGAAAGAATTGATAAAACTACGCCAAGCCTTAGCCAGTGCGATCGCCGATCAAAAACGCTATCAGCAGCAATATAATCAAAATCAATTACAAGCCCAACAATGGGATTCTCGCGCTAAATTGGCAATACAAAAAGGAGATAAAAATCTTAATTTAGAAAGTTTACAACGGAAGAAAAGCCATTTAATAACGGCTAACAAAATCAAAAAAATTCTCGACCAATATACAATTAAAGTTGATACCCTCAAGAGTAAGTTAATTATTTTAGAAAGCAAAATATCCGAAGTTAAAACCCAGAAAAATATGCAGAAAGCGGAATCTAAAGCGGTTAAAACCAATAATCAATTGCAAAATATGATCGGTGACATTAACCCTTCTGGGACGACGCTAGCCTTTGAAAAGAGGTTAGTCGGTGCGGATATTGATAGTCAATTTGCTGCCTTAGAAACAAAACTCTCCGATGTAAAGCAGAAAGTCAATCAAAATACTAATACTTCTAATTCAGATGTAGATGATGAGTTAGCAGCAATGAAAACTCAGTTAGTTACAATTGAAAAAATATTAAGGCAACAAACAAGCAAAGTTCAAACTCTCAAAAAAAATTTAATTCGTTTAGAAAGTAAAGTTTCCGAAGCAAAAACTAAGAAAAGTCTGCTTAAAGTGCCATCTCAAGTGGCTGGTGAGTTACGATAAGAAAGTTAAGCTAATAATCTCCTAAATCTGATGTAGATGCTGAATTGGGGGAACTGCGTCGGCAATTAGATAAAATGTAGAAATGCTATCGGTGGTGTGTTACTTACCTATTTCCTAGCGGATCTGCTATATTTTCGAGTCCAAAATGTTATGATGCGATAGCAAATTTGCCTATAGTTAAGAAATATAACGGGGACTCGTCAATTTAATAGTATGATAATTTCTTGGATCGTCAATCTAGCTTGGGGTTTAGCTTCTGTCGTTTGGGCCGAACTAATACGGGACAGCTATCACGTTCTTGCCCATGTTTGGCCGCCTTTATATCGTTTACATGTATGGCATCATCGGGTTTTCCGGCGAGATTTTACCCCCGTCAGTCAAACCATTTATCGACAAGCTCACTGGTATAATGATGTACCAGAAGCATTAGTGATGTTAGCCTTTAGTCTGGGATTTTGGCAAACGGTTGATTATTGGCAACCTCAACAGTCTGGGTTTACCTTGGTGGGGTGTATTTATACCTTAGGTTTCTTACTGTCGGCGATCGCCCGAGGCTTGGGTATTTCTGGTATGGATGAATTAACCGATCTGACTCATTTACCCGGAGAATTTGCCACACCGCCATCCCGTTGGTTAGTAAACCGTCCTTATCATTGGCGACATCACTTTGATAATCAAAATGCTTATTTTTGTGGCACATTTACCGCTTTGGATCAATTGATGGGAACCGCACTTTCACTCAAAGGAAAAACAGTCGCAGTTACGGGGGCATCCGGAACCTTAGGAAAAGCATTATTGGTGCAACTCCAAGCCGCCAATGCGAAAATAATTGCCCTCACTTCCCAGCCCCAAACGGTTACGATAGAGATCGATAAAGAATCAATACCAGTGAAAACGATAACGTGGACAGTCGGGGAAGAAAAGCAACTTGCCCAGTTATTTGAAACGGTTGATATTTTGATTCTCAATCATGGAACGAATGTCCATGGAGAACGCACTCCAGAAGCGATCGCTAAATCTTACGAAGTCAATACATTTTCAAGTTTGCGACTGCTGGAGTTGTTTTTAAAAACTGTTCAAACCAATACACAAATTGCCCGCAAAGAGGTTTGGGTAAATACTTCCGAAGCAGAAGTCAATCCAGCTTTTAGTCCATTATACGAACTCAGTAAACGGACATTAGGAGACTTAATCACATTACGACGACTCGACGCACCTTGTGTGATTCGTAAAGTTGTTTTAGGGCCGTTTAAAAGCAATTTAAACCCCATTGGTGTGATGTCTGCGGATAAAGTGGCTAAACAAATCGTCAAAAAAGCTCAATCTGATGTCCGAACCATTATTGTAACAATCAATCCCCTGACTTTTGTTCTATTTCCGATTAAAGAATTTTGTGTTTCAACCTATTTTAAGTTATTTAGCCGTCCTGAAATCAGTTCCGAAGCAAAATTGACTCAAATCACTGACTCAAATCAAAGAACATAACTAATTCCTTTTTCTCTTTGTTAAGGAATTATATCATGTCCGAATGATTCGTTATTCTTTCGTGACGTTAAATTTAACGTCCCTACGCACTGAATAGGATTTTTAATATCGGTTAATCAGCGCGGACATGATATTACCCATTTATCATTAATAATAACGTGAGTTCGATGACCTCTCCCTGCCCTCTCCTCGCAGGAGAAAGAAATTGTGTCTCTTCGAGACTATTTGATAAGGTAGAGGGGAATTGTGTCCCTTCAGGGCTATTTTTTAATGGAAAGGGACTTCTACATCTTTGAAGAACGATAAAAAATCAAGGTTTTGGAGAGGGGCTATCATCAATAAAAGGTAACAGATAACTCCATTACCCTTTTTTAAAATCTGTAGCAAAACTAAATAGTATAGCGCTACGTAATGAAATTAGGACATTTTACTATTGCCTATTGCCTTGCCCACAGCGCTATATTATTGAATTGAACGAATTGCATTTAATAAATCTTGCTGAACAGATGCAGAAGTTGCGATCACAATTCCATCATATCTATAGTTTTCACAAGTATTTAAAGGGGGTAATGGATTACCGGCAAAATTGGTAACTAAACAGCCCGCTTCTTGCGCTATAAAAGCTAAGGCAGCACCATCAATAAATTGACCCGATTGCAGTACAATACCAGATAAATCCCCATTTAAGATACCATTAACGGTGGGAATTTGAGTTTGACTAGAATAACATTCTGCAATATCAATCACTTCGTATTGCTGCGGAATTCCTGCCTTAAACCGACCGACTTTAGTTCCCAGAAAAATAACTAAATTGCAGGATTGAAGTTGTAAAACTTGACAATCTGAAAACGCGGTTTCTAAACTCCCTTGAAATGCACCTTCTCCTTGCAGGGCATAATAATATTGATTTAATCCTGGAGAAATCGCTAATACACCTTCATAGCGATCGCAATTCAAAACACTGAAAATAATTTGATAATTAGAATGCCCATCTAGATAAAATCGAGTCCCATCAATCGGATCGAGAGTCACTAAATAATCATCTTTTGTTCCCAACTCAATACTACGAAAATATTTAGTATTACTAGATTGTTGATATTCTTCTCCATAAAAACGAATCTCGGGAAATAGACCCAGTAAAGTCACTTCAATAAAATTCTGAATAGATAAATCCGCATCACTTAAAGCAGCCGCAAACAAATTATCTCCCGCTTTAGCCGGTAATGCCTGAATTTTGGGTTGAATTAAACGGGCATATCCAGCAGCCACTTTCAGATAAGGAAATAATGTTTCTAAAATCACACGGGGTGTAGGAGTCTGAGTTTGAGGCATATCCAGTATTATTTATTTTAGGGGGTTGCGATCGCGTCAGCTTAACTGACCCAAACAGAGATTAACACTGCTTCTTGAAAAGTTTGGCGGGACGGCAAACCAGAGCCTGTCATCCTCGCTCCGGCGGGGACAACTTTCCGCTTTGGTACACTTAAAAGCTAGACTTAAGGAATTGCTGTATGTTATCAATCCGAGAAATTCACGAACAACTGATTCGTAAACAACGTTCAGCCACCGAAATCGCCCAAGCGGCATTAGAACAGATTGAGGCAGTAGAACCCCAGGTACATAGCTTTTTATGCGTCACGGCTGATGCCGCATTAGAACAAGCCAAACGGATCGATCAAAAATTAGCCGCAGGCGAGGATATAGGAATGCTGGCAGGTATACCCATTGGTATTAAAGATGTCATCTGTACAAAAGGAGTTCCCACCACTTGTGGATCTAAGATTTTGCAACAGTTTATTCCTCCCTATAACGCTACAGTTATAGAAAAACTCCTCGAAGCAGGGGCTGTCATGGTCGGGAAAACCAATTGTGATGAATTTGCCATGGGAAGTTCGACTGAAAACTCAGCTTATGGAGTGACATTCAATCCTTGGGATTTAGAACGGGTGTCTGGAGGGTCTTCCGGCGGGTCGGCGGCGGCTGTCGCAGCAGAAGAATGTGTGGCGACATTGGGATCGGATACGGGGGGTTCAATTCGTCAACCGGCTTCTTTTTGTGGAGTATTTGGAATTAAACCCACTTATGGTTTAGTGTCTCGTTTTGGATTAATTGCCTATGGTTCCTCTTTAGATCAGATTGGGCCATTTACCCATACGGTTGAAGATGCGGCTATTTTATTAAATGCGATCGCGGGTTACGATCCTAGAGATTCGACTAGTTTAAACGTTGATATTCCCGATTATACCCAATGCTTGAAATCTGATATTAAAGGATTGAAAGTGGGTTTAATTAAAGAAACGGTTGGAGAAGGAATTGACTCAGAAGTTAAACAATCCATTTCTGATGCGATTCAACAACTCAAAGAGTTAGGAGCAGAATTTCATGAAATCTCTTGTCCTAATTTTCGCTATGGTTTAGCCGCTTATTATCTAATTGCTACCAGTGAAGCTTCGTCTAACTTAGCACGATTTGATGGTGTAAAATATGGCTATCGTAGTACCGATCCGGATAACTTATTAGAGATGTATAATGAAACCCGCGCTCAAGGATTTGGTGCAGAAGTGAAACGCCGAATTATGCTAGGAACTTATGCCTTATCAGCCGGATATTATGATGCTTATTATCTGAAAGCACAAAAAGTACGAACCTTAATTAAACAAGATTTTGATCGTGCTTTTGAGAGGGTTGATGTATTAATCTCTCCGACCGCTCCAACTCCGGCATTTAAAGTCGGAGAAAACTCCGACGATCCCCTAAGTTTATATTTAGGAGATATCATGACGATTACAATTAATTTAGCCGGAGTTCCTGCTTTGAGTTTACCCTGTGGATTTAATACTCAAGGGTTACCCATTGGCTTACAAATGATTGGCAATGTCCTGCAAGAAGAAACCATTCTCAAACTAGCCAATGCTTACGAAAAAGCAACGACCTGGAATCAAAAGACTCCTCAATTAAAGTAGAATAATGACCCTGTAGAGGCATTTTGTAGGGTGCGTCCGACAGACGCACCACGCACCTAAGGTATCAACTTAGAGCATTTTGCTATATTCCCAGTGAGTCCTAAATTTTAATTAAAAACACCATAACAGAAATGAGCGATCGCCACGAAATAGCTAGTAATCAAAGCTTTAATTAAGTGATACTGTAACAAATCCTCTATATATTTGGTAAATTTTACTATAATAGAGAGAGGATACTTTGCACTCTGTTTTGACCCATGAATACGATTCCTGAAACCGTTACAGCGCTGAATCAGATGGGAGAGGATCAAGAGTTGACCCTGAGTGGCGCTGACTATAGCTTGCTGACAGACTTGTATCAATTAACCATGGCAGCCTGCTACGTGGGGGAAAACCTGGACGGACGATGGGCAAGCTTTGAGTTATTTTGCCGCAAGTTGCCGGAGGGTTTCGGATATCTCATTGCAATGGGATTAGCCCAAGTTTTAGACTATTTAGAAAAGCTACAGTTTACCCCACAACAAATTGATGCTTTAAAGCGCACTGATATTTTTATTCATGCCCCCGAACGATTTTGGACAATACTTGCAAAAGCACGGTTTACCGGGAATGTGTGGGCAATGCCAGAAGGAACCGCTGTCTTTGCCAATGAACCGATGCTACGGATAGAAGCACCTCTGTGGCAAGCCCAGATAGTTGAAACCTTTCTATTGAATACCTTAAACTATCAGACATTAATAGCAACTCGTGCCGCTCGAATTCGGGATATTGCAGGTTCAGGCGCTCAACTGTTAGAGTTTGGGACTCGTCGTGCTTTTAGTCCCCAAGCCTCAGTCTGGGCCGCTAGAGCCGCGATCGCCGCCGGATTAGATGCCACTTCAAATGTAATAGCTGCTTTGAAACTGGGTCGTCAACCCACAGGAACCATGGCTCATGCTTTAGTGATGGCGATCGCTACCTTAGAAGGAACAGAAGATGATGCTTTTGCCGCATTTCATCGCTATTTTCCCGGTGCGCCGTTACTAATTGATACTTATGATACGGTTGAGGCTGCCCGTCGCTTAGCCGCTCAACTGCAACAGGGTACAATCAATTGTCGAGGGGTACGATTAGATTCTGGAGATTTAGTCAAGTTATCTCAACAGGTGCGATCGCTACTGCCCAATCTTACTATTTTTGCTAGTGGCGATATTGATGAGTGGGAAATTGCTCGATTAAAAGCCGAGGGGGCAGAGATTGACGGTTATGGTATTGGCACTAAACTCGTCAGTGGTACACCTGTAAATGGGGTTTATAAACTGGTTGAAATTGATGGTTATCCCGTGATGAAAGAGTCCAGCGGAAAAGTCACTTATCCCGGCCGTAAACAAATTTATCGAGAGTTTCAACACAATCAAATTCAATCAGATTGCTTAGTTTTGGCTGATGAAAAGCAGACCAGTCAGACTTCAATAGCGCTAATGCAGTTAGTCATGCAACAAGGAAAACGTCTAACAGCCCCTGAAAGCTTAAGCCAGATTGCAGGGCGCACAGCGGCAACAGTAGCTGCCTTGCCTGAAGAAACACGCCGATTTGATCGACCAGTTTCACTGCCAATTCAATTATCTCCGACTTTGCAACAGCTGATAGACAAAACTCGTCGTCAGTGACATACTCCCGACTTTGACAAACACGGTACAAAGCGGGCTTCTCAACTCACATTGAGAGCTTGGTGCTTCATTGGGAATCCTAGGATTCTTCCTCCACACCCAGCTTGACCGCCAGACCTTCGACGGCTGCAATACCTCTATTTAGTATGATTTTTCCACTAGCCACATCGCGAGGCATGACGACATGACATTCTGGGCACTTATGTATTCTGACACTCAGGTCTTTAGGCACATCAGCACCACATTCGGGGCAAAGTTGACTACTACCCTTGGCATTAACTTTTTGATGGTAAGTCCCAGTTTTAAGGGCAACCCAGTCCAACTAAACGGGCAAGGGGTCTCCCGTTATAATCTCTGATTTAGCGGGAGGGGAATTGCCCGACGGGGTATTTTGGTCTTGAACATAACTTTTCAATTGTTCTATTGTTACTCCCCCACAAGAAGCCACGAAATACGAACCTATCCAGAAAACCCGTTTGTCACCGTAAAACTTCTTGAGGTGTTCTGGAAACTCCTTGCGAATCAGGCGACTGGTAACGGTTTTAATATTTGCGATTAGTTTGACGGGTGGAACTTTTGGGTTGAAATCAACTAAGAGGTGAACATGGTCTGTTTCTCCGTTGAATTCAATCAAATTGCACTCCCATTTCACACAAGTATCGGCACAGATTTGATTCAGCCTGGTTAATATCTCGTCTGTAATGGTTTTTCGTCTGTATTTAGTCACCAATACAATATGTGTAGTAAGACGATAAACAGACCTATTATTTTTTGTATAGTTACCTTTCACGAGATTACGGTAAATAGTACAATAAAAATCATGATACTCACTTACGTCTACCGAATCAAGCCAAACCTTGAACAGATAGCCATCATGGACAGATGGTTAGAATTGTTACGTCGCCATTGGAACTATGCTCTAGGACAAAGGCTTGATTGGCTCAATCGAACTCGTTGTTCGATTGATAGGTGCAGTATCATCAGTGAGGCGATTGGTGAAATTCCTCAAACCGTCAACTATTACACTCAGCAATCAGCTCTTAAGGAAACTAAGCGGTTGTTTCCGGAGTACAAGCTGATTTACGCCGAAACTCAACAGGTTAACCTACAACGATTAAATAAAGCATGGGAGCGATGGAGGAAACCGGATGCCAGTGGTAAGCGTGGCGGTAGACCTAGATTTAAGAAACAAGGTCAATTACGCTCATTTGTATTCCCACGGGTAAACAATTCTAAAGCCGGAGCTCAGTTGATTGATGGTGTTTTGAGCTTGAGCCGAATTGGGTCAATACCTGTGGTCATGCACAGGTCTATTCCGCAGGGGTTCATAACAGTTCGCTAATTTCTACCCATAACTAGACAAGACTCCCGAACTGTCCATATAATTTATCGTATAGAGTTAGATAAGTTATATGGACACAGAGAGTGATATGACAGTCAGTATTGGCGAAGCTGCCGAAA
>CAYNXM010000379.1:0-10194 GCA_964401105.1 uncultured Lyngbya sp. | reverse complement strand
ATTCAGATCAAAGTTTTGATATTTCAGATAATAATGCTTCGGTTTTAATTAGTGATGATTCTGTTAATTCGCAAGGGAATCAAGAAAATAATAATGTTGAAGAGAATAGAGAAAGTAATCAAATTGAAAAAACGTTAAGGGAGAAAACAAATTGCGGGCAAAGAAGGCTATTTGGTATTGATAAAATACTTGATAAATTGGGGGATAATCTCCGCAGTCCTGATGATTATTGGTTGATGAGTCTGACGGGTGCAGGCGGAATTGGTAAAACCTCTTTAACTGAAAAATTAATTAGTGAATATGGGGAAGATTGCGGTTTTGTTAAGTTGGCTTGGACTACGGCAAAAAGAACTTATTTAGCGGCTGATATGTCGGTGCAACAAGATAAGAATAGCAGAGATATTAATGCAGATAGTATTATCTATGAGCTAGCTTCACAGCTTGAGATTAATTTACCACCTGCTAACAAAGATCACTTTAAGGCACTGCAAAAAAAGTTACAAGCAGATCCTTATTTAATTGTGATTGATAATTTAGAAACTTTACAAGAATATGAGCGTCTTTTAGATCGATTTAATCCTTTTGATCCGATGTGTAATA
This sequence comes from uncultured Lyngbya sp., assembly GCA_964401105.1. GTDB lineage: Bacteria > Cyanobacteriota > Cyanobacteriia > Cyanobacteriales > Microcoleaceae > JAAURB01. The sequence goes on along the minus strand of CAYNXM010000379.1, from coordinate 9,594 downwards.
TTAGACCGAGTAAGGTTGTTTTGACTTCTCGTAAAAACGTAAAAGCAAATAATTGTGCAGCGAGAGAAATCAAGTTAAAGGGGATAGATCCCTCAGCTACTTTAGAAATGATTCGATATGAAGGTCAAGAATTAGATGTAATTCAACAAGCTTTAGATGAGGAGTTATATCCAATATATGAAAAAACACAGGGTAATCCTTTGATGATTTTATTGGTTATAAATTTATTAAACAAATATGATGAGCCGTTAGAAAGAATATTTCAAAGATTTAACCAAGATCAAGATATTCAAAGGTTTTTATATGAAGAATCATTAGATTCACTCTCTGATGGTGCGCTGTGGGTTTTAAACTCTGTGATTCAGTATAGTCCTAACAGTTTAATTCCTCGTTTTGATCTTCGGGAAACATCCGGTTTAAATGATAATGAATTTACACAAGCAATCACAGAATGTAGCAAATATCATCTTTTAGAAAGTAGTCGAAGTAACCAATCTGAATCTAGATATTCAATTCATAGTTTACTGCATGAGTTTTTAAAAACATATTATTAATAAAAATATGAGCAGAAAATCTTTAAAAGAAAGATTACGTCAAAACAAGCCCGATCCTAACCGTCATTTTGCTCTGCTTCTCGCTAAATCAGAGAAAGAGATTAATTTAGATAACGTAATTACCGCTTTAAGAGATCACTATAATAAAACTCAATATTTACAGAAACGTTCTCAACTACTCAGTCAGTTTCTTGATAAAGCTTTACGGATTTTTACAACGACTGAAGTATGGCTTTATGAGATAGACCAACTGATTGAAGAATATCAAACCCATTCAATCGATTTACCCGCTAGTTTGTATTATGCTAAGTTTAAATGTTTAGCCAATTTATCAGTTTATCATCCAAAGGCAGAGTTTAATCTCAAAAAAGCGATAGCTTTAGAAACCGATATACATAATAAAATTGACTATCAAATTTATCTAGCAATATATTATGAAAATATTAGTCAATTTCACAAAATTAGAAAAATTCTTGACCGCTGTGAAATAGTATGTCGGCAAAATCCTAATTTAGACAAGCAGTTAGGTAGAACTTTGCTTTATCTAGGACATTATTATTTCTATACATTTCAATTAGATAAAGCGGCTGATTATATGAATCAAGCAACAAATATTTTACTTGCTATATTAAAAACCAGAGAAAAAGAAAAAAAAGAAATTTTACAATTACTGAATAGCTGCTTTCATTATTTAGGTCGAGTTTATTTAGCACAATATAATTTTGCTGAAGCCGCTCAATTCTATATCAAAGCTCAATATTTTCTAGAAAAAGCTCGTGATCAATATACATTAAGTAATGATTTAGGTGCTACTGCTTTTTATCATTTAAGATTAGGTCAGGTTTTAGAAGCAAGTCAATTAATTGAAAGCGCAGATTATCACTATCAGAAAAGTCAAAATATATTTGTTGACTGCGGTAATCTTTCGGGTCAAATGCAAGTCTCTTTAGCAAGAGCAAATTTAATAGGGAGTTTTGTTGATAATTCTAATTATAATAAAAAAGAGCTTTTAGAAAAGCAAGCTCAACAAATCTGGGAAGCGGCTATTGATGCAAAAGCAATAGGATATAATCGTGGGTATCTAGAAGCTTTATTACGACTGTTTTTACTCAATATAAAACAGGGCAGAATAATAGATTTAATCAAAGTAAGTTTTGCTATTGTGACAGATCGAGATTTTTATAAATTTATTTTTAGCAATCCCAATCTATTTATATCTAAATTACAATTAGCCCTAGGATTGTATGGTATGGGGCTTTATCATGAAGCTAGATTATACAAGCAAAAGAAGCATCAACCTCGCACTCTTCTTGAAGCTTGTCCCTGCCCTGAGCATAAATATATAGAATTTAAATAACAATTCTCGACGATAACCCAAATCCGGAGTTTAGCGGTAACTACGACTCATCGGTAATTATTTTTCTATGTTAATTTTAGAGCAGAGAGGCTAAGCGGAGGGTTTCTAACGGCTCTGTAATTCTCTCTGAAACTCTGTTAGTTGATGATTTTGTTGAATTTTCCGAAATAGGGTAACAGGAGATTGAAGCTCTCTCTATCTACCCTTAAAAAATCTTTTGATTCCTGCGATTGTAACAACTGAAGTCCAGAAAAAATAAATATTGTATTTTTTTGAATCTCTATTTATTCGTATATTTTGGACTAGGGTGAATGTGTCAAAAGCTGAGGAAAAATGATGTCTACCATAAATTCCATTAAAAATGCTGTACTTTTGACGATTTTAGCGATCCACACCCATCAAATACAAATGTTTTCTCTAACCAGTAAAAGTGATATTTTTGATCCAATTGATCGGTCAGTTATCTATCTGACGAATCGCAGTCGTCGAAATCCATTTAATCGTAAAAAGCAGACAGGAGGGGGTCATCTAATAATAAGATATGAGATCAATTATATCCAGATATAATCTGTAAATCATGCTATTTTCATTAATCTAATACTGACTCAAAAAATGTAGAGGCATTTGATTGACTGTCTCTACAAATAACATCAATTATTATGAGAAAATAATATGAATCCAGCCTATGTATTTTTAATACGACTATTGACCATAAAAAAGAGCTGCCAATTTGGCAACACTACCCAATTTTTTGTGACTAGAATTGTCTTGCTTCAAGTTTACTTATTGAGGAAATTTAAAATAGAATTATGAAAATTCATGATCTTTCCTATTTAGATACATTACCGATCCGGCAAACTCAAACAATCTTAGGTAGAGGAACAGCTATTTCAGTGCAGGCTTCAGGAGAAGCAATTGGTGAGTGGACTATAGTCTCAGTTGATCTTTCGGCTAATGTGGTGGGACATGAGCAGGGTTCTGTTGGGGTGGGCACAGCCACAGTTGAAGCCCGTGCTCAAGATCCACAAGAAGCAACCACTACAGCACAATTACAGGCTGCTGCATTGGCTAATATCTCCCATCAACATTCAGGATCCTACTCTATTGATACAGGTACTGATGCTTATGCAGGTGGGTTTGCGGTTTCAATTGGTATAGATTAATTGTTGATCCTATTCCACTGAGTCCCTCACAAAGCACGGATACAACAGCCATTGATGCTCTTTCATTAAAGCAACAGTAATAGTTCTTTTTTCAACACAAAGCTTGACTATCAGTTGTTCTATTTAACTTGGATTGAGTCATTAACTGATTCTAAATCAACCCCCAACTCTGCCTAGATTTTTCTATCTTACATTGAATTAAAGAGCCTTCTTTCGCAAGAATAAGAACATCCCTTCACTAATCTCTTGAGGCCAATGTTCTTGAGGATAATGTCCGGCTTTTTCTAATGTCACTAACTCAGAACCAGCAATAGAGTTAGCAAATTGTTGAGCCTGTTCTGTTTTCAACCAAGGATCGGCTTCACCCCATATTATTTGAGTGGGATGATCCCATGTTTTAAACCCAGATAGAATTTCCGCCATTGCCTGTTTTAGCTGCAAGTTTTTGATAGTTGCAATTAGCGATCGCCCTGAAGCAGAGGCTTGTAAAAAGGGACGACGATACACATCTAAATCTTTATCTTTAATCACAAAACGACTTCCCCCTTCTAAGGTTCGATCCACGAGTAACGGATCTTGAGCCATCATATCTCCAATAAAAGGTAACCCCATTTGCTGAACTTTCCACGGTAATTTGGCTTCCGTTGAAACTGGAGTATTGAGTACAATTAAGCGTTCGATTTTTTCCGGATGACGCAAAGCATATTGTAAACCTACTGAGCCGAGAAATCCTTGAATTACTAAATGAAACTTATTGAGATCCATGGCTTCAATAAATTGAGAAAATTCAGTAATAAAAGCATCGGGCGTATAGGCAAAATCTCGTTTATCTGGTTTAGAAGAAAACCCCGAACCGATCCAGTCAGGAGCGATCGCACGATAGTTTTTATCCGCTAATTCTTTGATTAATTGCCGCCAACTATAGCTTTGGGAGATTAAGCCATGGAGTAGCACAATCGGTAATTTATCAGTATTTTCTGGAGTTGCTTCTCGATAAAACCATTCTAAGTTTCCGATTTTTAGGGTATTTTGATGACTTGACACAATGGTTATGGGCAGATGATAATAAGTTGATTTAAGACTACAACATTTCGCGTAAATTTGTAAACTCACTAATCTTTCAATTGGTCAGCTTTTAACTGTGGAACTGGATATTCAAACCTTTACAGTCAATAAACGGTTTCCTCTCACCATTAGTCGGGGGACAACTGCTCAGTCTACTAATATTTGGGTTAAAATCAAACAAGATGGAATTGAAGGTTGGGGAGAAGCTTCTCCGTTTTCAGTCGGACATTCCCCTCAAACCCCTGAAAGATTAGTCCAAGCTTTAACAGAAATCGCGCCAAAATTAGCGGCTTTCACCCCTTTTGATCGACAGTTAATAGAATCTTTATTAACTGAGACTCAATTACCCTCAGCGGCTAAAACTGCCTTAGATTTGGCATTTCATGACTGGTTAGGGAAAAAAGTGGGTTTACCGATATGGCAATTATGGGGATTGAACCGTGACGCAATTGTGCCGATTTCTGTTACCATTGGTATCAATACCCCAGGGGGTGCACAAGCGAGGGTTCGAGATTGGATTGATTATTTAAATGTTCGAGTCTTAAAGGTGAAGCTGGGGAGTCCTGAAGGCATTACTGCTGACAAGGCGATGTTATTAGCCGTTAAGGAAGTGGCTCCCCAAGATGCTTTATTGTATGTCGATGCTAATGGCGGTTGGAGTTTGGCAGATGCCATCATGATGTGTGATTGGCTCAAATCTGTAGGGGTTGAATACGTTGAACAACCCTTGGCAGCTAACATCACTTTAGAACAGTTACCCCAACTTTATCAACAGTCACCATTACCGATTTTTGTCGATGAAAGCTGTTGGACGAGTCAAGATATTCCTCAACTGGCAACTTGTGTGGATGGAATTAATATAAAATTGATGAAATCAGGAGGACTCACAGAAGCATTGCGAATGGTTCATACGGCCAAAGCTTATGGATTAAAAGTGATGTTTGGCTGTTATTCTGATAGTAGTCTTGCCAATACTGCGGCGGCTCATTTAGCGCCTTTAGCGGATTATTTAGATTTAGATTCTCATTTAAATTTAGTGGATGATCCGTTTATCGGGGCAGAAATTCACAATGGTTGTTTAATTCCGAATACTCAGCCCGGTCTAGGAGTGAGTTTAAAATCTATTTAGCCTTTATAATTTAATTGCGATCAGATTCTGCTTCAGCAATCCCCACTGCTTGATTAAACCGTTGCATTTCGACTGAGCCATCCCCATAAACCCCTTCAATTTGCTGTTGACAGCATTCTATTGCAAAATCGTTTAATTCTTCCGGTTCAATCTCAAACATCCGCTGAAAACTCTCAATTTCTACCCGACAAAACCAAGGACGATCTGCATAAATCTGACATTCTCGCGTTTGAGCATCATAGTGAATACACCAGCCATTTTCCCCCACTAAACTCAGATAATATTCCAAATCTTCCGGGGAAAGATATTGATCTAATTCAGGGCGATCTGCGGGATTAAGATGACAGCACGCCCCACATTGTTTGACACAACACCAAGTTGCCACAGGTTTTTAATTGGACTCCAATAATGATAATTTGCTTTATTTTTTTGGTTTTTTATTCGGAGGCATTGGACGTTTTAAACTGGGTGGTGTGGGAGTTGATGAGGTATCTGTTTCCCCTTCAGTTTCTGGGCTTGTGTCTTCAGTCATTTCTACTGTCGCTTCTTCTACAATTTCAACAGCCTCAACAGTCGCTTCCGACTCAGTAACCTGCTCTTCTACAATTTCCACTGTTTCTGTTGTAGTCTCCGGTTGAGTCGTTTCTTCTATCTCCCCAATATTAACTCTAGCCGGAGAATTCGTCTGAACAACAGTTTCAGTTGCTTGATCTACAGCATCAGCTAGTTCAATTAACTCTGCTTCATTTTTGTTGATTTCTGGTTCGGGTTCAGTAGCGGTTAATTCTTCAAACGGAGATGTAGTAGAGATTTCCCTCTCTGATGTTGCCGGGGTTTTAGGCGCTGCTATTTCAATCGTGTCAACTTCACTTGAGTAGTCATCAACTATTTCGGAAGCTGGGGAATCTGTTACTGTTGCTTCTGTTACTGTTGCTTCTGTTACTGTGGTTGCCGATGATTCTGTTTCAAGGGTTGCGGTTGTCTCTGTTACTCCTGTCTGAGTTACCTGAGTTGGGGTTGGAGTCGGGGGCTTTCCTTTAGGCTTAAATATTCCGGTTACAACTCCCAATAGTTGAGAAATCGGGTTTTGACGTTTGAACTGGCTTTTGGCGGTTGGACGAGATTGTGAGAGGGTTTTGGCTTCTGTTTTAACTGCTTCAACCGCTTCTTTAGCTTGGTCAGTTTTAGTTTCGACCCACTCTTCTGCCGCTTCGGCCATCTCTTCAGCTTTATCCGTTGCGGCTTCAACCGCTTCTTTAGCTTGGTCAGTTTTGGTTTCGACCCACTCTTCTGCCGCTTCAGCCATCTCTTCAGCCTTATCCGTTGCGGTTTCGACCCACTCTTCTGCGGCAACAGTAGCCTGTTCAACCACTGTTGGAGGCTGTTGGGCGGGTGGGGTTACTATTTCAGACGTTACAGGTTGAGGCAGTTCTAACGTCTTCGGTTCTGTCACAGGAACAACCACTTCTGGTTCTGAGGACTTCTCCAGTTGAACGGGTTGCTCTACTGGCGGGGATGGGGAAGAACTAGGAGAAGGTAATACTTGATTCACCCGTTTTTTAAGAGTGTCAGGAACAGGAGTTTTTAGCCCTTCAGGTGTAACAGCACGGCGCAACGTCACCATTTGCCAGCCCAGCCATCCCAACAGAGCCACACCGGCAGTCTGACCTAGGAGAACAGCTCCCGTGATTCGTCCTGCACAAACCCACAAAATCAGGGCATAAAATAGCCCAACGCCGCTCCACACGAAGTCATTCTTCCGATGAACTTCTGGAAAAAAGAAAGCTGCTATGTATAAACCAAAGCTACCTACAGCTACCGCAATCGCCAAGATGTATGCAAGCATCTTGTCCTCCGAGTCAAATTAACAAACGCCTATGGCGACATTGTACCGTTGTGTGAGTCGTAACGGTGAAATATTAAGATTAATCTATTCCTTGAGGATGAGTTATCTCTGACCACTCATCCGGGGGTTGACTCAAGTCTTATTCAATTATTTAGAATTCTGGCGTTGCTGATTACAGGTCTGATTTTGCCCCCCAGCCCCCAATGCATGGGGGAGAAAGATATCGGAAAGTTGGCCGCGCGCCAAACATTTTCCTATTTAAAGTCCCCCATTTTTCAAAGCCCCCAATGTTGGGGGTTTGGGGGCAGGGGAAACACGGGGGCATTATTGAAAACTTGACAAATCAATTCATGTCTCAATTGCTGCAACGCCAGAATTTTATTATGGTCGCCTGATTATTTTTTGAGCTTCAAATTCCGCTTTTTAATAAATTAATGATAATTTAGCAGTGATTTCAATCACTTTAACCTTGTAAAATATCTCACACCATTGAGCAGATCTAATCATAGAAAATGGCAGCTAAACTTTATAGTATTTAAAACATACCGAAAGTTGGATGTAGTCAGAGCTGAGTATTTTGAGGAGTGAGCTAAACCATGTTAGAAAAATTAATCCTTGCTATAATCTTGACCTTTTCGATCTATCTTCGCTACAATCCCTTAACAGCTCATCAGCAACTGACTCAAATTCAGGATAATCCAGCGCCCATCAATACATCTCTAATCACCTGGAGAATTCAATAAATATTGATGAATTGATCGTCAATATTTATAAATAAACTTATCGTCAATTTGATAAATTGTTATAAACAGAACTGAGTAATCGCCACAGCTTCTTTCCTGTTAAAAATATATCGTGTCTCAATAAACGCTGTACAATAGGGAAGCCACAGCCTAATATTCCTAGTATCCTTTTGTATCCAACGGTTCAGTTGCATGAATCAAGATAGCGAAATTCGTCATTTACTGGATCTGATGCCAGCTTCGGGTCGAATGATGACTCAGTTAGTCAGTCAACCTCAACAGTCTACCGTGATAGAAAGTCCGTTTCCGCTTCCCTGGAAACCCGCACGGCGCATTTTGATTAATTTTGATCTGTGGCAACATTTATCCAGACCTCAGCGAGATTTGATCCTGTTACGAACAGTAAATTGGCTGTGTAATATTCGGTGGTTTAAGCCAGACCTCAATCAAGGTATTGTTGTAGCGGGGGGACTCGGTCTAATATTGGAAGTTTTGCAACAAGATGCCGCAGGAATACTGCTAGCAGGCGGTTTAGGGGCATTGGGGGCGCTGCGAGTGTGGCAAGGAAACCATCGAACTCAAATGGAATTAGAAGCCGATGAACAGGCACTACGAGTCTCTCTACGACGGGGTTATGAAGAAGCCAACGCCGCCATTGCCTTAATAGAAGGGATAGAAGCCGTAGCAACACTCGAAGGACGAACCAGCCTCAGTTTTACAGAGTTAGTCCGGACTCAGAACCTACGGGCGATTGCAAATCTTTCTTCGATTGGTGTTCCGGGTTCAGTTCGGCAAGAATCATAACGAATCTCTTAAGAATGCAGAGATCTTGATTTCTGCTCTGTACATTTGAATCGAAATCGTTATAATATTAATCAGGTTCTACTGCGGCGTTGGTGACTGCCAATACGTTTTATTGATCTATAACTTTTCAAAAACGGGAGCCAAAGAAACCTCGAGTGGCAGTAAACCGAGCTTAGTACTCGGAAACTTTAAACTCGACTACGGTGCCCACCTGGTTTATCCAGGTCAAAAACTGCGGTAAAACGGCGTTGTGGTAGAACTTAATTCAATACATACGAAATTATTAGAGATTGAGGGAATTAACTAATGAATTTCCTTGATATGTTTTTATTCAAGTTTTAATTAATCTCTTTTTATCCTATTTGTTAAAAGGGGAAGCAACAGAGTTTTCGGATAAAATACTGTTCTGAGCAATAACAAACTTTTCCAATATTCTGACTTATTCTTGCAAAAAAGGAAAGCAGCAACTTGAGAAAACAACAAACTTTATTCAAATCTGTTATACTATTGTTGAGAGCAGCAGAGTCTTACTTTTAACGAGCCTGTTTTACAAATACCGCCTCAATACAAAGATCAACTGAGTTATTTTTAAAGATTCAGTAAAGCTAATCACCTCAACCTCCGTGTTTCTTAAAGATTCAGTAAAGGGGATTGACTTCTGATTTATAACCATATATTAATAACGTTATAAGCAAGGCCACGATCATTTGTTTCAGTTCTGCTGTTGGGTTGAATTAAAGAACTGAACGAAGTATTCATATTAAGACTACAGTTTGAGTGTTCTAAGTCAATGTTGATTTGTATCATTGACTATTTGTTTGTAGTTGTTTATTTTTTCAGGGGTAAATGAAGATGAAGTTAATGAAATTGATGACGGTAACCGCGTTAGCTACAGCGGCCGTTTTTGGGAGTTTTGTAGAGTCAGCAGAGGCA
>CAYNXM010000378.1:0-12489 GCA_964401105.1 uncultured Lyngbya sp. | reverse complement strand
ATGGCTAAAAATATGCAAGCCGTACTCGATCAAGTCCATCATGGTTGCACCGGAAACGCTATGACTTAATTGCAGACTCATGGGCAGATAAATAACCTCAATCTCTGCTTCTCCCCTATGCAGTTTCAATTCAATCAATCTCCTCAAACTTCCACCGGGGAATCTTAGCCCCAGGTTTGGCAACATTAATCGCCCGGTAACTTTTACCACACCTTTCAAGGCAATACTGAGCAAAGTAATCATCACCTTGTGCGATCGCCTGTTTTAATGGTGTGACTGACACCCCTAGTACCTTGCACATCTCACCCGTCCCCAGTCGCTTTACGATTCTATGGTGATCAGTCGGTTTAGCAGTCGGTTCTCTAGGCTGCAATTTTTTTTTAAAGCTTCCTCACCTTGTTCATTAGGGATATGTTCAATCACATCAGCCACCCCTACCCTATACGCCTCACAGATTGAATCTAACACCTCTGCTGACGGGATTTGTAGCGGATTATTGGCTAAGTTATAGGCGGTTTGCTGTGCTGTACCGATCATTTTCCAAAATCTATACGGGGTATGACTTCTAGCTTTTAGTAACTCACCAACTTTATTTTTAATCATTTTTCTATATTCACTCTATATTCACTCTCAGTGTAGCACGAGAATTTTATATAGAATACCCTTGACATACTCTAACTGATTTAGTATATTAGAGATATGAGGCAAGGGAAACCAAGCCAAAGCAAAAGAGAGAGGCATCAACCGACCAAAGCGATTACCTCTCTCCCAAGTAAACCCCGATTAGGAATTCACAATGACTACATTTTACGATAACCAACCTCAGTCCGAAAGTTTAACTCTAGAGCAACGTGAACAACGCTACCAGCAAGAGCGTTGGATGGGTGAAGCCGAAACAGTTGCCGATGACTGGCTTTTTGCTCCTTTACCTTCAGAACGGGTTGATGAGTACGAGGAAATCTACGAACTAGAGGAAGCTCCCGCAGGCACAATCATTTACAACATCGAAACCATGATTAAAGAGGATTTTGATGAAGAAGGCATCCCCAATGTGTATCAGTCTCAGATGTGGAGTTACGGAGAGTTAAGTCGGGACGAGGCAAACGAATTTTTAACCAAACTCAATCCAGACTTGATTTTAATGAGCTTTGTCCAACGCGGTGACGCTGACGAATTCTAGACAATACACCGGGGGGCAAAATTTGTCCCCCCATTTACCGATACATTTTACTCAGAAAAACCATGCAATTATTTTCAACACAACTCAACGATATTCAAACCCAAATCGAGGCATTACAGGCTCAGCAGAACCGCCTGCAAGACCTTGAGAATGGCACGTCTGAACACATTAAAGGGTTAGAGATAGCGATTGGGATAGCCAAAGACGAAGGGGCGTTGGATGCGATCGCGCGGTCTAATACAGTTAGATCCATCCATTGGCAAAACGCACCGATTGCAACCCGATTTGAAGTAGCGGCTGCATTGGAAGAGCAGGGAGATTTGATAGTGAACTACCTTAAAAAATTTAAGCAGTACTGGAACCGTGCGATTGATGGACTAGGGGATATTGAAGGGTTTTTGCGATCGCTTCCTATCCCCAATTATTCCACTGATGCAGAGATTTACCATAGCATTAGACGGCAAGAACTGGGTGAATCGATCTATTTTCTAGGACAACTGGAGAGGGAATTTAACCAGAAATTATTAAAGGAGCGTTGTTGTTTCAAGTCACAATAGCACTAAGACTATTGAAAGGGTAATGTTTGTTTCGTTTCAAGTCAGCTATCTGGATGTATGAACAGATAGAAAAAAAGTTAGGGGATTAAGCAGCCCCTTTTCCTTTTTTAATTTTATCCCTTAGATATTGAGCGATCGCCCGTTGATGAGCGGCTGGATCATGTCGGTTTGTCACCCAATCCTTAATCAATTCAAGATTGTAGCGGACAGTTCGACAATTAACACGGAACCAATGAATGCCCTCATCCCAATATTTTTTTCTGTACCGGACTAAGGTACTATCAGCCTTGCAACTGATAAGCCTCTTGATTTCATACTTGTCTACCAACATTTTATATCCTCAGAAGGTATGTCATATTCTGTCATACCATAGCATTTTCATTCAATACCGTCAATTTTAGGTATTTATATACTGTCAAGACTCTTGACAGTATTTAAAAGTAGTGATGTTAATTGTGGTAAATAAATAGGTTTCAAAGGATAATTAGCACTGATCCTGAAACTCAAGACTGGGAGTTATACCAATTCCTGTAAGCTTTGCACTAAACTAGGGGAGAGACTAGATATCTATTCATTCTAGATGCCCTTATATTTAGTGTATGAATTGTGAGAAATGGTATTAGCGATCGCCTATTTCTGTGGTGTTGAAAGCTTAGAGGAAGTTAGTCCTGTTTTTAAGTTATTCATTTTAGACCAACTCAAAAAAGCTCAAACAACAAACGGGTGTTGGTATGCTCGTGATTTGCAAGAGATCTTGAATTACTCAGCATATTCAAGGTTTGCAGGACAAGAGAACAAGAAATCAATACTTAAGGCGGCTTGTTTATTCGTAGAAAACAGCGATCGCCACTTTAAACCTTGTGATAGGGATGGCAATCCGGATTGGGAGTTGGACGCGATCGCTTGTATGGCTATCTTAAAAGAATGTCGCAACCGTGCATCTGTGATTGTAGCTAAGGAGTTTTTTAGAAATCTCTCACAAGGAGAAGAAACCAGCACTGACGGTATCAGCCCCTTTGATGCAATCCGTCATGTTAACCAAAATGGGGTTGAGCCTACAGAAAGTCGCAATGTCAAAAAAAATAATCCGCTTGATGCAATTCGGCGTTATGAAAAAAAGGGTCATTCATTCTGGACAGTGCGGGAGTTAATGGATCTTTTGGATATTGATTCTTTTGCGTTTTTTGAAGATCGGCATGATTCTTTGATCAGTAATGCGATCGCAGAGTGTCAAGACTGTGGATTTAATGCTGAATCCGAGTTCCGCAAAAAATATCTGGACTGGGAGTTAAGTTCTCTGGCTTGCTATTTTGTCTTAAAGCGCTTTGACGATCTGAGATACCCCAAGGTCAAAGAGGCACAAGAATATTTTGGGTACTTTAAGAAAAATACTCCGGCTGAGCCTGTTGAAAAAGTTAAACAGACAGAAATTATTCCATTCCCCAAACCAACAGATACCATTAACCCATTTGAGGCAATTCGGCATAACTACCCAAACGGTATGGAGTTCTGGACGGCGCGGGAACTGATGAAACTCTTAAAAATCAGAGGATTTGAAATGTTTAGAGAGGATATTCCAAATTCTATAATCAGTCAGGCTATGACTCAGTATGAAGCGGAAAGCCTTGGACGGGATATCGTGGACATTAAATATCAGTTCTGTAAAAAAGAAAAAGATTGGGAGCTGACCGCGATCGCTTGTTATTTAATTTTTATTCGGGTTAGTCGGGTGACCTACCCAGAAGTTGAAAAAGCACTTCGGTATTTTGCGAGAGAAGTGGGGAGATCGCCAAGTCCTGATTTAAAAGTAGATTTAAAGATTGTTCCGAATAACTCCTCTGCCGTTGATACACCTCTGTCGTCTCAAAAAAATCAAGAATTGGGAGTCAGTCCCTTTGATGCAATTCGACGCTATGACAAAGATGGCAATGAATATTGGTCAGCGCGGGAGTTGATAGAATTTATGGGGTATTCAAAATGGCAAAACTTTGAAACACCTGTTCAAGAAGCCATTGAGAATATCAAGTTAACTGGGGATGAGGTTGAAGCCCATATTATGATTGATCATAAAATGGTATACCGCCCACAGGGAGGAGGTCGTAGCCTTTCTGATTACAAGCTGAGTCGCTATGGATGCTATATGATCGCGCTTTGTTGTGATCACCGAAAATCAGAAGTCGCAATGGCAAAAAAATATTTTGCGATTCAAACTCGAAAAGCAGAATTAATTGAGCAGCGCGAAGCCGATGAAGGAAAATTAAAAATCAGTGATGAGGAGGCATTGAAAATGGCAATGGAATGTTTAGAGATCAGTGGTGTCGCACAGCCTGTCGTTTCTCAGTTCAAGATGCGGCAGTTGGCAAAACTCGATCCCGCTCACAAGGAAATTTATGAAAGTGTTTGTGGAGCGTTAGCTTCTTCCTACACACTGGAAAACAAACCAATTTTGGTGACAAAAGTAGGACAGATGATTTGCGATCGCCTGGGACTCAACCGCAATATCATTTCTTTTGCTAAAACGGTGAATCAAAAATTAATCGAGATTGGGATGCAAGAAAAAGATATCCGCTTTAAAGAAAACAAACCCTATAACAAGGGCTATGTCTTAACTAAAGCGGGAGAACCTTGGGCGATTGTTGAAAATCCAACCGATAGTGAAGGACGGGTGAGACCTCAGATTAAATATAACCAGCAGCTATATTTATCAAACTCGAAGCAAACAGCTACCCCTGTTGTGTCAGATTGGGTACAAAATGGGTATAAGGTTTTTAAGTGATGTCTGAAAAGAATCGGAGCGGCGGGATTTGAACCCACGACCCCCACTACCCCAAAGTGGTGCGCTACCAAGCTGCGCTACGCCCCGCAAATGCTTTCCTAGTATAACAGCGAATCGCGAAATTGTAAATCAAAAAACTTTCAAAATTTTTGCAGCCTGGATTAACGCTCCCGCAGCTTCAGGTAACCAATAGCCTTCTCCCCGTCGTCCCGTATTCAAAATCAGTTGTAAATCATAGGTGTGAGGATAGCCTTCGACTTGCATCCACAGCAGATCGGTTTCGGCTTGACAGGTTATTTTTTCTTCATCCATCAACTCGCAACTCATCTGACTCATGGTCTCTGCAAGCTGGATGAGTAACCGACAAAAATCATTGAATTCGGCTTCAGTTAATTCCAGCGCCCATTGCTCACTACCCACTAAGCCTTTAAATTCTGGTGCTTGAGCATCCCATCCAATTCGCCAGCCGGGTCCACTTTTAACAATTCGCTCCATGTTGTCGATCGCAACTTCAGTCATGAGTTTGGCAACATATCATAAATAGCTTAAAATTGACGAGATTTAAGCTAAAAAGTTAAAATTTGATACATTAAATAAATATGATTATCTAAACACAAGTGCTAGAGTTATCTGCCTTAGGTTTATTACAGCGGGAACCTTTGCATGGTTATCGGCTGAAGCAAAAAATGGAATTGTTCATGGGAAGCTGCATGAGTGTTAACTACGGTGCAATCTACCCATTGCTGAAGCGTTTGGAACAAAGAGGCCAGATTCAGGTAATGATGGAGGAAGCGGGAAAAACCGGATCGAGTCGAAAAATCTATTGTATCACAGATTCCGGACGCGATCGCTGGCGATATAAAATGCTGGATCAACCCCATGAAAGCTGGATTAACAGCCATTCTCGGTTCATGGTGAAGTATTTCTTTTTTAGTGATTTAGAACCAGCCATTCGAGTCCAACTGCTTGAGGCTCGGATACAAGTTTGTCATCGCCGCCAAGACTATCTCAATCGTCAGCAAGTTGAGTCTATTTTAAGCGATCCTTATCAAGTCAGCATTTTAGACAGAGCCAAAACCATGCTGGAATCTGAAATTCAATGGCTCTATCAATATGCTGGAAAGATTAAACTCTCCGACTTTAACGCGCCCTGAGTGGAATAATTCAACGGTTGAATGAGCTTTTAAAAGGAGAACCTGAGTCAAGATGTCTACAATCAAAGATGAACTGTCTATTTTAGACTCCATTCTATTTATTTGGTGAGCTGATTTCAATGCCTCATTCTCCCTTATCTGAATCTACTACAGAAGACTCCCAGTCTATTTTTGATCGGCAAAGTAATGGGCATTCTCTCAAAAAACAGCAACGCCCACCCCGTAGCAATAGAGTACAAACTCTTCTGTTGGTCTTACTGACATCTTTGTTCGGTTTTGTTGGGGGGCAATGGTGGGCAAATCGTCAAACGCCTTCGGATTCTGGGTCGGAAGTGGTAAGAAGTCGGAATGTTCCTGTTAAATTGATGTTGCTTGAAACCACATCGCTACAAGAAACTTCGGAATTTGTTGGGAGTTTAGAAGCCAGACGTTCGGTGGAAGTTCGCTCTGAAGTTGAAGGACGAATTAACCAAATTTTGGTAGAGGCTGGGGAGTTTGTGGAACCGGGAGAGGCGATCGCTCGTCTGAATAGTAATGAGCTTGAAACTAACTGGCGAGCGGCTCAAGCTAATTTGGTAGGCGCTAGGGCTAGATTGGCTGAACTACAAGCGGGGAGCCGTCCGGAAGAGATTGCTCGAGCCAGAGCTAGGTTAATGGAGGCTGAAGCGGAATTAGATGATGCTGTATCGGGTAGTTTACCCGCAGAAATTAATCAAGCTAGAGCGCAAATTGAGGCGGTTTTAGCTAGGAAAGAATTGGCTCAAACACGAGTAGAACGGTTTGAGTCTTTGAGTCAAGCAGGGGCAGTTTCTCGGGATGAATTTGATGAGTTATCCTCGGAATTAGTTACAGCAGACGCGAATTTAACTGCGGCTAAACGGCGTTTAGAACAACTTGAAAAAAATCGTCTGGCTGAAATAGCTTTACGTCGGGCGGTGGTTGAACAGGAAGAACAGAGTTTACGGCAATTACAAGCAGGGAACCGTCCTGAGGAAATTCAGCAGGCTGAAGCGATTGTGGCAGAAGCGGTCGCAGAAGTTCGTCGTTATGAAGTGTTGATGCAAGAAATGACGATTGAAGCGCCATTTTCTGGGATGATTGGAGATGTTTTAATTAAGCCTGGAGATTATGTCCGACCGGGGGATGAGGTGACGACTTTGACGGAAAATCAACAACTTGAATTACGGCTGCCGATTCCATTAGAACGGAAGTTAGATTTACAATTAGGATTACCGGTTCAAATTCGCGATCCAAAGGGGAATGATTTAGGAGTCGGTCGCCTCAGTTTTATTGCTCCGACAGTGAATCAAGAGTCTCAAACTATACTGGCGAAAGCGACATTAAATGAGAGTAATCAAGTGTTAAGAGATGGGCAATTTGTTAAGGCAACGGTTGTCTGGAATCAACGTCAAAATCAGATTGTGATTCCCTTAACGGCTGTGATTTTTCAAGGAGAACAACAATTTGTTTATATTGCGGAAGGAGATGATATTTTAACAGCAAAAAAACAACCGATTCAATTGGGGTTGATTCAAGGCGATCGCGCTGAGGTGAAAACGGGACTCCAACCGGGACAAAAGCTGATTTATTCAGGAATTCAGCGATTATCGGATGGTGTTGAAGTGAATGTGGTTAGTGATTAATTATTTATAGCAATTCGGAACGCTTAATGTTTACTCATTTCTTTGTTAAAAAGCCGGTTTTTGCTTCTGTTTGTTCTATACTGATTATTTTAATTGGATGGATAGGATATACTCGTTTACCGATTCAAGAATATCCCACGATTGAACCGCCGACGGTGAATATTCGGACAATTTATCGCGGTGCAAATCCTCAAGTGGTTGAAACAGAAGTAACTGAACTTTTAGAAGCAGAAATTAATGGGATTGAAGGGGTTAAGTCTTTAACTTCATCCAGTCGAGAAGAACAGAGTTCTATTACGGTAGAGTTTGACCTGAATCAAGATTTAAATATTGCTGCACAAGATGTACAAAATCGAGTTTCTCGGGTGATTGGACGATTGCCTGATCAGGTCGATCCGCCTGTTGTTGCTAAAAGTAATAGCGGTGGAGATCGGATTATGTGGATTGCTATTTATGGAGAAAATTATTCTAATTTAGAACTTAGTAATTATGCGGATCGGTTTATTAAAAATGCTTTAGCAACGGTTGATGGTGTTAGTAATATTTTTATTGCCGGAGAACGACGTTATGCCATGCGCTTATGGTTAAATCCAAAACAAATGGCGGCGCGAAATGTTACGGCTTTAGATGTTGAACGAGCCTTAAGACAGCAAAATGTTGAGATTCCCAGTGGTCGAATTGAAGGGAATATGAATGAATATCCGATTAGGACTTTAGGACGATTACAAACGCCTCAAGAATACGAAAATTTAGTCATTCGTCGTAATCAAGATGGCTCTCAAACTCGATTAAAAGATATTGGATATGCAGAAATTGGGGCAGAAAGTAATCGAACAATTACCCGGTTTAATGGTCAGCCGGCTGTGTCTTTAGGCATTAGTAAAATCTCGGGTGCAAACTTATTAGAAGTGGCTGAAGCGGTTAAGGCTAAAATTACAGAGTTATCAAGAAACTTCCCGGAAGGAATGGCTTATACAATTGCGGTTGATGATTCTGATTTTGTTCAAATTGCCATTGATGAAGTCTGGCATAGTTTATTTTTAGCGATTGCTTTTGTAATTTTAGTTATTTTTGTTTTCTTACGAAGTTGGCGAGCCACTTTAATTCCGGCTTTAACGATTCCGGTTTCTTTAATTGGTGCGTTTGGCATCATGTTTATTTTAGGATTTTCGATTAATATTTTAACCTTATTTGCGTTAACATTATCAACGGGATTAGTGGTGGATGATACCATTGTTGTCTTAGAAAATATTGTGCGTTATATCGAAGAGAAAAAGATGAAACCTTTTCCTGCGGTTTTAAATGCAGTTGGAGAAGTTGTTTTTGCTGTGATTGCCACAACTGTTGTCCTGATTGCTGTATTTATTCCTGTGGGTTTTTCAGGAGGGACCACAGGGCGGTTATTTAATGAATTTGCAATTACTATTGCGGCGGCGGTTGTGCTTTCCTCTTTTGTCGCCTTAACTTTAGCCCCTGCTGTTTCTGCTTTAATTCTAAAACCTGTATCATCAAAAAAGTATCAGAAAAACGTATTGCAAAAATTGATAGAGATTCCTTTAAATCTATTTGAATGGATATTAAATCGGCTTCAAAATGCTTATAGCCAGTCTTTGAGTTTTGTGATGGAGATTAAGCTGGTGATTGTATTAGGATTTATCTTATCCCTGGGACTGACAGCCTGGTTATTTCTACAGCTACCTCAAGGCTTTTTACCCACAGAAGATAGAGGACGGGTTTTTATTCCAGTGAGTGCCCCGCAAGGGGTAAGTTTAGCTTATACAGATAATGTAGTTCAAGAAGTAGAAGAAATCCTCAGCAATGTGCCTGAAATGAGAACCTATTTTACCATTGCTGGGTTTGGTCGGGGTGCGTCTCAAGTCAATCGAGGATTTGCTTTCACTCGCCTATTTCCTTGGTCAGAAAGAACTGAACCTGAACAGTCTCAACAGAATATTGTTAAAAAACTTTTTGGTCAATTTTCTAAAATTACAGATGCTTTAGTGTTTGCAATTAATCCCAGTTCTTTACCCGGTAGTGGTCAAGGTCAACCGATACAATTTGTGATTCAAGGCAATGATTTAACAGAATTAGCAGAAGTGGCAGAAACTTTGAAAATAGAGGCAAATAAATTACCCGAAGTCGTTAATTTAGATACGGATTTACAAATTAATAAACCGGAATTAGTCTTAGAAATTAATCGACTACAAGCGGTCAATTTAGGGGTTTCAGTTCAAGAAATTGCTAGAACATTGCAAATTATGATGGGAGGTCAGCGTATTACTAATTTTAATCAAGGGAATCAACAGTATGAAGTGATTGTTCAAGCCGAAGATATCTATCGCTCAAATCCCAATAATATTGAAGCACTTTATGTACAAAGTGATTCGGGTCAAATGATTGCTTTAAGTAATTTAGTTGATGTGAATCTTTCCACTACACCGCCTCAAATTAATCATTATAATCGGTTTCGCTCCGCTCAGTTAGAAGGAAGTCCGGCACCCGGTGTCAGCTTAGGAGAAGCCTTAGCTGCCCTACAAAACTTAGCGGATGAAATTTTACCTCAAAATATGCAAACAGCCTTAGCAGGAGAATCCTTAGAATTTGCAGAAGCAGGTGAAGCAACGGTATTTATTTTTGGTTTAGCGCTGGCTTTTATTTTCCTGACTTTAGCTGCTCAATTTGAAAGTTATATCGATCCATTTATTATCTTATTAGCCGTTCCTTTATCTCTGTTCGGAGCATTTAGTGCCTTATGGATGGCTGAATTAAGTATTAATATTTACAGTCGAATTGGATTAATTATGTTAATTGGTTTAGCCACAAAAAACTCAATTTTAATTGTAGAATTTGCCAATCAACTGCAACAGCAAGGATTCTCCATTTCATCCGCTGCTATCGAAGCCGGAAAAGTCCGATTTAGACCCATTTTAATGACAGCTTTCTCCACAATTTTTGGTGTATTTCCCTTAGCCTTTTCCACAGGGGCAGGGGCAGTCAGTCGGATTTCAATTGGGATGGCAGTTTTAGGGGGAATGTTAGTGTCAACTCTGTTAAGTTTATATGTAGTGCCGGTATTTTATGCGATCGCTAAAACATTTCAATTTAAGTTGTTTAGAAAATCAGATTTTTATTAATATAGCCCTACGTGAATCTGGTGATTGACCAGAAAAAGCGGGTTTCAAGCCCCGTCCCCCCTTCTGCAAGGGGGCAGGCTTCTAGGACGGTTAACCTCTGAATAAAACAATACATTTGTAATAGCATTGCCGTCTGATTTTGTGTTAAAATAAAACTATACTGGTCTAGCACAGAGGTGAATTCGTCGGTAGCCTCAATCAATTTGAAATTGATTTTACGACGTTTAAGCGATGTTAGCAGCTCTAGGCGCGAGAGACCTCTTAAAAAACCCATGGACTCGATAGAGTACCGAATACCAGAAAAGTAAATTATTGTACTTCTTTGTACTAAAAAGTACTGTGGGGCGCACAGTAACTCTAGATATCATATTCTAGTAAGCTTAGGGAGAATAGCCCTCTGGGGTCAATAGCCTACAACTGAAAACCGACCCTGTAGGGTTGCAAGTAAGGGATAGGGATCTAGCCAGCGCGTTTGGTTTCTATTGATTTAAAGGTGATTCATTGAACTAAGAATCCCCGCCGTTTTACGGCGAGGGAGCGTCAAACTTTACTACTATTATGTACTCAACTCATCCGAATTAGATAACATAAACTCTGTTATACTTGACATTTTATATAGAATAATATATTTTTTGTTTACCAAGTCTTAAACTCATTTATTAACTCGTCAGAATTACTGATATAATTCTCTACTTTTAACCCTCAGGATAGATGTTTACACAAAATGATATAAACAGCAGCTTTACACAATCTTTATTTATTCACCCCATTTTATTAAAGATTTAGTAAAGTCCGACTCGATGAGACCCCAGTATTCAAAAATTCACATAGAATTAAGCACAACAAGCAAAAACAGTAGCGATTCAGGGTTAAAAGCTGTGACTACCACATCAAAAACTGCGAGTAAATCTGCAATGTACTCTTTGATACCTCAGATAAATCAGAGTCATTTGCTACCGAGTTACGAAATTCATGCATCACTACTCAGCAAAGCAAAGCGTTTAACAGATATTATATTATCCCTTATCGGATTAAGCTTGACAGCAATAATTGCCATTCCAATTGCAATTTTAATGCATTTTGATGATCCCGGTCCCTTATTTTATAGTCAAATTCGTTGTGGTTTGAGGGGAAAACCATTTCGGATGTGGAAGTTTCGGTCAATGGTTGTTAATGCCGATCAGCAAAAACATTTGATTGAAAACCAAGCAAAAGGACACATTTTTAAAAGTGATTGCGATCCCCGAATCACTCGTGTTGGTCAATTTTTACGTAAAACCAGTTTAGATGAATTTCCTCAGTTTTTGAATGTTTTAAAAGGGGAAATGAGCATTGTCGGCACTCGTCCACCTACACCGGATGAAGTCGCAAACTACGACCAGCATCACTGGCAAAGATTGAGTGTGAAGCCTGGTATTACAGGAGAATGGCAAACCAGCGGTCGATCTAGCATTGATGACTTTGAACAAATTGTACGGATGGATCTAAACTATCAATTAAAATGGTCTATTTGGTACGATCTCTATCTAATTTGGAAAACCATTAGTGTGGTTTTGAATAAAGAAGGTGCTTATTAAAGAACTGATTTAAAATCAGATCTCTGAGAAATATTAAAAGTATCTTCATTGACAGAATCAGGGTTGCATTTGTATCTTCAGAGAGTTAGGTCTCGGTCTTGATAATAATCAATATTCAGTTATTGATTTACCTCAATTATTGATCGTTTGAGTTGTTACCCATTCGTTTCTCTCACCCTCAATCATTCATTGAACCCAACTTCTCTACTCGTTAGCTTACGTTAGCTCAATTAATTCTAGATCAATTGGGTTGGGTCAGTCTTTCACAGAGTATTCATAGATTAAACTCAGGAAGTTTTGAGTCATTTTAGTCAGTTTAACTCAATATATATTGAGCATAATATCAAATCTGGTTGAATACTCAATCTTGTATGCGTGTAGAGACGTAGCATGCTACGTCTCTACGGTAGTGGGATCAAAAAACCCCATATCATGCTTCATTAGACTTTTCTGATGATTAATTATCCT
>CAYNXM010000377.1:0-14408 GCA_964401105.1 uncultured Lyngbya sp. | reverse complement strand
CCTTTCTCTGGGCTTTCGTTTTGAAGAGATGATCGCGCGCGATCGCACCATCTCTCCAAGCATGGGGGCATTGCTGTGGAAACGGTTTCTTTCATCGGATTGACTCGAGAAGTAAATAAACCTAAAAACTATACTCTATATACAGTAGCATTACTTTTATCAAAATGTGGGGGTCTGGGGGAGCAGTAAAACCCCTTCCTCAAAAACGAGTGAGGCGTACAGCCGAATAATGTTTTAGGGAGGGGATACACGGACTCCCCCAGGCTAACCTAGAGGTTCGATGCCTCGTAGGTTAGCAAATACATACAATCTTTACACAGTATTGCACCCCATGTAAGGTATGATGCTTTCATGTTAACAATGACCTACGAGTACAAACTGCAGCCAACAGTAGAGCAGATAGCAACCATCGAGCAAACGCTAGATGTGTGCCGTTCTGTGTGGAACTTTGCGCTTAGACAGCGTAAAGACTGGTGTGCTTCTCGCAAGTCATCTGTTAACACCTGTTCGATAGTGTCCGAGTACATCATTCCAGCGGGCGTTCCATTCCCCAACTATCATCGACAAGCCAAACAGCTAACAGAAGCCAAGAAAACTTTTGAACGGTTAAGAAATACTCACTCTCAAGTTCTACAGCAAGTGCTGAGAACTCTAGATCGAGCTTGGCAAGATATGCAATCCAAGCGATTGGGATTTCCCAGATTTAAGAATAAATATCGTCTGCGTAGCTTTGTCTTCCCTAAGCTGGGTATCAACCCTGTCAGTACCTGGGGTATCAAACTACCTAAGCTTGGCTTGGTTCGTTGGAGAATGTCGCGACCAATTCCTGAAGGGTTCGTAGCAAAACAGGCTCGGATAGTTAGAAAAGCATCTGGCTATTTCGTAATGCTATCGCTATCACTTGATGTTGATCTTCCCAATCCCATGCCTCACGGTCATCCTAGAGGTTTGGATTTGGGCTACGACAAATTTGTCGCTACTTCTGACGGTGAAGAGGTTAAACGCCCTAGATTTCTCAAAACTCTACAACGCAAGCTGAAATTGCTGCAACGTAGACTGAGAAATAAGCACAAAGGGTCGAATAATCGGCATAAGCTCAATCAAAAGATAGCAAGACTACATCAGCGTATATCTGATACTCGTAAAGATTGGCACTTCAAGCTAGCCCATCGTCTCTGTCGAGATACGGGAATGCTGTTTGTTGAAGATATTGACTTTCGTTCCTGGCAAAGGGGAATGTTGTCAAAAAATAGTGCCGATGCTGGTTTTGGGCAGTTTGTAACCATTCTCAAGTGGGTAGCCTGGAAAACCGATATCTACTTTGCCAAGGTAGACAAAAACGCTACTTCGCAAACCTGTCCGAATTGCGGAATGCATACAGGCAAAAAGACTCTCGACATTCGCATTCATAGTTGTCGGAGTTGCAACTACACAACTTCGCGAGATATCGCAGCAGCAGAGGTAGTCAGGAATCGAGGTGTCACTGCGCTAGGGCATAGCGTAGCAGAAAATGTCTGTGGAGATGATCTAGCGGGGTCTGTCGGTCACGATAGGCTAGCCAAGAATCCGAGAAGCAGAAAACCTAATTCGCGAGAGTTAGGAATCCCCTTCTTTAAAACCGCTCTTGCTTGCAAGACGGTTTAAGGAGGGGAGGATGTCAACGATCCTGATTATTCAGCAACAAGAGATCCCACAAGATTAGCAGCCGCACTGCTACGACTATCAATTCAGCCGGCAAAAGATCAGATCTTAAGATAACATTTTTTAAGATTCACTTTGATATCATGGATGTTGTCTTGAAACCCTCGGTCAAATCCCAGCTCAAACTGCCGAGAACCCTATTTTTATTCATTGCCACAATCTTGTTTATCATGGCACGCTGTGGCGGTAGCCGAGTGCAATGTCAGAAACTGCTTGAGGTCGTCAATCAAGGTCCTATTTTGATTCATGCCCAACAAAATCAGTATGATGCTGCCACTACCCAACAGCTAGCAGTAGAAATGGAAACGATGGCAAAAGAAATAGAGACGATCAAAGTTAGCGATCGCCGATTGAAAATGATGCAGACTCGTTTTGCTATAGTTTATCGTGAACTATCCCAAACTCTTAACGAAATTGGCACAACGGTCAAAACCGGTGAACAGGCTCCCATTACTCTTCAAGGCCGTCAACAACTCTCCAGCGCCAGAGAGCAACTCTTGAGCGTTGAGGAAACTGCCAATCAGACTGGAAAAAAGCTAGATGCATTGATGGATGAAATTAACGCATATTGTCCTCAATGATGAACTTCTAGATTCAGAACATATCGACCTAAACAAACCTTTTGCGACCACAGTTCATATTCTAGGCGTAAATGTTCCGGTAGAGGATATCCTGTGAGTTGAAAATTGCGAGTAAAATTACGCAACCGGAGTTGACTAGGTAAGTTACCCGAGTCCATTTGTAAGTAGTAACGACTTAACCCATAAGCTCCCTTCTGCCACAGATGCCGATAACTAAACTGGCCATTTCCCTGCATTGTCATAACTGCACGGTTTGGAGACACTTCTAACCATAACAGCCGTGGCTTGGTTGCTGTAGACTGCTGACTCACTGATGGGATGGGATCAAAAGTGTTAACTTCAAGTACATCCGGCTCATGCAATAATAAATGAAACCGTTCTCGATCCTTCTGGTAAACCGTTGCAGCCGTTTCAATAAACGAGCGAATGGGTAAATCAGTTGAGACTAAAGACAGACTAACCGGTTTACGATAATGAGTGAGCATACAGCAATTTAAGTAAAAAGAGTATTGCCAAGCTGCTGTGAATACACAGAACCGACAAAGCGGTAGGATAATTAGGGCAATTGTTCCCACTACTCTCTATGCTATCCGTAATTGTTACAACAAAAAAGACCCAACACGAGCAAATTTTGACAATTGACCCTCCGGCAACCGGCTTATCATTACAAGGTCGGATTCGGGTGCCGGGGGATAAATCCATTTCTCACCGGGCGTTGATGTTAGGTTCCCTCGCTAGCGGTACCACCACCATTCAAGGGTTATTACTCGGAGCTGACCCTCAGAGTACAGCCCAATGTTTTGCCCGGATGGGTGCTAAAATTTCAGATTTAAATGCTGAACAGATTCAAGTAGAAGGGATTGGACTCGGGCAGTTAACCGAACCGAATCAAGTTTTGGATGTGGGCAACTCCGGCACAACGTTACGACTGATGCTCGGGATTTTAGCCTCTCATCCCAACCGATTTTTTGCGATTACCGGAGATGAGTCAATTCGACGGCGGCCCATGAGCCGGGTCGTGCAACCCCTGCAACAAATGGGGGCAACCATCTGGGGTCGTCAGGGGAGTTCTCTGGCCCCCCTTGCCGTTCAGGGACAACCACTTAAACCGATTCATTATCATTCTCCCATTGCTTCGGCTCAGGTGAAATCCTGTATTCTACTGGCGGGTTTAATGACGCAAGGACAAACAACTGTTACGGAACCTGCTTTATCGCGAGATCATAGTGAACGGATGCTGCGGGCGTTTGGGGCAGATATTGCCGTTGACCCCGAGACTTTAAGTGTCACTGTAACTGGGCCAGCTCAACTCACGGGTCAAACTGTTGTGGTGCCGGGGGATATTAGTTCAGCCGCGTTTTGGTTAGTGGCGGGGGCGATTGTTCCGGGTTCAGAATTAGTGATTGAGAATGTGGGAATCAACCCGACTCGTACCGGGATTCTAGAAGCCTTAGAACTGATGGGGGCAGATATTCAACTCCAACAACAACGGATTGTTGCAGGGGAACCGGTTGCTGATTTACGAGTCCGTCACAGTCGTTTAAAAGCCTGTACAATTGAAGGAGCATTGATTCCCCGTTTAATTGATGAAATTCCGATTTTAGCCGTTGCAGCGGCATTTGCTGAAGGCACAACGATTATTCGCAATGCGGAAGAACTTCGAGTTAAAGAAAGCGATCGAATTGCAGTGATGGTTACTGAATTAACCCGATTAGGCGCTAAAATTACAGAATTACCCGATGGCTTAGAAATTACGGGGGGTGCAACTTTAACCGGAACCGAAGTTGATAGCTATACAGATCATCGGATTGCCATGAGTTTAGCAATTGTTGGCCTCAACGCCAAGGGCATCACAACAATTCATCGCGCCGAAGCAGCGGGCATTTCTTATCCAGAATTTACTGCCACTTTACAACAAATTTGTAGTTGATCATTTGTAAAGGCGATATCACTTAGCAGTGATGGATTGAACAATCAATCGGAAAAGTTGAAGATTAAGATCAGATCAGGTTAAGCTATTATTCAAAGCTAAAGCCAGGGGACTCAATGGCGAAATTACACCGTGTTTCCGCAGAAAAATCGCCATTCCTTTGCGACTAATAGCTAAACTTTGCTCATACTAAAACATCTTCAATGTGGGAATTCCTCAATCGAATTTTTTCAACTCAGTTCATTCCGCATGGTCATTGTTATTTGTGGCAGACTCCCTTATTGGGGCTACATCTGATCTCCGATGCTGGCATTGTTTTAGCCTATGTTTGTATTCCATTGCTGCTGTTTTCTTTCATCCGTCAACGCCAAGATTTACCGTTTAGCGGAATTTTCGTTTGGTTTAGTGCCTTCATTTTCTCCTGTGGCATGATCCATCTATTGTCAATCATTACTCTTTGGTATCCGCTTTACTGGGTCTCTGGAATTCTCAAAGCGGCAACGGCTGTAATTTCAATTATGACAGCTATAGTACTTGATCGCTTAATTCCTCAATTGCTCACTATTCCCAGTCCACAATTACTGCGTCAAGCCAATCAATCCTTACAGCAAGAAATTGAAGAACGTCAACAAGTAGAGATACAGTTGAGAGAATCTAAAAAACTTTTACAATTAGTTTGTAATACATTGCCGCAACGAGTTTTTTGGAAAGATATAAATTTGAATTACTTAGGCTGTAATCAAAAACTGGCTGAAGATGTGGGATTGAAATCTACAGATGAAATTATTGGTAAAAATGATAGTGAATTGACTTGGATTTCATCAGCTAATTTCAGTAAAAATGATGATGAAACTGTGATAGAAACTGGTGTAGCAAAAATCAATCATGAAGAATCTCAACTGCTGGAAGACGGGAGAATGATATGGCGAAAAATTAGTAAAATTCCCTTACGCAACTTGTCAGGGGAGATTTTTGGTATATTTGGTGCTTACGAAGATATAAGCGATCGCAAACAAGCTGATGCGGAGTTAAAAAAATCAAAAAAACTGCTTCGTCGCGTTGTTGATAATATCCCACAATTTATTTTTTGGAAAGATCAGAATTTAGTTTATTTAGGTTGTAATCAAAAGTTTGCGGGGCTAGTGGGATTATCTCATCATCAAGAAATTATTGGTAAAACAGACTATGATTTACCCTGGAAAAAAACAGAAGCCGAATTTTACCGCCAACAAGATACAGAAGTAATAAAAAAGAACCAACCTAATTTGCATCGTGTAGAACAGCGTTTACAAGTTGATGGAACCTTGATTTGGGTTGAAGTGAATAAAATTCCCCTCCATGATAGCGAAGGGAAAGTCATTGGTGTGATTGGAACCTACGAAGATATCACACAACGCCGACAGATAGATGAGGCTTTGCGCTCTTCCCAAAAAGATTTACGAACAATTTTTGATAGTGTTTATGAAGCGATTTTTATTCATGATTTTGACGGCAGAATTATTGATGTGAATCAAAGAATGCTGGCAATGTTTGGGGTCACTCAGGAGGAAGCCCTTCAACTCTCAATCCAGAGGGATTTATCAGGGTTAGAACTTCCCTCAAAACAACTTTCGCAAATTTGGCAACGGGCAATAGCGGGTAAACGTCAACTGTTTGAATGGAAAGCAAAACGACCCCATGATGGTTCTGTATTTGATGTAGAAGTCTTTCTTCGCAAAGTTAAACTCAATAACCAAGATGTTCTACTCACAAATGTTAGAGATATTACCACACGTAAAAAGACTGAAATTGCCCTAACTCAACAGCTACAACTTGCAGCATTTCGGAGTGAAATTGACTCTGCCTTAACCCAGGAAGAAACGCTCTTTTATATGCTTAAACGCTGCACAGATGCGATTGTAGAACATTTTAAAGCCGCATTTGCTAGAATTTGGATTTTCAACCCGACTGAAAATGTATTGGAATTGCAGGCTAGTTCAGGAATGTATACCCATCTGAATGGGGAATACAGTTCTGTTCTGTTGGGAGAATGTAAAATTGGCCGCATTGCTCAGAGCGGCAAACCCCATCTGGTCAATAATGTACTTAGCGATCCTCAAATTAGCGATCCTCAATGGGCGCAGCGAGAAGGGATAGTGGCGTTTGCCGGTTATCCTTTATTGGTCAAAGATCGCTTATTCGGGGTAATTGCTTTATTTGCTCATGAACAGTTGCCAGAAAAGACCCTAGAAGCCCTGGAATTAGCCGCTGACGAGATTGCATTAGGAATTTGTCGAAAACAGGCAGAAATGGCATTACAGGAGTCTGAAGCCCGATTACGGCAGCGTGCAACTCAGTTACAGCAAACCCTTGACCAACTGGAACAAACTCAAACCCAACTGATTCAAAGTGAAAAAATGTCAGCCCTCGGTGAAATGATGGCTGGTATTGCTCATGAAATTAATAATCCGGTTAGTTTTATTGCGGGAAATTTAACTCCAGCAGAGATATATTTACAAGATTTAACAGAGCATTTAAAGCTTTATCAGCAACAGTTTCCTGACCCCGGTAGAGAAATTAAAGAACATCAACAAGATATTGATTTAGACTATTTATTAACAGATTTTTATAACTTAATTACCTCGATGAAAGTCGGTGTAGAGCGGATTCGTGGTATTAGCACTTCTATGCGGGTTTTTTCGAGGTCAGATCAAGAGAAAAAAGTTTTATTTGAAATTAAATATGGGATTGAAAGTACCTTAATGCTGTTAAAGCACCGGCTCAAAGCAACTTCAAATCGTCCAGAAATTCATGTGATTCAAGATTATGAAAAAACTCCTGCTGTTCCTTGTTATCCTGGACAGTTAAATCAAGTATTTATGAATATTCTGGCGAATGCTATTGATGCCTTTGATGAACAAATAACTGTATCCGATAATTGTCAAATATTTTGTCAAATTTATATTCAAACTGAACTTATTAACGATGGCACAGCCGTTTTAATTCGGATTAAAGACAATGGCCCCGGAATGTCAGAAGAATTAAAACGTAAAATTTTTGACTATTTATTTACCACTAAACCGGTTGGCAAAGGAACCGGTTTAGGCTTATCAATTTCTCGACAAATTATTGAACAAAAACATCAAGGAACTTTAGCGGTTTGTTCCCAGCCAGGAGAAGGTACAGAGTTTATCATTACCTTACCCTTATAATTTTTCGGGGGTTTTAGATATCGGATATTGTCAGCTTAGGGAGAAACATGGCAATATAAGGAAATAGACCCGAAAGTACTAGAATTGTAGTCAAATCTAAGGTGTGGGAGATTAAATTCGTGTTTGATCTGTAATAAATACAGCCTAATATTGAGATCATACACCTGTGTTTTTATATCTTTAACAACTTAGGACTCAATTCAACAGTCATCACTCACACATTTTCAACTAACAATTATGTCTAAATTAATTCATCGCTTAAATTGGAAAGCTCATTCCAACTTAGAAAAATCCTTAGGTTATCCCGCCAACCAGCGATGGGTGGCTTGGCATTGGGAACCTGAACTGAATCAAGCCTTATATACCGATGGTGAACTTGCCGGAACTTCTAATGATTTAGCTTGGCAAGTTTTTCTCGATCATCCTCAAATTAATGCGGATTTAAACCATTATCCCTTAGCAAAAACGGATGATTATTGGCTACTGCTTGATCGCAAAACTAGAGCGCTTTATGTTGGGGAAGGAAAGTTTGTTCAGGGTTTATTAGAAAATCCTGAAAGTTTAGGATTATTGGCAACCCTCGATCAAAACAGTAATCCAATTCAAGATACTCATTATGCTGCAAAAAATCAAGTTCATAAATTAAGCCGTTGGACGGCTCAACGTCAGTGGTTAAAGCTGATCCCAATTGGAGTGGGTGCGGCTTTAATTGCGGCTTTTGGTTTAAACTTGATTAAATCTAATTATCAGTCTCAAATTGCTTCTAATCCCTCTCAAACTATACCAGTGATCCCTGGAGGAAGCTGTGGTACAAATGGTTCAGGAACTGTTTCTACTTTTTATAAAACTTCAAATTCAGATCAAGAATTGCATTTAATTAGTGTTTATGAAGCCAACGCGAATCATAGTTATGGCAATCATCCAACTGGACTAGCTGAAGTTAAAATTACTCGCCAAGATAAACCAATTATTTTAGCGCTTTCTTCTTATGAACCGGTAAAATGGCAACTGCAACTAGCACCGGGTGTTCAAATTGAGAAGATTATTCTTAATGGTTATCATGACCAACAAATTGCTGGTGTTTCTGGTATCCCAGTTGAGGAATATAGTTATCAAGATACGGGTAACTATTTAGGCAGTTTTCCTTATCGTTGGGAGTCTGTGGTTAATTCTTCAAATTCTCCAGAATTAGTGAATCAACTGAATCAATTAACAGGAACACCATTAACTTCCTTCCAAGGCTGTTATCGAGGTACAGAGTTTAAAATTCAGTAAAATAGGAGATATTTTTATATCCTTTGAATCAAAAAACAGAGACGTTCGCTGTGGAATGTCTCTGTACCCCCTAAATCCCCCCTTGGTAAGGGGGGACACAGGGGGGTGGGGACACAGATTGATTCAGTGCAATATTATAGAGATATTGTGAGGAACATCTCTACTATAGTTAACTAAACCATTGTTTCGGTTTCAGGGTTTAATAAACCAAGGCTTGCTTGGTAGTTGTAAACATCAATTTTGGTCACTTGTTCAATAGTGGTGGTTTGAGAGAACTGAATTAAGGCTTCTGTATTGACTTCTGCTTGCAGGAAGGTATCGAGTTGCAGATCGGGATTTTCTGCTAAGAATTCGCTGCTAAACGGATCGTGACCTGCAATTAATCCTGGACCAAACATATACTCTACAATTTGAGTATAGTTAAGATCTTCGACCGCTTCGACTTGGTAATGAGTTAACAGATCAGCCACTGCCGCTTCATTACCGAGATATTGTTCAAAGTCATACAGCGGTGAGAGTTCATTCCCTTGTTCTAAGATATCACCGGTTAAGGCATCGTAGATTTCAGGCGGGTTAAGTTCACCGTCACCGTTAAGATCGTAGTTGGCTTGATTTTCGCTCAATACTTCGGCATACTCTGTGGTAGACCAGTCAACATCAACAACGGGTGAAGTGGAAACACCAGCATTAACGCTGAACTCAAACACCTGTTCGTTGCTGAGGTGGTAAACATTTTCAACCCGATAGTTTTCAACAATTTCTGTTTCAAATTCACTGCGGAAGTAATCTACATCCACAAATTCTGTGGGATCGAGTCCGAGGTTGACGGCATCATTGAGGATGAAGTCTTTGATATGGTTTGCATCAAGGCTGGGAAGTTCTTCTGGCATGACTTTAAAGAACTCAGCAATTGCTTCTGTGTATTCTTCCACAAACCCATGAACATCAACGGGAGACAGGGGTAATTCATCCATTAAGCCAACAGTATAGACGTGTTCGAGAACTTCTAAGTCGGTGACTTCTTCTCCAGATAAGTATGTCTCGCGATAGTATTCTACATCCACTTTTTCGGAGACTTCGCTATACAACCCGCCAATGACTAGGATATCGCTGAGTGTGGCTACGGCTTCGATATCAATATTATATTCATGGGCTAATTCAGCTTTGAATGCTTCCCGCAGATACTCTGTCTCTACAAACTCGCTGGGGTCAATTCCCATTTTCCAACCGTGTTGGAACATAAATTCCATCACTTGATGGTGGCTGAGGTCAGAAACATCGAAGTCATGACTCATATCATTGTCTTCCATGTCCATATCATCCATATCATCCATACCGGTATTACCCGTCATTCCCGTTTGGCTTGTCATACCAGTATTACCCGTCATGCCAGTATTACCAGTCATACCAGTATTACCAGTCATTCCGGTCTGGCCTGTCATCCCAGTATTACCCGTCATTCCTGTCATTCCGGTCTGGCCTGTCATCCCAGTATTACCAGTCATCCCAGTATTACCAGTATTACCAGTCATTCCCGTTTGGCCAGTCATGCCAGTCATTCCCGTTTGGCCAGTCATTCCCGTTTGGCCTGTCATACCAGTCATACCAGTATTACCCGTCATGCCAGTATTACCAGTCATCCCAGTCATGCCAGTATTACCCGTCATCCCAGTCATGCCAGTATTACCAGTCATCCCAGTCATGCCAGTATTACCAGTCATGCCAGTATTACCAGTCATCCCAGTCATGCCAGTATTACCAGTCATCCCAGTCATGCCAGTATTACCAGTCATGCCAGTATTACCAGTCTTACCCGTCATGTCAGAGTCATGCATATTGAGATGATGTTGCTTCAACGCCTCAGCGTATTGTTGACGATAACCTTCAATATTGATGGCATTGAGTTTGACTGTTTCAACTTCCAGAATGGCTTTAAATTCGCTACTGTAGGAAATTTGCAGAAGTTGTTCAATGCTGAGTTGTAAAACATCATCCACTCCAATTTCCAAGTCCGTTAATAACTGAGTTTGCTGTTCAACAGTGAGTTGTTCAAACTGATAGTGTAGGAACTTCACATCCAGTTTTGCGAATTCGTTATCTAGCCAGTTAATAACATCTTCGGGAGTAATTGCTTCTGGGTCAAGGACGATAGCGTTCATGTAAGTATGACGCAGATACTCAAAGTCAACTACAGTTTCGAGAGAGAAACCTTGTTGCAGTCCTTCGCCGAACATGAATTGACTGACTTGATCTAAACTCAATTCAGAGATATCCTCAACGCTGTAAGCCATTTTCAACGCTTCTGCGTGTTCTTCGATATATTCAGGATAATCAATTGCTGAGAGTTTAATTTCTTTGTCTTCCAGGCTGTAGGCTAACTCAACAATTTGACTGGCGGTGAGTTCTTCAATTTCACCGATCTCCGTTTCAAGAGATAGTAATGTTGTGACTTCTTCTAGTGTCAAACTGCCATTGTCAATCCACTCTTTAATTTGATAACCCAGGAAACCAACATCGAGGGTTGAGAGATTTTCCTCGAAAGCCGTAACAATTTCTGCATCTGTGAGAGATTCAAGATTTTCGACTTCCAGAACATCTGCGATCGCAGAGGCTAAAGTAGATTTGATATAATCAACATCAACTGTAGTTTGAGACAGTTCAATTGTTATTTCTTCACCCAATAATTCTTGGAAATCTGGATGATTGACTAAATCAATTAGTTGCTTCGGTGTTAAAGCATCAATGGCATCAATTTCAGTTTCCAGAATTGTGTTAATTTGTTCTAGAGTAACGGTTTCTGCCTCAATTAATTCATCCAGTTGATAAGTAACATAGCCTGTATCAACAGTAGTATTTTGACTTAACCATTTTTCAACGGCTAATTTACTGTTGGCGATCGCGATACCGTAAGTAGACTGAACATACTCTATATCGGTAATAGCCGTTTCAATGCTAAACTCATGACCCGCTTTACCTACGGCAAAAGAGTAAACATCATGGAAGGATAATTCCTTAATATCCTTCACCTCGAAGTGTTCCTTCAAAGCCATTTTTAGTTCTTCACCGTTGGCTTCGAGATAGGCTTCCACACTGAACCAGTTGAGGCTACTTAATTCAACTTCAGTTTGTTCATAGAGATATTCCAAAATCTCTAACTTACTAAATTCTGCAATACCTTCCACCTCTAAGGTCGTGCGAATATAGTCATAATTAATGACATTTGATAAGCCGCCAAACTGGAAGTCTAGAACCACTGCATCACTGACTTCTGTAATTTCAATGTCATAAACTTCAGCAATTTTCTCTGCATTGAGTTCACGGTAGAAATTGATGTCTTCTTCGCTAATGATTTCAGTTAAATTAATTCCCAACTTCCAACTTTCTTTAACGATGAAGTTAAAGACTTGTTCTTGACTGACTTCTGCAATGGTTTCAACCGAGAAGAATTCAATCAGTTGAGTTGTATATTCGCTGCGGTAGGCTTCAATATTAAACGCGGATAACTGATTTTCAACATCAAACCCTTCTGTTAACAGATAGGTTTTGATTTCCTCTGGGGTTAACTCCGCCAGTTCTTTATCTAAAGAGATAGCAAATTCAGTCAGTTCTGCTTCGTATTTCACAGAAACATACTTGATATCGACAAAAGGCATTGCATTGCCGAAGATATAATCAATTATTTCTTCGTCGGTTACATCTGCACCAAAGGCGACTTCTAACGAGGCTTGATACAGTGTCTTGAAGTATTCGATATCAACAACTTGTTGTAGCAGTCCCAGCTTTAATCCTTCACCGGATAAGAAGGCTTTGATTTGACCATCATTTAAGTCTTTAACATGGTCAACTTTAAAGAAGCCTTTGAGTTCTTCCTCAAACTCTTTGCGTGCCATTTTGAAGTCAATCGGACTGGCTTGTAATCCTTCTTCTTTACCTATGCCTAAAATGAAGGATTTAACCTGTACGTTGCTGATTTCTTCGACTTCAATACCGTAAAATTCAGTCAGTTCAACCGCATATTGCACCCGAACATACTCAACATCGACCATGAAGTCTGGCATCAAGCTATCGAGAACATCGATATCATTCAGTTCTTCAACAGCTTCAATGTCATAAACTTCTTGAATGGCTTCCCGATGCTGCTTTTCCGTATACTTCAGATGAACAAAAACAGAAGGATTTAAACCATCTTTGATTCCTTTTTCTTCAATGAAACCTAAGATATCTTCAAAGCTAGGATTTTCACCCAATTCTGCAATTAACTCTTCACTGTAAACGGCTTTAAGATAATTTAAACCGATAGCAGCAGAAGTATTGAGTCCGAGTTCAATTCCGACAGTATTAACGAAAGCAAAAATATCAACTTCCCTAATATCATCGAGAGAGTTAACTTCAAAATGTGCTAACAATTCTTCACTGTAAACCGCTTTGAAGTAGTTGAGTTTAATGAACATGGACGGATTAACGCCTTGTTCTAAGCCGTCTTCGGTGATAAATTGGAACAGTTCCTTATTGCTAATCTCTTTAATTGCTTTACCAAATTTAGCTTCAATTTTTTCGGCAAAGTTTTCTTTAATATATTTAAAGTCAATCAAAACAGAAGGACTGTCTCCCGCTTCAATTCCAGCAGTTGTAATATACTCAAAAACTTCAGATGGTGTGATAGTTTCAATAGACTTCTCAAAGTATTCTTCGATTTTTTCACCAAAAGTTTCTTTGACGTGTTTGAGGCTAATAAAGGGTGAAGGACTCTGACCGGCTTCTAAACCCGCATCGCTAATATAATTGAGGATTTGTTGATAGCTAAGTTCGCTAACCGCTTCAACCCCATAAAATCCGATCAGTTGTTCGGAATAAGTAGAGATATAAGATTCTAAATCCACAAACGCAGAGGGACTTAGTTCTAAATCCACTGCATTTTCATTCACAAAATCTAAAATGTCTTCGTCACTAATCTCACTGAGATCTTCAACATTGAATTCAGCTTTTAAGACTTCTGCGTGAGTTGCTTTAACAAACTCCAACGTAAAGATACCATCGGGTAGAGATTCAATATCACCCTCGGCATCTTCGCTATCTTCCTCTTCCTCCCCTTCATCTTCCATACCAGAATCACCTTCGGCTTCCATACCAGAGTCACCCTCGACATCTTGGCTGTCCTCACCGCTGCCTGAAGCTTGATCGTCGCTATTGCCGCTATCGTCTGGATTAGAACCTGGGTTGCTTAAATCTGGCAGTCCTTGACTGGGATCAAAGCCGAAATTGGGTTCACCGAGTTCGTCTTCATCATCACCATCTCCTGTATCAAGGTCGGAGTCACCTGTATTTCCCGTCTCGTTTCCGGTTTCATTTCCTGTATCAAGGTCGGAGTCACCTGTATTTCCCGTCTCATTTCCGGTTTCGTTTCCTGTATTACCGTCGGAGTCACCTGTATTTCCCGTCTCGTTTCCTGTATCACCTGTGGCGGGATTTTCATTATTGTTGGTAACGATAACTTCGAGGTTATCGACAATCAACTGAAATAAATTAGAAACGCTGAGTTCTGCTAAGCTTGAAATATTAAGAACTTCCAGAACAGTAGAAGTCTCAACTGAGAGGCTAAACAGACGATTTTCAAAGATTCCGTTTTGCAGGAAGTGATCGACTGCGGTCGTCAATCCAGCAGCTACAACTGTAGCTACGTCGGGATTTAACGAGAGATATTGTTCTGGATCAAATAGATCGTTAAACTTC
>CAYNXM010000376.1:0-53040 GCA_964401105.1 uncultured Lyngbya sp. | reverse complement strand
TGCCACAATGGAACAGCAGGTGTTTAACTTTGAAACGGTTTTGAGTCCGACTGAAATAGCTGCTCCCGCTTTTGCCGCTGCCGCCATTGGAGGACGGATTTTAGGCAATGGTATTACCGCAGATCGGTTGTGGGTTGCCTTAGCAACATTAATTACCCCAAATCACCCGTTTTGTGGCCGTCGAGTGCAAGATGTAGCCCGTTCAGTGGATTTTGTTCCCCTGTATGTGGAAACCAACCGCCACAGCATTCACAGTTGGGAACTGCTGAATTTTCTGTTAAATCCTGAGGATGTTTTATATTTAACAATGCCAGCGGATCAACTCGAACAGTTATGGAATCCTCTGCATTTGGAAGAAGCGTCTAATGTTTGTATTTAAACCCATCCCATGATTCTCTATTCTGGCGAGCAACAGTCTGTAATCGGAGTTTCAACCAGTTCTTGTAACTCTACAGCTTTTAGTAAGTCAGACCAGTCATTTGTTATAGTCGGATCGGATGGATTCACTTGTATGAGCTGAATCAGATCTGTTAGAGCATCGTACCAAATGCCATTTTCTGCATAAATTAGATAACTTTGCTCGGTGGGATTACTGTTTAACTGAGTAATTAATTCTGAACTCGGTTGAACTCGTTTAATCCAACCATCTACTCTGGGATTCTTAGAAGGATTTTCAGCATCACATTCTAGTTCAAAATACCAACGATACTTCTGTTCAAACTCTAAAGGTTTTGCAGTAGAAGGTAAAGTCACCCCTATAATTCCTGGTGTTGCTGATAACTGAAGCATAATTGGTTTTTCAAGCATTAAATCTTGATTTTCATCCAATAGCATCAATTCAGCAATCGGAATATCTGTATAATTGTAAGGAATATAAAACCAAAA
Source organism: uncultured Lyngbya sp. (assembly GCA_964401105.1). GTDB lineage: Bacteria > Cyanobacteriota > Cyanobacteriia > Cyanobacteriales > Microcoleaceae > JAAURB01. Next base: position 52,155 of record CAYNXM010000376.1, on the reverse strand, counting down.
AGTTGGATATTCTTGCGTTGTTAAACCTAAATTATTTTTCGGGATTAATGCAGTTAAAGCCGGCTGAATGGGAGGACAATTACCCCGGCTGGCTCCTCCTTTGCGATGACCGGGTTCTGGTCTACCATCTTGATCAAAGTTCCAACGAGTTGCTATACCGATCTTATCATCAGGACTACCATCATTTACAAATTCAGAATTATTATTGCTAGGGCTTTCAGTCGTCTTCAAAAATGTGACAATTTGTGAGTAATGATTCCCAGAATTAACCGGTTTTCCAGTTAAGTTGAGGGAAAGCAGTAAGATTGTAAAATATAAATTTATCTGATTCATAGCTTTAAAAAGAATTCAATGATGAAACATCAGGAAAAGCAGTCTGTTTTATCCCTATCAACACGAGTGTTAATCCTAACGGTACAATGGGTATCCAAACTGATTGAATTAAACCAATATAGCCTATTCCAATGATAAAAATCAGACTAATACTCCCCATAACTAGATAGAAGACTGTTATAATTTTTTGCCGATCAAAATATAAAATAAATAGGACTTCCCCAATTACAGCACATCCTAAAATTAAGAGAATTTCACCCCATTTTGGTAAGACCTGAAGCAACGGTCGATTATCTTGAACTGCACTCAGAATTTGACTGACCATTTGAGCTTGAATAAACACACCTGGAACAGATTTAATCGGTGAATAACTTGCACTATAAGGCGTAAGAAAACCATCATCAATACTGTGAGCTGTTGTCCCAATCAAAACAATTCTATCTTGAATCCACTCTGGATCAAAATTATTATTAATAATATCACTCAATGTAACCGTTTGAGCCGGAACTTGTGAAGAGCGATAATTCAGCATCACTTGATATCCTCTTTCATCTAATTGATGATATCCTCCCGCTGAAATAGTTAGCTTTTTAAATTCAACTGAACCAATCTCAAAAGTCTTTTTTGAAGTGCGTTTAAACTCAACTCCTTCAGCCTTAAGATAATGATAAGCAAGCTGATAACTAAAGGATTTACTGGTATTACATTTAGAGTTTGGACTCATTCCTAAAAGCTGACGGCGAACAACTCTATCCGGATCAATTGGTACATCACTAAACCCTATTTGCTGAAGCGGTACTTCACTGGGCGGAGGAATAGAAGGATTATTTTCACCACCCCCTACTTCACAAACAGCAATTAACTTTTTTTCTTGTCTTAAAATATTAGCTAAATCTTGTTGATTTCGTTGAACCGGAAAAGGACGATAAATATCTAAACCAATGACTCGGGGTTGATGTTGATTTAGTTTTTCTAATAACTTTTTTAAGGCACTATCTGATAAAGAACCTCGCAATTCCTCCGGATCTTGAGCTTGAATATCTTCCTCGGTTACAGTCACAATTAAAAGGCGCGGATCGGGGGGTTCATCGGGTCGTAATCCCATTAATGTATCTAAAGCTTTGAGTTCCCAAATTTGTAAGATTCCAAGCGATCGCATTCCGACCACTAAGCCAGTAATCATAACACTAACTGTCAATATATTTTTCCAATTCTGACCTTGAGTTAAAGTAGATATTTTAGGTTTAAATAAAAGCTTTTCAGGAGATTTATATAAATCTTTCCAAGTTAGCTCTCTTTCTGTTGGATGCTGAAAAATAACAGGAAGCCAACTGGCACAGGGATATTTTTTTTCCAAATTACCATATAAACGTTCCCGTGCTTCTCGCACTGCAAATGTAAAAGGTTTTCCACTCGCAAAAGCTGCCAAAAAATACTTTAAAAAGCTCTGAGCCACTTCATCCGGAATAATTTCCCGCATGATAATCATTCGTGGAATATGTAAATCACTAAGTTTCTTCCCTAGTCCCAATCCATCACAAGAATTAAAAATTGCTAATTTTAATCCCGATTTAACCGCTTTTTTTAGACTATATCTTAGCTCACTTATCGTCAAACTATCAGTCGGATTAATATAAATTTTTCCTTCCTCACCTTCGGTTTCACTATGTCCAGCAAAAAATAGAATATCCCAATTATTTTCCCAGAGGTGATCGTTAATTTCTCGGCGTTTTGGTTCTACCAAAAATACAATATTTGCATTGGGTAAATTCTCAAGCCTGCGGCGATCTTCTTCAATATCTATCCCTTGACTGTGACCTAAAATTGCTAAAATCCTGACTTGACTTTCCGGCGAAGCTTGAGTCAAATTATTCTGATATTCTGGAGTACTAAAAGCCACCTCTGATGAATGGGATTCTACCCAATCCCACAGATGCCAAGGAAGTTTTTGAAGTAGGGTTTCTGATGTGCGAATTAACACATTAACGACTTGATTTTCACCAAAGTAATCATATAGTTTGAGATGAATTTTTTTAAACTCTGAAGCATCTAGCCATGCCAAAAAACGCCTCTCAAGTTCTGCGGCTGAGCTTTGACAAGTCTCAATTGGGTTAACATAACCATCATAAGTAATGCCTTCAGTTTTTATGCGGGAAGGTGATCCAATTAAACGATAATTTTTCCAATGTTTTTCTAAGCAATTTTTTAGTTTAAAATTAGGGGGTAAACCACCTATCATGTCAAGTAGTCGTTGGTTTTCTACCCAAATTTCCAGGGTAATTTTTACCCCGTCATCTAAATTACCATCTAGTTTTAAGACAACTTGCTGTTCTATCATTGGTGACCCACCCCATAATTTATATTTTAGATAACAAAGGTTTCAACGATATTTGTTTCTCCCAATGCTACTTTAACACTAAAGACTTCTCCCGATTCCCCACTAAACTTTAATTGAATATTCTTTGTACTTCTGGCTTCGGCTTGCATCACCGTTTCTCCATATTCATCGAGTAACATCAGTTGTAGGTTTTGAGGCAAATAAACTTGATCGTTGGTCGGATATAACTCCACTCCGATTCCCATTTCTAACTCTGTTCGTGCCTGCAAATTAACCAATAAACCAATTTGTTCACCTGTCGGTTCTAAATTAAACTTTTTAATCCGTTCAACTCCCAAGTCAGAATTGACAGCCGTGAGAGAGTCTGAACTCATATTTTGACTGCGCCATGCGATTGTACGATAGGCGATTATGGGAGGAGACAATAACGTTTCTATGGTTTCCCAACCCGCTTCAAAAGTTTGCTGTAACCATTGATGGAGTTGAACCGAATTTTCAATTTGACTGGCGTATTTTAGGAAAAAGTCAAGAGATTTTAACTCGCTTAAAGGCACTTCCTCCGTTGAAGTATTTTTAATGAAACCTAAAATATTGGCTTCAGTTAAATCAGGATTCAGTTGCACAGCAAAATACCCTCTGCGATGATTCATCGATTCAAGCGGAATCGAAACCACTTGTTGCTTTGGCAGCACCGGACGACACTCTAGTTTACCTAAATGCTTCACATTCAAATCAGCAACATCAGTAAATTTTTGTATCATCGGATCGAAACTATCACTGGACTTCCAATCCGGTTCAAATCCCATACATTTTAAATAAAAATTAACCGCATATACACTTAATGTATTGAGGTATACTTGCTGAGCTTTTTGGCTATCCAACTGTTGCTGGCGAAACCGATCTGCGATTTGATGTGCCTCTCTCGGGAGTGGCAACGTAAAAGTTAAGGATTCCATGATGTTGTTGATCTGCATTGTTAATTCCTCTCTACACCCTATCTAAGCTAGTTCTGTAGGTATTCCTGAAAATATGGTGTAAATTCCTTTAAACGTTTATTAAAGAAATCACACAACGAAGAAACAGGCACATTTAATTCGGAAGAAATATCCTTCCATTTTTGATCTTGCCAGATTTTAGCAAGTGCTAAAAACTGAAATGTTGCTCTCGGTTGTCCTTTGACATGATCCTGAGTAAATACATTCCCCGGATTTTCCTCAATTAACTTTTGAAGTTCTAGAGATTCCGAAGTCTGCTCAGGCGCGGGAATAAAATGATTCAAATCCTCTATTTTAGGATTTTTAGAGTCTCTAGCAATATGAGTCATTCCCCGACGAGTATATTGATTAAAACTATCAATAAATCGTTTATTTAATAGGAAATTGCACCATGCCATTACATCTTGTTTTGGATTATATTTATCAATTTTTTGACAAATCTCCATCAAGGTATTGCTGAGTGCTTCATTATAAATATCTTCATACACCCCTGCCGAAAAAGAAAACCCGCGTTCTCGGGGACGAGCCAAGCGACCCGATTTTAAAACTTGATTGACTAACAAATTCAACCCTCGCCGACGCTCATAGCTCCGAGATGGATGCTGTTGAGCTTCTCTAGCCAGTTGGTTGAGTAGACAATCAATGCTGCTTTTCCCCTCGTTCATTATTCATTACCACCCGTTAAAGACTCTCTATATATAGTTTCTGCACCTAGCTATGATTTTTTCGGACTGTGGCAATTTTTTTACAAAACTTTAGAGAGATAGAGATTAATCTATTTTTTTTGAATGGTTTCTAAGTTTGATTCAGAAAGGGTTATAGATAGTTTTAGGCGGCAAAAAATAGGATTTTTTTAAAAAAAAATCCCGAATTTCCGAAAAAAATTGGAGTGAGTTCAGAAAGTTAGATAGAACATAATTCGTTAGGAGAACAGAAAAAAATAAATCTCCGAAAAAAAGTGCAACTAGTTCAGAAAGTTAGATAGAACACAGTTCGTTAGCAGAAAAAATCAAAATGGCTAAAGATATGATTTCAAATGTGAGTCTAAAAAACTGAATATAAAATTTGGACTGAATCGATAATTTAACAAAAGCGATCGCATAGATGCTCATCAAAGTGCGATCGCTATTTTTTATTTAGAAAAAAAATCTCAAATTTCCGAAAAAAATAAAGGCAATTTCCGAAATATAAATAGAGCATTGTTTTGGAAGAGAAGAGAATAAAAAAAACTCGAATTTCCGAAAAAAACAAGAGCAAGTTCAGAAATATAGATAGAACATTGTTCTTGAGGAATATCCCCAAAAAAATTCTGATATTTCCGAAAAAAACAAGAGCAAGTTCAGAAAATTAAACAGAACACAAAAAACTACTCTATCAGAGTAGAAGGAGATAGAAATTATGGCTCAAACTATATACGGAACTTCTGGAAACGATGTCATTGATGAATTCGTCTCTGAAGACCTTACGGTTTTTGCTTATAACGGTGATGATTATGTTTGGACAGGTTCTGGATCAGATACAGTTTTTGGATACGGAGGTAACGACACCTTAAAGGGTTGGTCTGGTAACGATATTTTATATGGCAATTCAGGGGATGACACTGTAAAGGGTGAGACTGGTAATGATGTTGTTTGGGGCGAAGGAGGCAACGACTTCTTATCTGGTGGTAGTGGCAATGATACTGTTGGTGCTTCCTATCATAATGAGAGTGGTCAAGATACCCTCGAAGGCGGTAGTGGCAACGATATCTTGGAAGGCGGTAGTGGCGATGATGAGAAGAAAGTGATGACACTACAAGTCAAGAAGATGTCCGAGATCAATCTCAAGCCGATAACGAACAATCTGATGATGAAGAAAGCGAAAATCAGACTGAAGAGGAAGTTGAACGGAATGAGGAAAACTCTTCTAATGATGAGGATGAAAACGAAACTGAAGACTCAATAGAATCATCAGACGATTCAGAAATCAATGATCGCATTTCCGAAGAAACTGAAGAGGATAGCGAAACTTCCAGTGATACTGTCCCAAATCAAACACAACTGGGTAGTGAGGAGAGTGATACTCTCACCGGAGATCAGGGAGATGAGACGTTTATGGGTCTCGAAGGTAATGATGTTCTCAGTGGCAACGAAGACAATGACTGGATCAACGGGAACCAAGGGAATGATTGGGTCGAGGGTGGAGATAACCAAGACACCCTATATGGCGGTCAAAATAATGATACTCTCACCGGAGGTTTAGGTAACGATATTCTTTATGGCGATCTGGGTAATGATCTTCTGATAGGTGTTGACCCTGATGCTGTGAACCCAGGTTTGGATGAAATTGATACTTTAACCGGAGGGTCGGGTGTTGATACGTTTGTGTTGGGAGATGTGACCCAAGCTTACTACGATAACGGTAATGACGCTAATCCTGGCTTAACTGACTATGCTTTAATTACTGACTTGAACATCAATGAAGATGTGATCCAGTTGAGTGGGGATATCACTAACTATCAGCTTGTTTCTGCCCCGGAAGGGTTACCGACTGGAACAGCTATTTTTCTTCAGACTGACGGTGACAATGAATTGATTGCGATTTTGGAAGGGACATCAAATTTGAGTTTGGAGAGTAACGCTTTCACATTTGTCTAATCACGATTTTTAGATACTGATGCTGTAATTTATGGCTTGGCGATCGCACTTTCCCCTCAACACACTACGCGATACGTGCAAGCACAGGCTGCGCCTTAGCGAAGCCATGCCCGCCAGGGCTATACGCTTTTTTTTGTTCTAACAGCCTCTACTCAAATCGCCTCTAATGCATAACTAGCAAGGCTTACAGCGAGAGTGTGGGGAGATACAAAAAAAAATTTTCAAAAAAAATCTCGAATCTCCGAAAAAAAGTAGAGCAGCTACAGAAATATAAGTAGAACACAAACTGGTAGTCAGCCTTGCTCTGATTACAGGCCTCATAGCAGTTTCTAATGGATAACCCATGAACCTACCCGTCATATTAGAAATTGCTATGACTTCCTTCAAGAAATAACAAACAAATCTATATCCATCTACAGGGTGATCGATCAGAGGTGTAATCCATTTCATGATCATTTGTTCAACAAATTAACATAGGGGAATATAAAATGTCTAATCGAATTGACGGTACTGACCATCCAAACAACCTTGTAGGCACTGAAGGAGAAGATCGAATTCGCGCCAAAGACGGAAATGACACAATTGAGGCTTTCGGCGGAGATGACCGCATTCGTGGCGGTGATGGTGATGACTTGATTAAAGCAGGTGATGGTGATGACCGGGTTCGGGGTGATGACGGCAATGATACCGTTTTTGGCGGTGCTGGAAATGACCGAATTCGAGGTCGAGATGGAAATGATCGGTTGTTAGGTGAAGCAGGTCACGATACTCTCGATGGCGGTGATGGTGATGATGTGATTAATGCAGGGTCTGGTGATGATGTCTTAAACGGTGACAGTGGTGATGATATTCTGATTGGATTTACAGGTAATGATGAAATCAGTGGCGGTTCTGGTGATGATACTCTGATTGGAGATGCAGGTTTTGATACTCTCACAGGTGATAATGGAGCCGATCAATTTGAGTTTCAATCACCGTCTGATGGGGTTGATGTGATCACAGACTTTGACTTTTTAGAAGGGGATAAGGTTGTGATTAATTCACTAGCATTTGGTACAACATCCACCAGCGATTTCTCATCAACATTTGATCTGGCTACGGGTACAGAACAACTGTTCTTTAATGATCCAGGAGGTGGATCTGTACTGATTGCTGAATTAACTAATCTTAGCGCTGATTTTGAGTTTATCCCCAGTTTAGATATTGACTTTGTCTAAACTTCAATTTTTGAATTGACCATTTGACAAGCTTGTTAAAATATTTTTGCGATCGCATTTTTTGAAGCATCGATGCGATCGCTTTCTTAATAATCACTTTATTCTATTCTATGGATTGTGTTGCCATCCCTAATAGAATTAGCGATCGCGTCCCTTGTGTGGTCGCATTTATTACATTGTTCCCTCAAGAGTTAATGCCATCGCTTTTTTATTAAAAAGGGAATTCAGACGCATTTTGATTTCAAAAGTTGATTAACTTTAATCGACCTGTTTGAACGTAGTCAAAGATACGGTTAATTTGGTGACGATCCCCGTCCGATAGCTCATGATTTGATAAGATAGCGGACATCAGCTTCAAATATTCCCAACGGTTAAGCTGACCCGCAGTTAAAACCCGCTCTATTAATGAAGTGATCCCTTGATGAGATGAAGATTGAGTGATCCACGGCATCAGTTTTTTTAATAATTAATAAAAATTGTTATAGAAAGGTTCTCAGAACCGGATTGCATCAGCTTTAACTTTTTCCTCATACATCATTGTATACAATCGAAACACATATAGCAATCCTTTCTGATCTGAGTTGTTTAATAAATTTTATAACAATAGAAATAGGGCATAGCGGTGCGACTGTAGCGGATATGAAAAACACGATGGCTAGTATACGTCCGAGGGTTCTGAGCTAAGCCGTTTAGGCTTTTAGGAGATTGTTATATTTTTCACAAATTATTTCTGATTGCTATCAGACCTCTGATTCTATTTGCAATAAATAAAATTGATTGGGTTTACCTGCTAAGCCTTGGTTAGCCTTATATGTATAAAAAATACCGAATAAATAATTCAAAAAAACTCTTTGTTAACATTTGACTAGTCCACAAATCATGAAAATGGGTTAATAATAGAAAATCAGGTCAAGCTATATTAAAATTCTTATGCAAGTACTGATGGTTGTGGAAAACATTTCCCGAAAAATGGGAGGTGAGGCAAGCAAAAGTTTTTACTATTTACAGCTTTTGCGAGAACACAATATTGAAGTCCAGGTAATTTGTCATGAGCGAGTTTATGAAGAGCTTCGTCAGGAATTTGCTGAAGATCCTGAACAATTTAACAACATTCATTTTGTTGGAGATACTTGGTATCAAGTTATAGTTTGGCAGATCGGTAAATGGTTTCCTAACCGGATTAAAGGTCTGATTGTCGATCAAATTATTCATTGGATTACTCAATACCAAGCCCGCAAGGCAGCCAAAAAGCTAATTGCACAATCTCAGATTGATTTGATCTTTGAACCCGCACCGATTACACCGAAGGGACTCAGCTTTATGTATGGTTTAGAAGTTCCTGTTGTCATTGGGCCACTTTCAGGTGGATTGGAGTTTCCTCCGGCTTTTCAATACATGGACTCAAAATTTAGCCGTTATTCGGTTCAACTCAGTCGTCAGTTGTCCGGAATTCTTCATCGCCTGGTGCCGGGCAAACTACAAGCAGATGCGTTAATTGTTGCTAATGAGCAAACCCAAGCTGCTTTACCAAAAGGTTGTCGAGGTAAACTGTATCGAGTGATCGAGAGTGGTGTCAATTTAGAGATGTGGTTTCCTCAAAAATCCGATCAATCTCAACCCAGTCAAACTATTCGGTTTATCTATGTGGGGCGCTTTATAGATTGGAAAGGGGTGCAATTTCTGATTGAAGCCTTCCAAGGAGTGAAGGATCGCATTGATGCGACGTTAGAGTTAATTGGTGAGGGTGTTTTAAGACAACAGCTTGAATCTCAAGTTCAACAGTTAGGTTTGCAAAACCATGTTCATTTTCATGGCTGGCAGCCCCAGGCAAGTATTATTCAATTCCTGCATGAATGTGATGTGTTTGTCATGCCCTCTCTACGAGAAGCGGGTGGAAATGCCATTCTTGAAGCCATGGCAACTGCATTACCGATTATTACAACAAACTGGGCGGGGCCGGCTCAAATTGTAGATTCGAGTTGCGGTGTGCTTGTCGATCCCGATTCACCCCAACAGTTTACAGCAGATTTAACCCAGGCAATGATCGATCTGGGTCGATATCCTCAAATGCGTCAACAAATGGGAGATCGGGCAAAACAACGAGTCCATCACCACTATTTTGACTGGCACTCCAAATGCGATCGCATCGTTGAGATTTTTTCAGAAACACTCTCCACACTTCCCTCATCTCGAGAATTAGAACAAGTTAGGAAATAGTAAGATGGGATGGGATCTTTGTGCAACGATTACGATGAGTCACCCCCGCCGATTGATAGCGGGGAGTATCTCAAGAATAAAGGTTAAACCTGACCACAATCTTCAATCACAATTTTTTTCTTGGGTTGACCACTACCTGATCCTAAGGCTTCCATCTTTTTAACCACATCCATCCCTTCTGTCACCTTACCAAAGACAACGTGCTTTCCATCCAGCCAAGGAGTTTCAATAGTTGTAATAAAAAATTGTGAACCGTTAGTACCTGGCCCTGCGTTTGCCATGGAGAGTAAACCGGGTTCGGTATGCTTTAATTTAAAGTTTTCATCCTTGAAAGTCCGACCATAGATAGACTTGCCGCCAGTGCCGTTATGATTGGTAAAGTCTCCCCCTTGACACATAAATTGGGGGATGACCCGATGAAATGTACTACCCTTGTAGCCAAAGCCCGGTTCACCTGTACACAGTTGGCGGAAGTTTTCGGCTGTGTCGGGGACAACATCAGCAAACAGTTCAAATACAATACGACCGAGGGAATCCCCATCTGCCGTTACATCGAAATACACACTTGGATTAGCCATAATATCTAAAAGCCAGTTTTGGGCGAGGAATGACACATATTGACACTCCACGGGTTAAAACCGCGTGGATTCTAATGGTTGCCGTGGGCAGGGGATGAATCCACCTGCTTAGGCTTCACCGACGTTAAGGGACTGTCATAGACCCCATCCTTTAGGAAAATGTTTGGCGCGCGCGCCAACTTTCCGATAAATCATCCATACCCATTACAGATACGGCTTTCTTAAGATTCAAAGGACATGAAAAGCCTAGCCATTGACCAATGTTTTGACTGGCATTCCAATCGGCATTACACCGATAGCTATCATACCCTGTAAAAGTATGCTTAACTCGTTTACCAATCACTCCGTTTCGGAAAGTTGGCTATTTTGACGGGTTGGGCTATCGACGGGTTGGCGCGCGCGCCAAACATTTCCCGTCACGCCCAAACATTTCCCGTCTCGCCAAACATTTTCCGAAACGATGGTCTGACTTACTTGTATAGGGTGCAGGTACAGACAGAGGCAGGCACACCCGCCCGGATAGCCTTGTATCGGGTAAATTGTTCGAGTTGATTATTGCCCAAAAATCACGGTTTTGACTGGCATCTGAATGTTAAGAGATGAACTACCCCGCCCTGTTCGAGGACGGGGTGTCAGCAGCCCCATCCGATAAGCGTGATTTTTGACGCTTCATCTTTCCCAGTTGCCTCATCGATCCAGTATGCTTACTGGTCTTTGAGCTAGAGCTAGAAAATCCACGTTTATCGAGGTCAGTTCCGTACCCCGGCTGTTTTCCATTAGCTGCATTGAACATTACCATCGTACTTGTCTTGTCTCTATCAAACTCAAACCCGCAATCATCGCAGAGGTGGTATCTATTCGACATCTCAGCCCATTCTTTGTGAACTTTTCCACATTTTGGACAGCGCTGAGATGGCTTTAGTTGTCTAGTTGGTAGTTGAAGGACAATTCCGCCTTTGAGTTCAATTTTTTCGGTCAGCATTTTATTGAGACTGCCAAATCCTACATCCAGAATGGCTTTGTTCAATCCAGCTTTTTGTTTCCTTCTCTTCGACCCTTTCTTGGCTTTTCGGGTCATTCCTTTCGTATTGAGCTTTTCAGTTACGCCGATGTCATAACGACTAGATAAATCTGAGGTAACCTTATGTTGCCAATCTCTACGTGCGTTACCCGCTTTTCTCTTTAACTGGGATTCTTTTTTGTTGGCTTTTTTCCAGCGCTTAGACGCCTTAATCCCTTTCTTGAAATCAGCAGCCTGCTTCCTGCGCTTTTCCTTACCAGCAGCTTTTACCTTAGGTTCTAGAGTCTTTGTAAAACGCCGGTTAGCTATTTCCTCAAACTCGCTGCCGTTGAAAGCTGTAATCGCAGTCTCAGTACCTAGGTCATAGGCTACGATTTTCTCGTACGTTAAGTCAGACTCTGAGGCATATTTAGTCTCAGGGGTTTCTACTTTGACGGTTATTGAAGCATACCAAGCATTTATACTAGGCTTGTACGTAATTGTCAAGGTTGTTGGTGTTCCCCAAAACTTTGCCTGACCACGCATCTTTATAGTGAGTCCGAGGTCATTGAGGAGCACAGTTCCATTTTTTCCATCAGTATTAGCCTTCCAACCAGCCTTGCTAGGGTAAGTCCATCCGGAGTACTTGCGAATTGGCTTATATTTTGGAATTCCACCTAACCCTTGAAAGAACCGATTATATGCAAGGTCTACTCTCTTCAGAGTAGCCTGCAAAGAAGTGCTATACAACTCCTTGTATTCTGGCCAACATTTCTTGAAATCGGGTAAACAATTTTGTTGGTCAATATACCCTATAGATTTTTTATTTGCTTTCCACTCATAACGACGATCAGCTATCCCAGCGTTGTAGAGTAACTGGTGCAGTTTTCTCGCATAAAACATCTTTGATGTAGCTGTTTTATTGGGATATAGACGGAATGTCTGCCTGAGAGTCGCCATAAGTGAAATCACCTCCTTGAAATCTTTGTGCCTTTCCTGTTATATTTTTAGTATAGTTAATGGTAAATAGAAATTTCCAGCATAAAAAGGAAAAAGCCTCAGAAAAGAATGAGGGGAGCACCCGCTCATTATGACGAACTAAAAAGACAACACGGGATCTGGCTTACAGACACCACCTGGAAATGGTTGCAGTTAGCAGCTAAAGATTCCGGGGTAAGCGTTGGGGAGTATATAGAGAGCTGGGTAAGGAAACAGGTCTCTGGTATTTGAAGGGGCTATCCATCCCCCACCTGAACGAGGTGGGAGAATTTCGCCCCCTCAAACTCCCCCTATTTGGTTAAATCTCACTGACAATTTTTGCTATCGGCATTCGCCATCCTGTCCCGAAGGCGCGATCGCTAATTTTTAGTCCGGGGGGGGCTTGACGACGTTTAAATTCTGCCCGCAACACTAATTTTACGACTTTTTCAACGATGCTTTGGTCGTGTCCGGCGGCGATAATTTGCTGGGGTGATTGATGTTGTTCAACCAGTCGATATAAAATATCATCGAGAATTTCATAAGCTGGCAAAGAATCTTGATCGATTTGACCGGGTTTGAGTTCGGCACTTGCCGGTTTGGTCAATACATTTTCTGGGATAATTTCTCTATTATGGTGTTGATTCAGCCAGCGACAAATAGAATAAACTCTGGTTTTCGGCACGTCCGCAATCACTGCTAAACCCCCATTCATATCACCATACAATGTACAGTATCCGACTGCCATTTCAGATTTGTTACCGGTTGAAAGTAATAAGTAACCGAATTTATTAGAAATGCCCATTAATAATGTGCCTCGAATCCGGGATTGAATATTTTCTTCAGCAATACCAAATTCCCTATCTTTAAATAAGGGTTCCAAAGCCGTATCAAAGGCGCTCATCATCTCCTCAATTGGGATAATTTGAGTTTTAATTCCTAAATTCTGGGCTAAGGCTAATCCATCTTGAATAGAATGTTCAGAACTATAAGGCGAAGGCATTAATACTCCTAAAACATTTTCTGCACCGATGGCCTCTGCTGCGATCGCTGCCACTAAAGAGGAATCTATGCCGCCGCTTAGCCCTAAAATAACTTGAGAAAAGCCGCATTTTCGTAAATAATCTTTTACGCCTAAAACTAATGCTTGCCAAATCTCTCGATCGAGTGATTGAATATTTTCTGTCTTGCCGTTATTTTTAAAGTCTTGTTGCTGCCCGTCCCATTCAATACTGGCAAAATCTGTTTGAAAGGCTGATAAAGATTGAATCACTTCTCCTTGAGGATTTAAGACAAAGCTACAACCATCAAAAATCAAGTCATCATTGCCCCCGACTTGGTTAGCATAGACAATCGGAGTTTGATACCGTTTGGCACTATGTCCTAACATCGCTTGGCGTAATTTTTGCTTTCCGGCTTGATAAGGAGAAGCGGATAAATTGACCACAAAATTAACATGATATTTGGCTAATTCTTTGAGGGGATTACAGCGATAGTTTTGATGTCCCCAGAATTCCTCATCATTCCATAAATCCTCGCAAATCGTAACTCCAATTTTATAGGAAGTTCCATCAACTGTTAGTTGAAAAAAGTAACTTTCTTTCCCCGCTTCAAAATATCGATCTTCGTCAAATACATCATAAGTGGGTAATAAACGCTTTTGGAAATAATGCTGAATTACGCCATATTGTAACAACGCGGCGCTATTATAAAGTAATCGTTCACCTCGTTGTTTTCCCTGAAGATTAGGTTCAACTGTCCCCACTAATACCGCTAACTGAGGGGGTAATTTTTCGGCTAACTGTTGCAGTTGATCTGTGGTTGCCTGAATAAAGCTGGGACGCATTAATAAATCTCTCGGCGGATATCCAGTTAATGCTAATTCTGTCGTTAGCAATAAATGGCAGTCTGTCTCAACGGCTTTACTGGCGGCATCAAGGATCTGTTGGGCATTTCCATGTAGGTCTCCAACAGTAGGGTTAAGCTGGGCGATCGCAATTTTCATCATTATTCGTTATTTTTCATGATTCGGCAACGGGTAACGGGCGGGAGTAATGAGTAGTGAGTGAAGATTTAAGTAATGAGTCTGTCGTGACGTTGCATGCAACGTCTGTACCGGAGTAATAAGTAGGATTTATGATTAGAGTCAGGATTTGTTACTTCTTACTTCTTACTTCTTACCCCCCATCTCCCCCTCTCCTCAAGACTTCCGACAGATGATTGATCGGTATTTATCCTTCTATGATAGAGCGACAAGGGCAAATATTAACTTTTGCAAAATAAATTAGTCTCTAAATGTACATCATGGACAGACTGTCAAGCCTTTGTTACGATAATTTACATATAGAACAAAAAAAGAAAACACTCAACCAGCTATGCATCTGCTGGTGATATACACAGGAATACTATAGGAGGACAAAACGATGCACACTCCCGGAAACTTAAGTTTAGAACAACAGTTCAAGTTAAAAGTGCTGCGGGAACAGGTTAAGGGTCTTAGCCTGGAGGAATCCCAAGAGTATTTACTTGAGGTTTTGCGTCAAGGGATGGTGAAAGATAACATCCTGCGGCAATGGATGAAGCAAGCGTAGCAATAGAGAATATGCTGAGGCGAAGTCAGAAGGACAATACTTTACTTTAATGATTCTGACTTCTTAACTTCTTAACAATGCTATCACTCCTACAAATCTCAAATCTGAGAAATCTTGAGGATAAGCAGTTAAGAAAGACGTAACTATAAGGTTACAAAATCAGCTTCTGTCAGAGTTGTGGTATCAAAACCTATCAGAATAACTAATGTGTCACTACCAACAGTAATTTCATTATCTGCAAAACTTAGATCGTCAAAAGTCAATCCACCAGACAGAGCGATGGTATCTAATCCATCTTCAAAGTCAGTAATTACATCTGTTCCATCAGTAACAGCAAAAATAAACACATCAGGCCCGTTACCACCTGTTAACTCGTCGTCGCCATTACCACCCGAGAGGGAGTCAGCAGCATTACCACCGAGTAAAGTGTCATTGCCATCAAATCCCTCAAGACTATCTTCACCGTTACCTCCCTCAAGACTATCGTCGCCGGGTGTTCCTAATAGTTCATCTTTCTTATTACCTCCGTCAAGATTGATACCAACTTCAACAAAAACTGTTGCTGTGGCTGTTACTGTTCCATCATTAATCCTATAGGTGAAACTATCACTACCGCTAAAGTCTGATAGAGGGGTGTAAATTAATAAATCGTCATTCAGAACAACACTACCCCCTTCAGTAGAAATGTCGTCGAATGCTTCTATCGTTATGGCATCTCCATTAGG
Organism: uncultured Lyngbya sp.; assembly: GCA_964401105.1. Lineage (GTDB taxonomy): Bacteria > Cyanobacteriota > Cyanobacteriia > Cyanobacteriales > Microcoleaceae > JAAURB01. Next base: position 36,547 of record CAYNXM010000376.1, on the reverse strand, counting down.
GCTGCTGTCGTTAGCTAAAACATCTATATTAACAAAGATTTCCTGGTTAGTTGTGACGTTATCATCTACTGCTACAGGTGCTTGATTACCTCCTCCTCCGGGGCTTTCAATCGCTTCAATTAGTACATCAACTAAATCTGTTGCTGTTGCTACAGTTGAAAATTCACCCTCAGTTGCACTCGCAAGGCTTTCAAAATCAGTACGTGTTGTTGAATCATTGCCAATTAAAACAGTAAAAATCTCAACAGGAACAGTGATTGCCTCAGCATCAGTGTCTGTTGTCTCTATTTCAAAATGAGTAACTGCAAGCTCGCTTGAAAGGCTTGTTGTTTCAATATCACCAGCAATAGAAAAAGTCGATAAGTTAGGTGCTGAATGGATACTCTTAAACCCAACATCAGCAGCAAGCCTAAGCACTTCTGAACGAAGTTCAGTGTCTTTTGGTGGTGCATCACCAAACAGAATAATTCTTCGGGCAGCAGCTTCTTCGCGCCATTCACCCGCACCACCATTCAACGCACGAATCAAACCAGCATTGACAGCTTCAGGAAAGTCACCACCACCATCAACACTGATACTATTAATAGCATTTTGAGCTGCGGTTTTTCGATCTTCAATTTTGGGTTGGTCAGTAAAAGAAAGAAAGGTATTTGTTGCGGGGTCATTATAGCCAACAACGGCAATACGCGAGTCAATAAATCCTCTATCTTCATCAAAAATTGTATTAATAATATCATTAGCATCCGCTTTGACTGCCTCAATATCATCGGACATACTAGCTGTTGTATCAATCACAAAAGCAATATCTTGTCCAGGTGATAAGTCAATTTTTCTGTCAGAAAATTGAGCATAATCAACTCCTTTAAGGAGGTCTGAACCATCACGCCCGCTTACTATATCCGTAATACGAATAGAATCATTTGGCAGAAATTCCAGTTCATAATCAGTGAATGCTCCTTCATAAATAGAGGTATCATCTCCTTTTCCACCGTATAAACGATCATCGCCATTATTACCAAAGAGTTCATCGTCACCATTGAAGCCCATGATCACATCATCATTAATGCCGCCTAATAAAGACCGATTATTATTTCCATCTTCATCACCACCAATAACCAAACCTCCGTTTGGAGCATCAATGTTGTATGAGCCAAAAGTGTTAGAGGAATTGAAAGCATCTAGAGTAGCCATTACAGAAGCTTGCAAGAGATCTAGCTCATATGCCCAGGCTGTTCCGTTACCTTGCAGTTCTGCTGGTATAATTTCTATATAAGTTGCAATAGTTTGACCCACCAATCCCGACGTTAGAAGTTCATCCCAAAAAGCCTCTCTTTCATCTGGGGTTTCTTGAAGAGAGAGTGGGAAAAATGGTGTCCATGCTAAGCCAGAGACACCAAATTCTCCAAAAACATCCACATGATAATCTTCTATTGTGTCTACTGAAAGTTCCTCACCAACAGCATTTAAAGTTGATTCTGATCGTGCATCAAAGTCAGCTAGCATTAACTTCTGACTTAATGATGCTAGTTGATAAGGAGTTAACTCTACGCCCTCATCCTTAGCTTGTATAGTGAAGTATTCGTTAGCAATTTGTCCAGCAAAACTATCATTGTTACTACACCGACTGCTAACTCTCCATACTTATAACCCCACTGACCAAGTTGTGTGTAATAGGCAATTCGATCGCCAGCATTAACATGTTCCTGTAAAATTTCTAGACGTTCTTTTGTAAGAGGTTGAGGCATTTTTCTTCTGAAATAGTAAATTTAACTCATTGGTATTCTATACAGAGTTTTATAGTGAGCTGCTTATTTGACCTAAACTGTCCTTAACTGATCCAAAGTGATCTAGCTAGTAATCACCGGGCTACCCTTTGATCTTGAGTCGGATTGACTGAAACCTTGAGAGAATGAACTTGAAAGAACGATTTGTCTAAATTTAACTGATTGTCGGAAATCTACACTTGCTGTGAAATGAAATTATAGATACATTAGAAAATCAAAATACCCCAGTAGTTGTGATTGATGGTTTAGGCGGAATGGGTAAAACGGCTATCACGCACGAGATAATCAATCAGATCACAGCGAATGAAGCCAGTAGCTTTTATTTGCCTATTTGGAAAAGTTCTAAGCCAGAAGAGTTCTCACCAGAAAAAAGCCTTACCGCTCACTCTACTCAGATTAATTTAGATAATTTACTTGTTGAAATTGGAAATAAGATGGGATATCGCTCCGAGATAGAAGCACTTAAAAACACCGAAGATAAAATTACAAGCTTGAGTGAAAAACTCAATGAAGAGCGTTATTTGCTCGTTATTGATAATCTGGAAACCTTTGCTGAATATAAGGCAATTATCGCCAGCTTGGATAAGTTATTGATGAATAATTCTAGTAAGGCAATTATCACGAGCCGAAGGGTGGTTTCTGACCACTCTTATGTCAGAGCTTTTCGCCTTGAGGGTTTGCAGGAGACAGAATCACTAGAACTTTTGAGAAAAAAGGCATCCGAGGAGTCTAGAGCTAGAGATGTAATTGAGCCTCTATTTTTAGAGGAAAGGTATGAAATATTAAGCACACTTCACCAGAAAGTGGGTGGATTGCCACTCGCTATCGAATTAATTGTTGGATTGCTCGCCAAGGGAAATAATCTGGATACCGTTTTAGCAAAACTTCAGCAAGTTAATTTTCAGCAGATTGATAGCAATACAGTATCAGATCAAGATGTCTATCAAAAATTTTATAAATTCATCTATCAAGATGCTTGGGATCAACTCTCAGAAAATGCTCAGTACTTAATCGTCGATATTGGAATATTTGATATTATCGCAGGAGCAAGAATTAGCGACTTAATGTCTTTAGAGATGGACTTAGGATGGACAGCTCAAAAAATTGAAGTGGCTGCTAAAGAACTAATTCAATCTTCACTCATTAAAAAAAGCGGAGTTGAAGAGAAGCAAACTTTCTTTCTTCACTCTCTGACCTATCAATTTGTTCAGCAAGAAATATTAGCAGATTAAATATTGATTAGCATGATTCACAGCAAAAAGTCTCGCCGCAATTTTCTGAGAACTATTCTAATATCTTCGAGCGTAATCATCACTCCGTTTGTTCAAGCTCATTCTGCAAATCATCATCTTTCAGACAATGCTCACAAATTGTTAATTTGTCTGAGTATATTTGATTACACTAAGCGGATTAGAGTACAAGACCTGATGTCTGTCTCTGGATTAGCAGATTGGGAATTTCACACGTCACTTCAAGAATTAGTTCAGAACTCTTATATCTTCTGTGATAATGTAGGATGCGAAAGGCTCTTGGTCTCCTACACTCCTGTTTCCAAAATAGCGATGAATAACAAGTTCAAGCAAAGGCGTAGTAAGGGCAGAGAAAATAAGGTCAGACTATATGTAGAAACCCTATTAAACTTGAATTCGAGTTTAGTGACAGCACAGGCTCCTATCAAACTCAGAGACTTGAGACAAGATGATATCCTAGTACAGATTGACACAACCTTAAAGGAAGTTTTTCAGTCAGATACTCAGTTTCCTCTAGGCTTAGTCAGAGACTTGGCACTGGATTCTTGGAACTATCTGTTCATATCAAGTCGTAACCAGGAGTATCTCAATATCGCTGAAAAAGGTCTGAAAGCTTGTCATGGAATTGGGGATCATTATAGCCTTCAACAGGCGTATCCTGCTCTTTGTAACTCTTTGGGTCTCTCGAATCGGATGCTGGGAAAGCATGAAGAAGCTGAGTCTTGTTATCAGCGAGGACTCGAAATGGCAATTAGAAATGAGGAAAAATCAGACTTACTCTGCAACATGGCTGATATTTCTCGTCTAAAAGGAGAATGGGAAAATGCTAAGTTGTATGCCTATAAATCTATTGATTTAGCACAACAAATAAAAGATAAAAATAAAGAGGCAAAAGCATTTAATTACTTGGGTCTGACTTTTCATAGTCTTAGAGATTATGATAAAGCAATTGAATGCTTTACAACAGCCTTATCACTACAGCAAGCAACAAATAATGTGCCAAACGAAGCACTAACCTTAGCCTTTCTATCTTCCTCGTTAGTTGCTCGTGGAAAAACTGAAGACCTTAAACAAGCTAGAATCTACTATGAGAGAGCCTGGGAGATAGAAGCGAGTATGGATAATAAAGCCAGACTCGCCAATATTGATGGTGGATTAGGAAATATACATAATAAGCTAGGTAATTATGCAGATGCCGTAGATTATCTTAAGAGATCTTATGAATACAACTTGGATATTCGATTTATTCGAGGATGTGTAGAAATCCGATCTCGTTTAGTTCATGCATACATTGGTTTAAATGATATAGAAAGAGCACTAGATAGCGCAGATTACGTTATATCAAATCTTGATTGCTTAACTATTCAAGATCGAAAAAAGTCACAGGATTTGAATAATGATTTGATATTTCTTGCAAGAAACTTAGAGAATTCAAGGAATAGAGAAAAGGCAATAGAATATCTTGATACTATTATTCAGCTTGCTCAAGAATCTGAAGATAATCAATCCTTAGAAACTGCTCAAAATAAAAAAGAAGAATACGTTTAAGGCAAAGTTTGGATATTATTGATTTCCACTATTTTTACATTAATAATTTCAACTGTGACCCTTGGGGAGTTTTTTCCACCTCAATTCGGGCTTGAAATGCTTCTTTGAGGTGGGGCATATGAGTCACTGTTAAAATACAAGCAAAATCAGCAGAAATAGCGTTAATTGCGGCAATAAGTCGTTCACAACCTTCTGCATCTTGTGTACCAAAGCCTTCGTCAATAATTAACAGTTGTAATGCTGCACCAGCCCGTTGGGCTAACAGTCTAGATAACGCTAGTCGAATAGCAAAATTAATCCGAAATGCTTCTCCCCCAGAATAGGTTTCATAAGCGCGAGTCCCTTGACTATCGGCAATTAAAATATCTAAAGTATCAATTAATTTAACCGGTTTTTTCTTAGAAGAACGGCTACTTTTTCCTGCCCGTTGGGTAACAAACTGAACATGAAGTTGATTTGCTGAGAGTCGTGATAATAGGTGATTGGTTTCTGCTTCTAATTGTGGTAGAATATTCTCTATCATTAATGCCTGGATGCCATTTTTTCCAAAGGCTTGCGCCAATTCTTGATAGACTCGGTGCTGACGACGGACTGTATTAATTTCTTCGGTTTGTTTGGCAAGCTGTTGTTCAATTTCGGCTAAATGAGTCTGTTGTTGTTTCAAACTCCCCAACTGACTAATAGCTGCGTCTAACTGCTGACGGCGTTGTTTTATTTGCTGCTCAATTTGATCGATGGCTACACTTAAATCTGGAGTATTTTTTAATTGTTCATTTAACAGTCCGAGTTGTCCTTCTATTGCTCGAATATCTTCAGCTTTTTGTTGTTTTAATTGTTGCAATTCTTCCAATCTTTGCTGTAATTGAGGAGATTGTTTTTCAGCCTGACTGAGTTTTTCTAAACGGGTTAACCAATGCTGGGCTTGCCGAAGTTCAGCCCGAACTTGATTATGTTCTTCTAAATGATAACCAATTTCTTGTAGTTTTTGATCTAATACTATAATTTGCTGTTTAAACTCCGAGTAATTTTGCTGCTGAATATATTCCTCTTCTAAGCGGCTGAGTTGTTGTTCTAAATCCGGTTTTTGTTGCTGAATTCGAGTCAGCTTATTTTGAGCATCTTGTAATTGTGAATACTTAATTTCTGCCCAACGCCAGCGTTTTTCTTCATTACGGGCTAAAGCATGATCTTGATCGTGATAATTGAGTTTTTGAAGCTGAGTTTCTAAAGCTTGAAGCTGAGGAAAAAGCCCTCTAGCATACTCTCCATTAGAGAGCGATCGCTCCATTTCTTGTGCTTCTAAACGAATGTTTTGTAACTGTAATTCTTCTTCGGCTAAACGGTCTAATTTCGCCTGAGTTTGCCCTCGTTGTTCTCGCAAACTTTCATAAGGTGTAAGTTCTTGTTCAATCTGACGATATTGCTCCCGTAACCCTTCAATTTCTTGTTCTGAAACGGTGATTTGTTCTTGAATAATCCAAACTTGATTTCTAATATGTTGCTGTTGTTGCCGATGTTTATTCACCACTAAATCATAATGATGCTGATCTAAAGGGCGATCGCATAACGGACATAACGCTTTATCTTCCCCTTGAGAAGATGTTTTTAATAAAGCTATTTTTTGATCGAATTCAGCCAACTGAGATTCATAATCTTGCTGACGAGAACTTAAACGCTCTAAAATATTATGACATTCTGTGCCTTTTTCTCGCACCCATCGCTGATGAGTTTTCTTATGATCTAAATTCATAATTTGACTATCAGTTTCCTGCAATAATTCTTGTAATTGCGGCCGATTAGTTTGTAGACGATATTGCAGTTGCTGAATTGAACTTGACAACTCCTCTAACCGGGCAGTATAACGGGCTTTGACTCGATCAATTTCCGTTTGTAGTTGTTGACGCTGCTGTAATAACGGTGTCACTTGTAACTGCAATTGATCCAGTTGTTCTAAACGAGTCCTCGCCCCTTGTAATTCCTTTAAACCCGCTTCGACTTCCTCTCCCTTGGTTAAAATTTGCTGATATTCAGCTTCTTGCTGAGTTAAACTATTAATTTGCGTTTTAACCGCTTGAACTTGCTGTTGCAGTTGATTCAGTTGTTGTCGTTGTAACTCAATTAATTGAGATCGTTGTTGAGTCGTTTCTTGATAAGTTTTAAACTGCGCCGATAAGATTTCTTCTGTAGCTTGTAAAGCTTGAAACTGAGCGTATCCTGCCTGAATTGCTTCTTGCTGTTGTAATATGGCTTGGAGTTCTTGTAAACTCTGCTGAGTCGTGTTTAACTCTTGTTGTAAACGCCGATCATCTTGAGAGAGAGTTTGAAACTGCTGCTGTTGTCCTTGACGTAACTTCTCCCAAGTTTGCCGCTGATATTGTTGATTTTGTAGTTGTTTTAACTGTTCTTGGGCGGCGGTTTGCTCTTGCTGAACTTGATGTAAATTCTCCTCAAGCTGCTTAATTTGGTCAGCAATTTCATCTTTTTGCTGGAGTTGGGTTTGAGTTGATTCTAAATTTTTTTGTAATAACTCAACTTCTACTTTAAAGTGTTTAGAATGCTCCTTAGCTTGATCGACTAATTGATCGTATTCATTTAACTTTAGTAAAGTGGCTAAAATCTCCTTCCTCTCACTCGCCCGCTTCAACATAAATTCATCTGCCCGTCCTTGTCGTAAATAGGCAGAATTAACAAATGTATCGTAATCTAATTTCAGATAATCTAATATTTTTTGTTGTGTGGGTCGGATTCCCCGTTCTGTCAGTACCTTAAACTTAATTTCATCCCAATTATTAATCACTTCTGGGGGATTAACAGCAATTTGAAATTCCAACGTTCCAGACTGTCCGCGACGGCGACTACGAATCACTCTGTAAAGGTTACCATGACTAATAAAACTAAAATCCACCCGCATTTCTTTTTCTCCCAGGTGGATTAAATCTTCCTCAGAAGCCACCCGGCTATTGCCCCAAATCACCCAGCCAATCGCTTCCAGCAGAGAAGATTTACCCGCACCGTTTGCGCCGCAAATACAAGCGGTATGCAATCGGGTAAAATCTAGACTGGTTTCTCGATAACTGAGAAAGTTGATTAGGCTTAGCTTTTGTGGAATCATAACTATGTATGATAAAACAATAAGAGCAAAATTGCATGAAGAATGCTCAGAGTCAGGGGGGTTTTTGTCTATTTATCATTCTTGACACTGTTTCCTTAACTCAACATGAGTTTAACCCCCCATCCAAAGGATAATCAGATCGGGGTCTATTCAGTGGAGAATTAAGTTAGATTATTAGTATTTTCTATTCCTGCATTCCTTCATATAGTAACCGTGTAAACAATCGGGTTCCGTCATCGATTTTCATTTCCTGATAACTAGGGGGTTGACGAACCCCAACCACACGTAAATCTGAAAATAATTCAGGATGAAATTGACAAGTAAATGAACGCCGAATCTTTTTACTTTCAAAGTCTTTATAAATGATACAGGTAGCCGAACATTCCGTGACAATGTCATCATCGATAGCTGTTGAACAAAGAATTTCAATGGCATCCGGTAGCTTTAATAACCAGGCTAAACGACTCCCTGCTAATGTGGAACGATAAGGAATAATTGCATCATGTAACAGTCGATAAGCCCAATTGGCGAATAAAATCGCTTCTTCATTCACTTCATCGGAATGAAACATCGCAATATTTACTTCACTTTCATATTTAATTGCCGTATCAATTACTCCTTCATATTCATCAGCGGTAACTTCATGGGCATTAATTAATGCTTGGGGAATTCCAGATGCATCACTACCCGGAGATTGATAATGATGTAATTTGCGATCGCCGACTTCTTTCTGTTCATTCGGGCCAACCGCAAACTCGGGATGATCCCAACCTTCGGCGACAACCTGCCCATTTTTCTTAACAATTTTGAGGGAACCTCCAACGGCTTCAATTTGCTGACAGACGTGCTTTAGGGCTTTTAACATCTTACCATCACGATCTCTGGGCAATGTCTCCAAACTCAGCACTTGTTGGACTGCCTGTTTAATTAAGTTAATATGTCCTTGGGCTGCGAGTTGGTGTCCGATGCAGATAAACATCGCTAAAGCACTTGTCGGCGATCGCGATAGCAATAAGGCTTCCACGAAACGGTGTAACTCCTCTAAGGAACAGTTTGACCCCTCAAAGGTAGCAGCATCCCTAGCGGAAGGATCTCCCCCTTCGACAACGACTGCTAAACCTGATGTAATTAAGGGAACCATCACATTGGGATCGAGCAATCCGGAAGACCATAAAGGGAACAAAATTGAGTCACAATCTGCTATCTTTTGAGCAATATAAGCCACATTTAAAGAGGCTCTCACTTTTTCTCCTAAAGAATTGTTACCCACGTGTTCCCAAGGCTCAATAATGGAGATAGTATTGCGAAATAATGCCGGATTCTGCATTAAATATTCTAGATCTTTTTGGGAGTCAATTACCTTTTCTAAGGGTTTCCCTTTACCCCATTCAAATGTTGGATTTTCTCCTAATAAAGAAGCATCGGGTAATGGGTCAGGAGAGTGTCTATCGGCTAGAAATTCTCCCATTAACACATGAACTGACTCAAAATCAGAATCACATTCACTTAAATAACCGGGGCGCGATCGCCATTCTGTTTGAGTTTGATTCGGTTGGATTGGTAGATTTGCCAGACTCATAATAAATAGAATTGATGCAATCAGAATATTTTCACGCTCGGATTATACTTCATTCTTCAAGACTTGACAACCTCAACGGAGACTACAATCATTATAATTTCGCGATCGCCTAATCTAGAGGGGATAACTGAATAAAATGAAGCATAATATTCTTGTAATTATTAAATCCCTTGAGCATTCTTAATGGCTTGTTTACGAGTCCGGATCAAGCTGTTCATTTCTACAGCAAATTTGGGATAGCGATCTACAATCTTAATCATAGTCTCCGGTTCAATTGCGATCGCCTTCAAATCATCAATCACTGTAACTGAGACTCGACTGACTTCTCCCTGTAATAAAGCGGTTTCACCAAATAAGTCATCCTGGGAGAGGAAAACCACCTCTTGTTCCTGATGGTGAATATCTTTAACCGAAAGTCAAACACTACCCTCTAAAATAATATACATTTTCCGGTCAAATTCCCCAGCTTGTATAATCCGTTCACCGATACCAAAATGTTCTACAATAGCTGTAAAAGCTAACTGTTTAATTGTCTTTTCATCCAAAAAAGTGAAGTAGGGAAGCGTTTTTAAAGATGCAGTAATTTCTTCTGTTGTCATCCCTAATTCTTGAGGAAATTCACCCATTTTATACTCAACTTTATCACCATAGGGAAGTGTAAATTTATAACGCTTAGCAGCATAATACACCCGTGCCATAAATTCTGCCTGAATATCTTCTATTGCAAAATAATCTTGAATATAAAACTGAACTTCATATTCAATTGCAGTATTTTTATAATTTTGAACCTCAATATCGGGTAGGGGATTGGATATCACTCTCTGGGTAGCAAATGATGCCCTCTCCGTTGCTAAAAGTATGAAGTTCATGATCGGGTTCATGAACAGCTTGGCTGACTCGAATAGTATGGGGTTCAGCATTATATTGGAGTAGTTGAGATTACTCAACTGTTTCACCCCAAACCTGATACCGAAACTTTTGTTTTCCTACAATAGCTGCCATTACAGCACCGGTATGAACTCCAATTTTGAGACTTAAACTAGTATTATATTTATGATTAAAGCGTTTAATACTATTGAGTAATTCTAGAGCAAATTCTACACTCCGATTAACATAATTGAGATCGACTTTAGCAAGTCCAAACCCAGCCAGATAGCGATCGCCCATTATAAATAATCGTTCGACTTTATGTTTTTCCCCACCTCATCTAAGGTATTAATCAGCTCATCAAATAACTGGGCTGCTTCTTCTATCGTATCCTTTTCAGTATTATTCATTAATCCTACAATTTGAATACCCACTAGGGTCACTTGTTGCAAGCGATCGCTGACTTTTTGATCACCTTTTTTGAGCCGCTTCACCACCGAATGAGGTAAAATATTCAACAGTAAAGTTTCGTTTTCTTGGTTTTTTTCATCTAGTAAGTGATGATTTTTGCGGAGTTGCTGCACCATGGGATTAAAAATCTGTGCCAGTTCATTAAACTCATCTTTAGTCTTAAATACAACCTTCGTCTCAAAGTCTCCGGCTTCTACCTTCGAGGCGCTCTTAATTAAAGTTTCAATTGGCTGTGTAAATCGTTGGGCTGCAATCACAGCATAAAATAGTACAAGCAGCACTAAAATAATAGTTGATGCTAACAGATAAAATTGTAATTCATCAATCGGTTGATCAGCTTCACTTAAATCAATATCAGCAATAATTCCCCAATTCATACCCGGAATATTGACAGGAGAATAAGAACTCAGGGTGGAGTTTCCTAAATAATTTAAAGCCGTTTGAGTTCCAGATAGACCTGCAATCGCTGCTTCTGCTACCTCAGTATCAACTTCCTGTATTAAAATTGAGGTATTTAATTGTTTGATTTTTTCTATAATTTCTAACTTGATATTATGAGCATATAGTAGATAACGGGAGGATAAACGAGTCGGAATTTAGCTTTTATATTACACAGTTGAAACGGATAAATTCTGTTCTTTAGCGGTTTGTTGAACTGGAATTTCAATCAAAAATTCTGCTCCTGCATTCGGTTGAGAATTACACCAAATTTTACCGCCATGACGTTCGACAATAATTTGATAACTGATAGAAAGTCCGAGTCCAGTACCTTGACCAACAGGTTTTGTTGTGAAAAAGGGATCGAAGAGTTTAGCACAAGATTCGGGTGAAATTCCTGGCCCGTTATCTGCAATTTTGATTTGAAGATTTTGTTGAGATGGATCGAGTTCAGTGGTAATCCAAATCTTAGGCTTTTTCTGAGAATGCCCATTATTACTATTCTGAAAATAGCCTTTTTCCATTGCTTCTTGTAATGCATCAATTCCATTACACAAAATATTCATAAAAACTTGGTTCAGTTGTCCGCCATAGCACTCGATCATCACGGGATTATTGTACTGCTTAATAATTTCAATCCTTGAGTATTGTCCATGAGGTTTCATCCGATTCTTCAAAATCATTAATGTACTTTCTATACCCTGATGAATATCAATTGTTTTAAGTTCTGCTTCGTCATGACGGGAAAACGTTTTAAGCGATCGCACAATTTCGCGAATTCGATCGGCACCTATCTGCATCGAATCCACTAACTTAGGAAAATCTTCCTTAATAAAATCTAAGTCAACGATTTCTATCTCTGCTTGAATTAATTGACCCGGTTCTGGAAATTGCTGCTGATATAATTCTAAAATACGTAATAAATCTGTTGCATAATTTTGAGCATGGATTAAATTCCCATAAACAAAACTCACAGGATTATTAATTTCATGAGCGACTCCAGCCACTAATTGCCCTAAACTTGACATTTTCTCAGCTTGAATCAATTGATTTTGTGTGGTCTTTAGTTCTTTCAACGCCTTCTTTAACCGAGTATTCTTTTCCTGTAATTGTCGGATATTATGCAATTTTTCTTGCTCTTTTTTTGAAATTTCTGCTGCTCTTCGATATTTAGAAACATCCCGAAACATTCCCGTATAAAACGATTGTTCCCCAAATTTTCCTTCCGTCAGGGTTGCTTCCAAAACTAATTGTGTTTTATTCTGACGATAGCCCAATACTTCCTGTCTGCCATTCTTAATCCACTGATTGAGTAATAATTCTTGTTCGGCTTGATTAGGGGTTTGCCATTCAAATAGTTGTAAAATCGAACGCCCGACTAATTCTGTACTGGAATAACCAAAAATCTTTTCAGCACTGGGATTAATTGTTAAAATTTCCCAGGAGTGCTTTGAAAAGGTAATAATTGCATCAGTAACACTTTGAAGAATGGCTTCGGTAAAACTCATTGTATCTTCCAGAACTTCCATAACCCGGTTGTACTGTAATCCGACTTGACCCACTTCAGTCCAGACAGTTTCTGGGACTCGTAAACTTAAATCTTGAGTTTGAACCTGTTGCTGCATGACTTCAATAAAATCATATAGCTCTGTTTTGGCAGAATGTTCAGAAACATTTAAACCCTGATGTTCGGCTTCGGCTGATACCCGTAATGGCAAAAAACGATTAATGATATAAAGCAGAATAAATGTCACCCCGAATGACCAAATCATGGCAACAATAATACCCAGCAATTGAATCAGAAATTGGTCAAATCGACTCAAACCTGTTCCTAAAACTGCTGGCTGACCAAATAAAGCAACGGCTAGTGTCCCCCATATCCCTGCCCCTGTGTGAACCGCAACAGCATCAACCGCATCATCAATGCGATAACGTCTTAATCCAGAAGACACTAACATCATTATCCCAGCAGCCACGATACCAATCACCAGAGCTAAATTTGAGCTGACCGCATGGCAGGAGGCTGTGATGGCAACTAACCCCGCTAGAGAACCATTAATTAAGGATTCTACTTCTGGAACTCGGTGATGTTGCCAACTGATGAGTCCAGCAGTTAACATTCCCGATGCACCAGCTAACACTGTATTTACTATGATATCAGCTACTTGTGGATTTAGGGCGAGGGTACTACCCCCATTAAAGCCTAACCATCCCAACCATAACAATATTGCCCCCAAAACCGAAAACTGAAGGTTAGACCCTCCGATTCTGCCCTGCCAGCCCACGCCAGAAAAACGACCCAAACGAGGCCCGACAATAATTAACGTAGCTAAAGCAACCCATCCCCCTACACTATGAACCACAGTTGAGCCTGCAAAGTCTACAAACCCCAATTGACCTAACCAACCATCAATTTGACCACTTGCAAGCCCTTTCCAAGCCCAGCGTCCAAACAGAGGATAAATTAAACCCGAGGTCAGTGCTGCCAAAATCAGATAGGTTGTAAACCGCATTCGCTCTGCTACTGCCCCTGAAACGATTGTTGTAGCAGTCGAGCAAAACATCATCTCGAATAGAAAAAAAGCAGTGAGTTTGGTGACAGCAATGGGGTCAGATGAAAGCTCGTCGATATTGCCACCAAACATCCAATGGTAACCAATCAGCCAGAATAATATCACTGAGATGGCAAAGTCAGCAAAGTTCTTAACGGCAACATTAATACTATTTTTAGAGCGGGTTAAGCCAGATTCCAAGCACATAAACCCCGCCTGCATTAAGAAAACAAGGCTTGAGCAGAGTAACAACCACAGAACATCTATCACGCAATCAAACCTGGGTTAATCGTTGAACTCCATAATTGTTTCAAGTTTCATTTTAATATTTTGTTGCACAATATACTATTTTCCATGGAGTTCGAGGGACGATGATACCGGATAATTTGGGACGGGCGTATTGATATTGGGGTTTGAGTTAATTCTTTAGAATCCTTATGTAGCAGTAGTTTGATGATTATTGCTCAAAAAACTTTTCTGAAAGTATTGACAAACAGGTACATTGTTAGATAAATTGGCTAGCGTGTGAGGAGCGAACCAGTAAGGACACCGAGACGAAACACGGCCAGTCGCCGGTGTCCTTTCTGAAAAAAAACATACGACTTATAGAAAATTTAATCAAATATTTCATTCCTGTGTATGTGGTGTGAGGAGTTATGTGGCGGCTAGCTGTTGTAGTCGCCTTAATTTATTGGGTGATTTGTTATTGATTGCTAGAGGCAACACTGAATGGCATTAGCACCTTCAGCAAAAGATGATGGATTATTAACTTCTGAATATTTTTTTAACTTAAACTTAAATCCAGAACTAGTAGTATTAAGTGCCTGTAAAACTGGAAAAGGGGATATTACAGGAGATGGAAGCGATGTTGGTGACAATGGAAGAATATCCTCAACCCAAATTTTGGGCAGCATTTATGTTAATTGGAGAAGCCCAGTAATAACTTAATCCCAGTTTCTTGATGAAGCTAGGTTATTCATTTACCGAGGTTTAGTATTAAAAACTTGCCACATGATAAATACAGTAATGCTAATGTAACCGAACACAACCAACCAATCTAAAATTCTGCTTTCTGTTAAAAAGTTGGTATCATACATAATAATTTATTGTTATCCCAAATAAAATTGTAGTCAGTAACGCACCCAGTGATTTTTATGACTCATGATTCTACAAACCAAACGCTTAATGATTCGTGATTGGAATCCTAGCAATGATGCAGTTGCTGCATTTGATATCTATGGTGATCTGGCTGTAATGCACTATATCCGAGAACCGGAAAAAAGTATAGAAACAGTTCAAACTTATCTAGAAAAACGAGTAGAACGAGATAGGCGTTGTCATAATGGTACAGGATCCTGGCCAGTGATTGAACAACAAACGGGAGAATTAATCGGTGCTATCTTGTTACAACAGCTACCAGATAACCAGGGTAATCTAACACAAGATTTTGAAATCGGTTGGCATTTTCGCCGTTCCCATTGGGGACAAGGATTTGCCACTGAAGCGGCAGAACGTATCATAGATTACGGATTTCAAGTGTTGCACCTGCCAATATTGTATGCAGTGGTTAAACCTGAAAATCAACGCTCAATTCGTGTCACTCAACGGTTGAATATGGAACCTTTAGGACGAACCAATCAATATTACGGCGTTGAGTTATTGTTGTTTGGATTAACAGAGATTACTATTATCTACCATAACGCCAAAACTCAGTAAATCTTGTGGTTTGCTATATCTAACGCCACAATGCTAGCACAAGAAAATATATCGTCTAATCCGATTAAATGCCCCTTTAAAGTGATCTTAAAATTCTGTTACTTCAGGCTCATAACTGTAGCCAATGTATCAGATGGAAGCTGAAACTACAACTAATATGATGCATAGTGCATCTTCTTGAGGTTTGGCTCTGTTGCTAACGTAGGAAAAAATACCGAAGTCGTAAAATGACTCACGGGTCGAACTCAACAAACTTAACAGAACGAAATAAAGTTAAGTCGTTATTGTTTTATTTAAAATCTGGGCATACTTAACACAGGAACAATTAGAAAGCCATCGGTAACAGTTCCCCGTTGTCACCCGACTAATCTAATTGAGTCGAGTCCGAAGTTAGCCAATGAGAAAATTCCTCAGTAAAGCGATTTGCTAAAATGGCTTCTCGAATTCGTTTGGTAAAATGAATCAACTCAGTAACATTGTGAATACTGAGTAACGTATAAGCCAAAAGCTCCTTTGCTCGCACCAAATGACCTAAGTAAGCACGACTAAAGTGTTCGCAAGTATAACAAGGACAAGTGGCATCGAGGGGTTGAAAATCCTCTCTAAATTGAGCATTTTTTAAATTCCACCGTTCCCCTTGCACTAAAGCCGCACCATGACGCGCTAAACGAGTCGGAATAACGCAGTCAAATAAATCAATGCCAGCCGCGATTGCCTGTGCCATTTCTCGATACGTTCCCACTCCCATCAGGTAACGGGGTTTGGTTTCCGGCAGGAGGGGTGTTGTCACTTGCACGATTTTTTCAATCAATTCAGCGGGTTCTCCCACACTCACCCCCCCAATGGCATAACCGGGTAAATCTAAGGCTGTGAGCTGTTTTGCCGCCTGTTGACGCAAGTCCGAATAGACTCCCCCCTGAATGATACCAAACAGGGCTTGGTCGGGACGTTGGTGGGCACTAATGCAACGTTTCAGCCAACGATACGTCCGCTCGGTAGCATTGAAAACGTGTTCTCGACTCGCTGGATAAGGAGGACATTCATCAAACGCCATAATCACATCTGACCCCAGTTGATTTTGAATCTCAATCGAGCGTTCAGGCGTAAAATGAATCATCAGACCATCATGGGGTGAGCGAAACGTAACCCCTTCTTCGGTAATGGTGCGAATTTCACTTAAACTAAAGACCTGAAACCCACCCGAATCGGTTAAAATCGGCCCTGGCCATGCCATAAATTGATGCAGTCCACCCGCTGCTGCAACAATATGTTCACCGGGTTGCAGATGAAGATGATATGTATTCGACAAAATCATCTGAGCGCCACTATCTTTTAGCTGCGCGGGAGTCAGAGTTTTGACATTTGCCAAAGTTCCCACGGGCATAAATCGAGGGGTTTCAACGATACCATGGGGAGTAGAAAACTGACCCGCTCTGGCTTGAGTGTGCTGACAGCGTGCTTGAATTTGATATGAAAAAAATTGGGACATGAAATTGAGCGGTTAACGGATCGATCAACAAACGCGATCAATTGTCCTAGTTTAACCTGGGTTGGGATACGGCTCTAGTAAAGCCCTAGGGTCGCCTTAGCGTCAGCCATGCCGTGTTTGCTATTGCCGTGTTTGCTATAAACCACACTGCGTCAACCCATCAATTTGAATTTTGATGCTAAAATGGGCAATCGTCGTCGAGCTGGGTGTCCCAATTAGTAGATAGTACCTGATCCATCACCGCATCTAAAGCGGCGGCATTAATCTGACGAGTTGCTTGTTCTTGCAAAGGGTTAGATAACGGAATCAAGCGTAACAAACGTCCATCCTGAACTAAATCAAAATGGGTTTGTCCGTCCGGTAAGGTTTGCAGCTCTAAATAGTCAAAGCTGTAAACATTCAGGTATAATGCATGGTTTGCAATCAACGTTGCCTGCTGTTGATCTGCAAACACTTCTAAGATGTAGCCTTCTCCGCCGTTGCGCATTTGTTCATCTTGGATATGAATATAGCGAACCCGGCCGAGGTCCACTAAGAGTTTTTGCATATCGCGCTTATTAACGATGATGCCGTTGTCGATGATACAAGGAGCAGACAGCCTGCAATTGATATGGTCGTAACTCATGGAGTCAAAGCCTCTGATATAGTAAGTTCCCCGTTGATCCCAATTAAAATTCGAGATTAGTTCTATGTAAAAAAGATTGAAAATGAATGTCCTTTCACTTTCAGTGTATACGAAATCTTTTGTTTAGCTGAAAATCTCGAAAAAACATTGGTTTATCGCCGTTTGAAGGCTGAGCTGTTGGATTAAA
This sequence comes from uncultured Lyngbya sp., assembly GCA_964401105.1. Taxonomy (GTDB): domain Bacteria; phylum Cyanobacteriota; class Cyanobacteriia; order Cyanobacteriales; family Microcoleaceae; genus JAAURB01. The sequence continues at coordinate 18,929 of CAYNXM010000376.1, read as the reverse complement.
ACAGCCAAGTTGATGGAACAATTTTAGCACGATCTATGGAGTTGCTGTCTGCTCAAGTTGCTGAAAGTTAATTAATGCTAACAATCCCCACTACAAGATTAAGTACATTGCTGTGATATGACCGAAAAAGCCGATCAAATAAGCGGTTGATGTTGAATCAAGATCAAATTCCTATCTTAGAACAGTTACACCGTTGTGCCACAAGATCCCCTCATGCACCGTTTTATGCACCCGGACATAAACGAGGACAAGGAATTTCCTCATTCTTAACAGATGTATTGGGTGAGAAGGTATTTACCGCTGACTTGCCGGAGTTACCTGAATTAGATAACTTATATCAACCGTCTGGGGTAATTCAGCAAGCACAGACCTTAGCCGCCGAGGCATTTGGTGCGGAACAAACTTGGTTTTTGGTTAATGGTTCAACCGTCGGTATTATTGCTGCGATTTTAGCCACCTGTAACCCAGGCGATAAAATTATTGTGCCGCGCAATGCTCATCAGTCTGTCATTTCTGGCCTGGTACTCTCCGGTGCTCAAGCTATTGTAATTAATCCAGACTACGATCCCGTGTGGGATTTAACCTATAGCATTACCCCTGAGGCAATTGAACAGGCTCTAAACCAACATCCTGACACAAAAGCGATTTTAATCGTTTATCCTACCTACGAAGGGATTTGCGGGGATATTTCAAAAATCGCTAATATTGCCCATCAGTACAATATTCCCCTATTGGTTGACGAAGCTCATGGGCCTCATTTTGCCTTCCATCCCGATTTACCCATTTCAGCTTTAGCTGCGGTCGCCGATTTAACCGTACAATCGACCCATAAAATCTTAGGGGCAATGACTCAAGCCTCTATGTTACACGTCCGGGGCGATCGCATCAATCGATATCGCCTCAGTCAGGCCCTACAACAGGTTCAGTCTACCAGCCCCAGTTATTTACTCTTAGCTTCCCTGGATGCAGCCCGACATCAGATGGCAACGATGGGAGAAAAATTGATCAGTCATACCTTACAATTAGCCCACCTTGCCCGCACCCAGTTACAGCAAATCCCCCCATTGTCAGTGTTGTCATCTCCAGGTCAATCTCAACCTCAGCAATCTGTAAAAAAAGTCCCAGGATTTGTTGATTTAGACTTCACCCGCTTGACTGTAGATGTATCTGGGTTAGGTTTAAGTGGTTATGGGGCCGATGAAATCCTCCATCAAAAGTTAGGTATTACAGCAGAATTACCCAGCCTGAGACATTTAACGTTTATCATCAGTTTAGGGAATACTCAAGCAGATATCGAGCAACTGATTCAGGGGTTGAGCACTCTATCAAACTATTGCGATCGGACATCCGAGTCAATATTGCATTGGCCGTCGGTCAATCGGATCACACCCGGAAACTCATCTGTGATTTGTCCAAGAACAGCATTTTTTGCCCCCAGCATTGCGCGATCGCTGAGTGAATCTATCGGTTATATTAGTGCAGAATTAGTCGTTCCTTATCCTCCCGGAATTCCTGCCCTGATTCCAGGCGAACTGATTACACTAGAAATTGTTAAGTTCCTCAAGACTGTATTGAACTTAGGAGCTACTTTAACCGGATGCAGTGATCCGACCCTCGCAACGATTAATGTTGTTGATCATTATCCATCTCATCACCCCTAACCCACAACAAATCACCAATAACTATGCCTTCTAAACTCTGGCCATATATTAGCCCTGGAATTCCAGATGAACTGTTTGAACGCTTACCCGGTATTCCCCTAAGTAAACGGGAAGTTCGTTTGTTATTAATTGCCTATCTGCGACTGCAACCGGATTCCATTTTATGGGATATTGGAGCCGGAACAGGAACTGTTACGGTTGAAACTGGGTTACTTTGTTCCCAAGGTGAGGTGATTGCCGTTGAACGAGATCAAGACGTGGCTAACTTAATTCGTCGCAATTGCGATCGGTTTGAACTCACCAATGTGGAAGTGATTGAAGGCAGTGCCCCAGACTGTTTAAAAGATTTGCCCCATCGTCCTCATCGAGTCTGTGTTGAAGGGGGCCGAGAAATTCATGCTATTCTCAAACAAGCTTGGCATTATTTGCAGCCTCAAGGACGAATCGTAGCGACAGCATCGAGCTTAGAAAATCTTTACGCCATTTCTGAAAGTTTTGCTCAGTTACAAGTGCGTAACGTTGAAGTGGTGCAGTCTTCATTAAATCGCTTAGAGCAACGCGGCCGTCATCAAACCTTTGCCGCAGTCAATCCGATGTTTATTCTCAGTGGTGAAAAAATAGATTAATCTCAACCCAAGGCAGTTGAAATTTAACAGCGAACCCCTCAAGCTTAGATTATGATAACAGGTTTAACCACTAGATTAAATTATCTAGTCATTTGCAAGAGAAATTTGTCCTATGCCGTGGTCTCGTATTATTAGTGGAATCGTTGCTATTATTTTAGCTCTGGGGATGTTAACGTTTGGGGGATGGTACTTTACCCTAGGATTTAGTGTCATCGTTTATCTGGGGTTAATCGAATATTTTCAACTGGTGCGTTCCACCGGAACTGAACCGGCGGGAAAAACCACCACTTTGCTGAGTATAATTTTACTCCTGACTGCGGCTCTTGCCCCCCAGTTAGTTGATCCCCTCTTTGCCTTGTCTGGAACTCTCATTTGTTTCTATCTGCTATTTCAACCTAAAATCGCTACGATTGCTGATATTGCGACCTCAATTTTAGGATTATTTTACGGGGGGTATTTACCCGGTTATTGGATTCGCTTAAGAGTCGGCTTAGAATCTGCTGAAGTTGGGTTTAATCAAACCCTGTTGAGTCATCCTCTGGCCAGTCACTTCTCGACAAATTATGATCAACCTGGCTTTTGGACCCATTTAGACCAGCTCTCTCCCGGCTTAACCATCACCGTGCTCGGATTTATCTGTATTTGGGCGGCTGATATTGGGGCTTATACTTTCGGTAAATTTTTTGGTCGTACTCGCTTATCTGAAATTAGCCCAAAAAAGACCGTCGAAGGAGCAGTTTTTGGAATTGTAGGCAGTATGGCTGTTGGCATTGCCGGATCTCAATTGTTACACTGGCCCGGATTTCCTGGGATGGGTTTGATCCTCGGTTTACTGGTGGGCATCGCGAGCCTAGTGGGAGATTTAACAGAATCGATGATGAAACGAGATGCTGGGGTAAAAGACTCCGGACAACTGATTCCAGGCCATGGCGGAATCTTAGATCGAGCCGATAGTTATGTGTTTACAGCACCCATTGTTTACTACTTTTTAACCCTGTTTTTACCCTGGTTTTCCCCATAATTAATCCCTAAAGCCATAAGTTGGGTTTGAACTGGCAACCACTCCCTATTTCTAAAATTTAGAAATTTGTTGCTACCGTCTTGCTGTCTTGAGAGTCAGTCTTACACTCCCTCTCACCTTTACCCAGTGTGGTCAGGTCAAAAAATCTGATTAAAATGAACTTCATCTATATGAGTCTGCACGTTATAATTTGTTACGGAAGTTAGTAAAAATTTTTTATGAGTAAACCAACTGTTGATTCCTTTTTTATGGGCCGTGCCTTCGCGGAAGGGCTGTATGAGCAGCTTGAAAACCTGTTGACCAATACCATGAGTGAATTGGGCAAATTTGATGCTCAGCAACGGGAGAACTTACGGCAATTTACCCAACAGGTGACAAACCGAGCAAGTCAAGAATCTCAAGTGGTGGCCGACACCACAATTACCTCAAGAGTCGGTGTAACTAGCTCACCCATTCAGCCAGTAGACCTACAAGAAACCATTGACGAACTCAGGGCTGAAGTGGCTCGATTGCGTTCTGAACTCCAGCGCTATCGTAACCTGAGTTAATCCTCTTAACCACTACCGATCAATTACTGATGATTTGATCTCAATCCTCACCAAAAACACTGATAAAAAACGGGCAATTCATGACAAAGTCATCCTAGAATAACCCGGATATTTTTTATCTCTTAATGAGTAAGATTGTTTACGCTTTAAAATTTGAAGTAAATTTACTAGAAATAAAATTTGGAAACTCGAGTGTCTATTCCAGGTGATAGCTCGATCCACCCAACTCAACGGACTCAAGAGATTGAAGCTGCTACCTCAGCAATCCCCAATCGTAAGTCCTATCGGGAAAAAGCCTACCGATGGAACCGTAAAAATTATTCTCGCAAACGACGTTACATCGATATTTGGACTTTTGTCCTCACCTGGTTGAGTTGGCTGTGGGTTGATAAGAAAAAATGGAGTTATTGGGGAGGTTACGCCGAAGAAAAACAACTGGCTCGTCGTCGCGCTCAAGCAATATGGGTGCGGGAAAACTTATTAAATTTGGGGCCAACTTTTATTAAAGTCGGACAATTATTCTCGACTCGGGCTGATTTATTCCCAGCAGAATACGTGGAAGAACTGTCAAAATTACAAGATAAAGTTCCCGCTTTTAGCCATGAACAATGTCTGGAAATTATCCAGCAGGATTTCGGGAAAAGTGTCGAAGAACTATTTAGTAGTTTTGATCCGGTTCCCTTGGCCGCCGCGAGTTTAGGTCAAGTTCATCGGGCTCAATTGCGCTCCGGCTTAGATGTCGTTGTCAAAGTACAACGGCCTGGACTCAAAAAGCTATTTGAGATTGATTTAACCATCCTCAAAGGCATTGCCCGCTATTTTCAAAATCATCCCACCTGGGGTCGAGGACGAGATTGGTCAGGAATTTATGAGGAATGTTGCCGCATTTTATGGCTGGAAATTGACTATCTCAATGAAGGCCGTAACGCTGATACATTTCGTCGTAATTTCCGTAATTGTGATTGGGTAAAAGTGCCGCGAGTCTATTGGCAATATTCCTCCCCCCGTGTCCTCACCTTAGAATACGTTCCCGGCATCAAAATTAGTAACTATGAAGCGATTGAAGCCTCCGGTTTAGATCGTAAACGCCTAGCACACATGGGGGCAGAAGCCTATCTAATCCAATTACTCAGTAATGGCTTTTTCCATGCAGACCCCCACCCCGGTAATCTTGCCGTCAGTCCAGAAGGTCAACTGATCTTTTATGACTTCGGCATGATGGGTCAAATCACCTCCAATCTGCGGGAAAAGCTGATGGAGACATTATTTGGGATTACTCAAAAAGATGGCAACCGCGTGGTGCAGTCCTTAATTGATTTAGGGGCATTGGCTCCCACCGGAGACATGGGGCCAGTGCGGCGAAGTGTTCAGTATATGCTGGATAACTTCATGGATAAACCCTTTGAAGAGCAATCTATTAACAGTATTAGCGATGATTTGTATGAGATTGCCTACGATCAACCCTTCCGCTTTCCCGCAACATTTACCTTTGTCATGCGGGCTTTTTCAACCCTAGAAGGAGTCGGTAAAGGACTCGATCCTGAATTTAATTTTATGGAGGTGGCACAACCCTTTGCCATGCAGCTTATGACCAACGGAAATCAAGCAGAAACCGCCAATAGTTTGCTCAATGAAATTGGCCGACAAGCCGCCCAGGTGAGTTCAACAGCCTTCGGTTTACCCACCCGAATTGAAGATACCCTGAATAAATTAGAACAGGGCGATCTGCGGATGCGGGTTCGTTCAGTTGAAACAGATCGGATGATTCGGCGCGTCAGTTATGTGCAAATGGGAACCAACTATGCCTTACTCATTAGTGGTTTTACCATCTCAGCCACCTTATTGTTCATTAACAATTATGTTGTGTTAGCTTGGGTGGCAGTCTTTTTGACGTTGCTAATGGGCGTTGCCTTTTTTAGGCTGCTGCGGCGCATCGATCGCTATGACCGCATGATGTAACTGGGAAAATGAGCCGCTAATCATTGTTTTGTCTTGCAGAGGGATTCATACTTTTGAGATGTAGAGGGTGGCTCCCCATGCCGATGGGGGCAAGCTTTTAACTGACCCGTAGCGGCACTGGGAAAGTTGAATGATTGTGCAAAAAACTTGTACATTCAGTGAGAACTCGTGTATGATAAGCACCACTTGCGTTCGGACGGAACCGAGATGGGCATCAACCCAACCCATCTCAAAAACAATTTTGCAGTGTGTTGGCACAGCAGATCATAGGATTATCCGTCGGTGTGAATGATAGATTCATCCCGGGGTGATCTTAGGAGTCAAATGAAAAATGTTTGGGCGATCGCCCAATAAACATTTCAACGCGGAAATCCTATTTTTTAAGCAAGTTGAGAAACGAAGCATTGAATCACTTAGACTGATCATCTATGAAATGTCATTATGCCGGTTGGACAGATACGGGAAAAGTCCGCGCTGTTAATCAGGATGCCTATTACATTGACCCAGAAGGGCGATTTTTTATCGTGGCAGATGGGATGGGTGGTCATGCCGGCGGCCAAGAAGCCAGTCAAATTGCTGCCCAAACCATTCAAACTTATCTCGAAACCCATTGGCAAAGTACCAGCGCCTCACCTGAGTTATTAAACAATGCTTTTTTAGCCGCAAATGATGCCATTGTCCAAGATCAACAAGATCATCCCGAACGGGCGGACATGGGCACCACAGCCGTGGCGATTCTGTTTCGAGATGCAGATGAACCTTGGTGTGGCAATATTGGGGATTCTCGATTGTATCGGATGCGAGATCAAGGTCTAGAACAAATCAGTCACGATCAAACTTGGGTGGCTCAAGCGGTTGCCAATCAGTTGTTAACCCCAGAAGATGCCCGCATTCATCCTTGGCGACATATTCTGTCCCAATGTTTAGGGCGAGCGGATTTAATTGATATTGAAATTATACCTGTTGATGTGCAACCGGGAGATTACTTGTTACTCTGTAGTGATGGGTTAAGCGAAGAACTCACAGATCAACAGATTGAGGAATCTTTAAAATCCTTAAAGGATTGTGAGACAACCACAAAAGAATTAGTAGAAGCAGCCCTTGCTGAAGGCGGACGGGATAATATTACCGTTGTGGTAGTGGCGGTTGAATCTGAAGATAAAAAGGCTTAAATCATGGTGGATGGGATTGGGTTAATCAGCGGGACTTCCGTGGACGGTATTGATTCCGCCTTCGTTCGCATTGATCAGAGTACTCCTAGTTTACAGATACAATTGCTGAGGGGCGCAACTTTTCCCTATCCTGATACTTTGCGATCGCAAATTCTTGCTGTTTGCCAAGGTCAACCCCTATCCATGGCACAATTAGCTACATTAGATGATGCGATCGCCACCTGTTTTGCCGAAGCGGCTTTGGCGATTACTGAGGGACAACCACGGCCTCAATTCATTGGTTCCCATGGTCAAACCGTATTTCATCAACCGCCTCAATTGAACGGTAAACAGTCTCGACTGGGTTATAGTTTACAGCTAGGACGGGGTGCTGTGATTGCTCAATTGACGGGTATTCCTACCGTGAGTAATTTTAGACAAGCTGACCTGGAAGCTGGGGGTGAGGGCGCACCGTTAGTCTCTGGGGTGGATGTTGCGTTATTAACTCATCCTCAATATCATCGCTGTGTTCAGAATTTAGGGGGTATTGGGAATGTGACTTATTTACCCCCATCCCATACTCAGGCTTCTATTTTAGGATGGGATACAGGCCCTGCTAATACGTTACTTGATTTAGCAGTTCAGCATTTTTCTAATAATACTCAAACATACGACCATGATGGGTCTTGGGCTGCAACAGGTACCCCTTGTTTAGAATTAGTCCAACAATGGCTGCAACAGGACTTCTTTCAACAATCTCCCCCTAAGTCTACCGGACGAGAATTGTTTGGTTTATCCTATTTACATCAATGTCTGACTGAAGCAGAATCTTACAGGCTTAATTCAGCCGATATTCTAGCCACTTTAACAGAATTAACCGCTGCTTCTATTGCACAAAGTTATCGCCAATTTTTGCCCCAACTGCCGGATCAAGTCTTACTATGTGGCGGTGGGAGTCATAATACTTATCTCAAACAACGACTGCAAAATCAATTGCATCCCATTCCAATTCTCACCACAACCGATATCGGCTTAGATGCCGATTATAAAGAAGCCATCACCTTTGCAATTTTAGCCTATTGGCGCATGAATAATATTCCGGGAAACTGCCCCGCCGTTACGGGGGCAAAACAGGCGGTATTATTAGGAGAAATTCATCAATTGTAATCGGGGGATTAATCGAGTTAAAAATAATATTAATATCCTTGAGTTTGGAAAGGATAAGTTTAACTCAAATTACTGTTTAGGTTAGAGTACAGTTTACACCAGCAATTGTGCGTGGTGCGTCTGTCGGACACGCCCTACAATCTTGTCTCCCTTGTCCCCCTTGTCCCTCTCAATTCAATTGCACGCAAATATTTCAGTATTTCATATTATCCTATCTACTCATCAATGATGGGTAGCAAATAGTTGGCAATTTATCTTAAAATGCAACTACTCTGAAAGGAAAAAATCATGGAAAAATGTTCAAAGTGTGGCTCTGAAAAAATTATTCCCAATGCCTGCCCCCGCGTAGGCGGGGGTTAAGATTATCGATAGAGCAAACTCTGGTGCTGAGACGAATCTCACAGTGGTTGTGCATGAAAACCCAGGGGGTTTACCGTTGCGAAAAGGTTCACATCGCGGTCATCTTAAGGCAGTCATCTGTGGGGACTGTGGTCATACAGAGTTGATTACCACGCAGTCCGATGAACTCTGGGATGCTTATCAAAAAGCACAGCAAGGTCAATAACTGGAGATTGAGATCGGGTGAAACCCTAATTCTATTGTTTTAATCGGCTATAATATCTACTTTGCGATCGCGCGATCGCTTTGGCAGTTATATTCCCAATCCTAACAGGTTCAAGCCATCTAAACTGAATGCTGTGTGCCTGTGAAAATTGAAATTTGTCCTTCTTTTTGCTCTCTCAACTTATGACCTGTTTTCGTCAGTTGCCGTTTCCCATTTCAATCATTCAGCGTTTAACTCCACAGCGCTATCATCAGTTTTTGAGTTCTACATTATTTGGCATCGTTTTGGGTGTTGGGGTTGGGTTGGGTTCACCGGCTGTAATGGCTCAATCTCCAAATAATGCCCCTGCTGAATTAACAACGTTACTGAATCAAATTGAAACCGCAGCAAATCGTCAGGATATCAAAGCTGTCATGGAGTTTTATGACTCTAATTTTACTCATACCGATGGTTTTAATCGTAAAATTTTACAACAGTATTTAACTCAATTTTGGCAGGATTTTTCTGATGTAAATTACCAGATGGAATTGCAATCCTGGGAAGAGGATGGTTCAGCAATTATTGCCACAACTGTTACACGAATAACGGGCAATAAAGCCCTTAATAATCGACAATTTCAATTAGAATCAACCATTACTTCTCAGCAACGAATTGAAAATCAGCAAATTGTTCAACAACAGGTTTTAGCTGAAAAAAATAAACTGATTTCGGGTGATGAACCCCCTACTGTTACTTTTAACGCACCGGAAACGGTTGCCATTGAACAATCCTACAGTGTGGATGCGATTGTGCAAGAACCCCTAGGGGAAGATATTATGATTGGGGCAGCAGTCGAACAAACGATCGATCCTGATATTTATTTCTCACTCGAAACCTTAGAGATGGAATTACTGAATACGGGCGGTTTATTTAAAATTGGAGTTGCCCCCCCAACGCCAGAAGAAAAGTGGATTTCTGCGGTATTAATGCGAAAGGGAGGAATTGTCAGCGTCACTCAACGGGTTCGTATTCTACCAGAGTAATTAATCTATTATCGCTTGAGTTTCACTCGTTCTCCATAACGCAGTAACATCTCGAGGGAGGCTAAACGATTATCCCAACTGCGGACTTGATATGCTTTTTCTAAGGCTTGTAACCGCATTGAGGTATTAAATTGATTTCTAAATAATACCAGACTTCGCTGTGCTTTACTAAAGGTTTGAGGTGATGGATTTTCTGTCAGTTGTTGCAAGGCGACTTCAAGATCTTCTGCTTGTTGACCAAAGGCTTTTAATTCCGGTTGACGCATCCATAATTGATTTTGAGACAGCAAATAACTCCATTCTCTTTTTAGAGCAAGATAGCGATCGCTTGCTGCGGCAAAGGGTTCTCGATAAGGTATAATCGCAGAGGGACAAGCATTACCCCGACAGCCTTGAGTTTGCTGGAAAAAGGAATGTAACCCATTGCCTAAACTTTCAAAAGCAAAAATTGAATATCCTCCGGTTGATAAATCCCGTACAGCCTGAATTTGATCGATGGCAACAATTTCAGGAATATTCAACACTTTAACTGAGGGGGTAATTAAACTGGAACCCAGGCGTTGTTCTTGGGTCAAGGGTTCAGCAATTCGTCGCAGGCGGTTAGTATCCAATGAATAAGTCATCGGTACAATCCAATCAACATAACCCTGCCGCGCCCAAACTTCCCAATGTTGCTGAATTTTCCAAATCCGTTCTGCTTCGGGGTGATGAAACACCGCTGCGGATAAAATAATATCGGGATGTTTTTGCTTTAAAAATTGCGACACTTCCGCAACAAAAGAAGTAACTTGATTTGTGCGAAAATTAACCCATTGTTGCCATAATGCCCCACTTCTAGGCGTAACATTCACCGGATCTACTCCGGTTTGTTGTTTAAATTGTTGTCGCGCGGCGGTTCCATAACCAAACATAAAGTTACGGTTGGGATCTTGAAACGGATAACGAATATAGTCTAATTGGATGCCATCGACATCATAATTTTGGGAAATTTCTGCGACAATATTTAATAGATAATTCCGCACTTCTGGATTAGCCGGATCGAGATAAGCTTTTCGATCGCGATCGTGCCAAATCCGTCCCCGATTATCTTTACTCGCCCACTGAGGATAAGCCGTTAATACAGGCCCCAGATCGCCAGTGGGTCTGCGGATGACAGTATTATGGCGTTGATTTGCTGTGGCAAATACCCACATCCAAGCGTGTAATTCCATTCCCCGTTCATGGGCTAGTTTGACCGCCGCAGCCAACGGGTCCCAACCGCGACTGAGGGGATTTTGTTCTGGGGCAACTTGACTCGGATAAATCGGATATCCCGCATTCAGGGTTTCAAAGAAAACCGTATTAATTCCCGCTTGGGCTAAACGGTCAAACACCAGGGATAATTGCCGTTCAGAACGCGATCGCACAATTGTACCGCGATCGAGCCACACTGCCCGAATTTCTGCCCCCACACGTTGCCCTTCTAGCGGATAATGTTGCCAGAGTTGTTGACGGGCTTCTAACCACTGTTGTCGCGCTGTCCCCCAATTTTGCCCTGCCACTAATTCGGGAAAGATTTTTAGGGTTTGTTGGGCTTTGGCTATCACTTGATTCGCCACAGGAGAACTGGCAGCGGGACGGTTACTGAGAGAGTCATTCAGTTCTGTTGAAGCCACTTTCAGGTTAATCGGAGTATTACTAGAATTAGCCGCAATTAAGGCATTCTCAAACCGTCCTAATAGTTGTTCTAGCTCATCGTGCATGGCATTTGCCATTGCATTCGTAATGGGTTGATTACCAGCGGTGACCACTAAGCCAGCGGGGGCCTCCTGTTGAGAAGGGTCAAGTAATTGAGGCTGAACGGGTCGAGGTGAAAGAGGAGCAGCGGCAAGACTTCTGACAGGGGTTTGGGGTGTGAGGGGTCGTCTTTCCCTCGTTTGCAGGGGTGTGGTGCGTTGTTGAGGTTGAGCGGTTGAGACAGGGGTTGTCAGTTGGGGTAAAGGTTGGGGTAAAGGTTGGGGTTGAGGTTGAACTGTTGGAGTCGATGGGGTTGTGGGTGTATTTTGAGGCGCAGAAGCCCTGGGTGAGGTGAGAGGTGGAATCGCTCCCACAACAGAGGATTGACTCCCAGAACGTCCAATAGCGGCTTGTAACCAGCCGTTATCGACTGCGGTTGAACTATCTGGGTTACCCCAACGCCAGCCCAGATAAGTAGATTGTTGGGTGGTAACAACAGAAGGAGAGCCGCCGCTCCCTTGCCAAGTCCCAGCCGTATAGCTTTCTACACTGGAAGGAATCAGTACACCGCCAATTACTTGTCCTTCTATGGTGGAGGCTGGCGACCATTGAGTCAGGTTACGACAAAGATCCTCTTGACAGAGGTTACGACGAGCCAGAGGTTGAGCTGGAGTGGTTAAGGGAAACGCCCAATAGGAACCCAATAGCGATCGCAATAGTTGACGAGCCAGAGGAGTTGATTTTTGTCCAACCGGGCCGCTGGCAATCAGTTTGCCTCCTTGTTTGACCCATTCTTGAATGACTTTTAACTGTTGCGAGGTAATCACTTCAACATTGGGTAAAAATAAAACCTGAATCTGTTGTAAGTCTTCTATACTTTTAATTTGATTCAGATCGAGGGTTTGATAGGAGACTTGACTGGCTCGCAACCGTTGTTCAATTAAACCCCATTCAGTTGTATGATGAGAACGAATAACCCCTAAGGTTGTATTCGCCCGTACAGCCGTGGGCAGCAACACCGCCCCAGTCATCAGTACACCAGCGAAAGTTGCAACGAATGCTTGCTTGAGGGATGATAGCAAGTGCTTCTGTGTCATAGGTTACGATATCAATTGAACTGAATTTAAATAAGCGCCCTGCGTACCATACAAATATATTGATGTCAATCCTCATGGGATGAAGGATTACATTGTGTTTTTCTGTCACAATCTCTAAAATCCGGCAATGGGAAAACTCAACAATGGCAGAATGGGATAGAAATTTGACAAATCTCCACAATTTTACAGGGTAGTGAAGTGAATCGCAAAGCAATAACAGTAAATCTGTCATTTGGTAGGTTTCCCTAAAAATCCTTATTATTTGTCATTGATTATCCCCGACTCCCAGTGCCATCGATCTGGGAATGACATCAATATCGACTTCATTTGAGATTAAGATCAACAACGAATCACTCATAATTGTCATGATTGAAGCATCTATTCTGATTCCCTTTCGTGGAGAAATTGCAGCATTATTCGCCGCTTTATTTTGGGCTTTAGCCTCAGTAGTTTATAGCCGTGTAGGACAACGGATTTCACCGATTGGATTAAATTTAATTAAAGGAATCATTGCAATTTTATTATTGCTGTTGACTCTTTTATTACAAAAACAAAGTTTTCCAGATGTTCCTAGAATCACTTTCTGGGTTTTACTACTCAGTGGTTTAATCGGTATTGGAATTGGAGATAGTGCCTATTTTGCCACTTTAAAATATTTGGGAGCAAGACGAGGATTATTACTCGAAACATTAGCACCGCCATTGACTGCAATTCTTGCCTTTATTTTTCTCGGAGAACGATTATCAATACAGGCTTGGTGCGGTATTCTCCTCACTATATTAGGAATTGCTTGGGTAATTAGTGAACGAGTCAATCAATATACATCTGTTGAAGTGCATTTTTGGCGTGGAATAGGTTTTGGCTTAATTGCAGAATTCTGTCAAGCAACAGGTGTAATTTTATCTCATTTTGCCCTCAATCAAACAGAAATTAGTCCTTTATGGAGTAGTCTAATTCGATTAATAGGTGGAACAGTTATTGTCTTACTCTATTTCATCAGCCGTCCTCAAAACTTGACGGTATTAATAAAACCTTTAAAATCTATAAAAACTATTTCTATTATTTTTATTGCTACATTTTTAGGGACTTATTTAGGAATTTGGTTACAACAAACCTCCCTTAAATTTACCGCTGCTGGAATTGCCCAAGGTTTGCTGGCAACCAGTCCTTTATTTGTCTTGCCAATAGCAGCCGGAATGGGGGAAAGAGTCGGTTTACAGGCAATTGGAGGAGCATTAATTGCAATTTTTGGAGTAATTTTATTATTCCAAGGATAAAAGAATTGATATAATTTGAATTGAGACAAGCTATTAATGTTTAATTTTAGTAATTTTTACTCAGCTTGTTTCTATAAAATTATCTCTTAGTCCTGTATATTCAATTCAACTATACCCATGAAAGAAGACTCTTCATCCTTACCGAGATCGAATGGTGGTGGCTTACCTGTACTGAAATATTGGCTAGAAAAAAGTGCTTCTTTCCAAGGTATAGATATCTGGAAAACCTTAAATCATAAAAGTGCTTGTTTGTCTTGTGCATGGGGAACAGGCGGACAAAAAGGCGGTTTTGTTAACGAAGCCGGGGAATATTTACAACGGTGTGCTAAAAGTGTAGAATCAATTTCTGCTGAATTACAATCTCCGATTCATTCTCAGTTTTTTGAACAATATTCAATCGAAGAATTACAACAATTAACCTCACAAGAATGTGACCGTTTAGGCAGATTAAGTTATCCTTTACTCTATCAAGCAGGAACTTCTCATTATCGGAGAATTAGTTGGGAAGAAGTTTATCAAATTGCTGAAAAAGCCTTTAAACAGCATCCCGATAGAATCGCTAGTTATAGTTCGGGAAGATCATCAAATGAAGCCGCTTTTTTACTACAATTAATTATACGGGGTTTTGGCAGTAATAACTTAGCAGATTGTTCTGATTTATGTCATGCTCCCTCTACAGTGGGCTTAAAAAGTGTATTTGGTTCCGGCACGTCTATGGTGAGTTTAGACAGCCTCAAACAGACAAATTGCGTCGTTTTAATCGGTTCTAATGCCCCGGCAAATCATCCCCGTTTAATGAATGAATTAATTAAATTAAAACAACGAGGCGGTAAAGTTATTATTATTAATCCTCAGATTGAAATAGGGTTAGTCAAATTCTCATCTCCTGCGTTTCCAATTAAATCATTACTAAAAGGCGGAAATCTGATTTCTAGTTATTATGTACAACCGAATCCCGGCAGTGATACTATTTTATTTATCGGGATACAAAAATCACTGATTGAGCAAAATTTAGTTGATCATGATTATCTAAAAAATTATACAGAAAACTGGGAAAAAGTCTTACAAGCTGCCCAAGAAACGCCTTGGAAAACTATTACTCAAAATTGTAGTGTTTCTCAAGAAGAAATCGAAGAAATTGCTTATGTTATTGGCAGTGAAAAATCTGTTGTTTTTGCTTGGGCAATGGGTATTACTCAACAAGCCAATGGCGTTGATAATGTTCGTAGTATTGCCAATACAGCATTAATCACCGGAAATGCGGGGAAACTCGGCGCAGGTACAATGCCGATTCGCGGACATTCTAACGTACAAGGATTTGGTTCGATGGGGGTGACAATTCGTTTAAAAGAAGAGATTAAACAAGCTATTTCTATCTTATTAAAAACAGAAATTGATACTAATAAAGGTTATCACGCCAGAGCGTTAATTGACGCAGCAGATGAGGGCAAAATTGATACATTATTGTGTTTAGGCGGTAATCTTTATGCGGCTAACCCGGATTTACATCAAGCTAAAAATGCCTTCTCAAACATAGAGACTGTTTTTTATATTTCTACAAAGCCTAATTTAGGACATTTTCATGGATTAGCAAAAGAAAATACTATCATTTTACCTGTATTTAATCGGTTTGAAAATCCTCATCGGACAACAACAGAATCCGGTAATAATTTTGTCCGGTTAAATGATACGGGTAAAAGTCATATTTCTACGAATGAAGGAGAATTAATTTCTGAAGTGGAATTATTAACCGAAATCGCCCATCGGTGTTTAGGAGATGAACCGATAAATTGGCGGAAATTACAGGATACTGAATATGTACGAAAATTAATTGCTGAGACAATTCCGGGTTATGAGAAAATTGGGGAAATTGATAAAACAGAAACAGAATTTACGATTTCTGGGCGCATTTTTACAGAACCAAAATTCCCGACAGATTCTGGTAAAGCCAAGATGTTTATTACGCCGTTACCGCAACTTTATTTACCGACAAAAGAAGAGTTAGGAATCAACAGTAATACTGAAGGAATTCTATTAATATTAGGTACAGGGCGAAGTTATGCCCAACATAATACTGTCGTTTATCGTTTGGAAGATAAGTATCGAGGAATGCCTCACCGTCATTGTATTTTAATGAATTTGGCAGATATTAAAAAAGCAGGTTTTACGGAACATCAAAAGGTAAAAGTCAGAGGAAATGCCGGACAATTAGATGATATTGAAATTATTAGCGGGGCAGTCAAACAAGGCACAGCCTTTATGTTTTATCCAGAAGCCAATATCTTATTTCATGCCAATATTGACCCCTTAAGTGGGACTCCGGCCTATAAACGAGTGCCTATTTATATTTTTGTTTAATTGAAATCAACGTAGTGTTTAATTAATTATTGTAGGGTGCGTCAAATATAATCTTTCTTATTGTTGGTAATGATAGCAATTGTTGGACGCACCTTACCTTATCTTAAATTACTTTAAGTAGAACTCCCGCTTATAAAAGAGTGCCTATTTATGTGTTTAATTAATCCAAGAGACGTTATACTAAAAACCCCACCGCCTGTGGCACCTCCCCGAAGTCGCGGGGAGGTTGGGAGGGGTATATTTGTTTTTAAAAACCATTCAATTATCGATAATCTGAACGTTGAATATCTCTTAACCGGGCTTCTGGGCGTTTGAACCGATCTAATTGACTTTCATAAAAAGCTCTGTTAGCCTGTAAATGCTCAGGATCGGGATCGTCTAATGGATGACAAGTGGCAGTGCGTAACGCTTGAATAACTGCCGAAGTGACGCAATACATAGAACGTTGAAAAGTGCTAGCCGTTTGTACTAAAATATCATCTTCTCCCCGAGAATTCTTTTCAAAATAATCCCGCAGATAATCAGGCAGAAAATGCATCATATCATCCATTAACAATGTGGGGGGAATTCCAGCCGTTCCCACGGGGAAAACATCGGCATAAAGAATACCATAATGGAAGTCATTTTGATCTTCGGGAACTTCTTTTGCTTGGGCGTTATAAGACTTTGTACCACGGAAGGGAGAAGTGCGATAAAATACGGCTTCAACGTAAGGTAATGCGGCTTCATATAACCAAACAAAGCCTTTTGATTCGGGTACAATTTCATAACATTTTCCATCAATATAAACGTTATGATAAATCGGGCGACTGGCAGCCGCAAAAATGCCATTAACAATAAAATCCATTGCTTCAGGGACTGTGGTGATTTTGCCTTCATCATACAAATCACTCATTTCAAAGAATACCGGTGCCATCACTTCCCAAAACAAGCCTAAATTGCTGTAATAAGACAGTTGCCGCACCTGTTCAATGAACATTTCTGGGAATAGTTTATACAAGCCTAACATCAGCGGATTTTTCTTAAAATAAGCTTTAATGGCAATATCAGCATTGACTTTGTATTCGTCGGTATCTAAATACGGATCAAATCCACCCCCCATATCGCGATGCCAAAACATTGCCCGCATACAAGCTTCGGCAAACTCCATATTGATTCTATCGTGCCATAAATGATGAAACAGTTTCGGCATTTTACCCGTTTCACCCTTTTCTAAAAAGGCGATTAATTCTGGGTGGGCTGTGGCTTCTCCGCGCCAAACTCTTAAGACTGCATCATCGCCGGCATAATGATTATGTAAGTCTAAATATTCTTGAGGTAAGAAGTATTTAAACGCCGGGATAGGGTTAAGAAAAACTCGTTCGGCGATATACAATAAATCCCGCCAATAAAAATCCATCGGCACAGCATAGGCTTTATAAATACCGATAATTTGCATTAAGTTTTCCGGGGTATCGGGTAACATTGCCCCGCCCGCTTCTAAACGATGCACAATATCAGCGAATTCATGATTTGACGGGGGAAGTTTTGCAGAGGTAGAGGCTTCAGTTGTAGTTGTCATAATTATCTTTTAAATGAGTATTTACTGTTGTTTAAAATCAAGAGAAATTTGAGTGTTTGATGAATTGTCTAAGGCAACTACCATTGCTTTTGCCGTCGGTTCACTCCATTTTAACAACCAACTGGGTTGTACACCGAGAAAGAAAATTAATGCTGCTAAAATTAACGCCGGGGCTTGTTCAGAGAATGTGACTTTCGGATAATATGCTAAGCGATTATGCAGTTTTCCAAAGCAGGTTCGGTTTAACATAATCACAAAATAAACAGCAGTTAAACCGGAGGCAATAATACAGAGTAATGTTTGAACGGGGAAGATACTAAAGCTACCTTGAAAGACTAAAAATTCAGCCACAAAACCCACTAAACCTGGAATTCCGGCACTTGCCATTCCCGATAAAATTAGCAGTCCACTAATTAACGGTAAGCCACGGGCAGGGTTCATTAACCCATTCAATACATCTAAATCACGGGTTCCGACTTTGGCTTCAATAATACCGACTAAATGGAATAATATTGCGAGAATTAAACCATGGGCAACCATCTGAGAAATTGCCCCAATAAAGCTGATTTCTGTTCCGGCTGCGGTTGCCATTATTACATAGCCCATGTGTCCAATCGAACTATAAGCAACCATGCGTTTAATATCTCTTTGGGCAATCGCAGATAAGGCACCATACATCACACTAATAACGGCAATAATCGATAATCCCGGTGCGACTAATTTCCAAGTTTCGGGAAATAATTGTAAGCCAAAACGGATTAAACCATAAGTGCCTAGTTTCGCTAAAATACCGCCCAATAAAATAGTAACCGGGGCAGAAGATTCGACGTAAGCATCCGGTAACCAAGTGTGTAAAGGAACTAATGGAATTTTGATGCCGAAACCAATCAGTAAAACGGTTAACAGAATTAATTGGGTAATTTGGGTTAAATATTGAGTTTGAATTGCCGTATAATCAAAGCTGGTTGAACCACTTAACCAGGTCATTCCTAAAAATCCTGCTAAAATTAAGATGCCTGATAAAGCAGTATAAATTAAGAATTTTGTTGCGGCATAACCTCGCTTTTCACTTCCCCAAATCGCAATTAATAGATAAATGGGAATCAGTTCTAATTCATAGAAGAGGAAAAACAGCAGTAAATTCTGGGATAAAAATGCCCCAGAAAGTCCTGCATTCACCAGTAAGATGAGGGAATAATA